>DASPWT010000253.1:0-7104 GCA_035637655.1 Burkholderiales bacterium | reverse complement strand
GGCCGAGGTGACGCGCGAGGTGGACGGAGGGCTGGAGACGATCTCGATCAAGATGCCCGCGGTGGTGACCACCGACCTGCGGCTGAACGAGCCGCGCTACGTCACGCTGCCCAATATCATGAAAGCGAAGAAGAAGCCGCTGGAGACTTTGAAACCCGACGCGCTCGGGGTGGACGTCGCGCCGCGGCTCAAGACTCTTAAGGTCGACGAACCGCCCAAGCGCAAGGCAGGGGCCAAGGTGCCCGACGCCAGGGCGCTGGTTGCGAAGCTGCGCAACGAGGCGAAGGTGATCGCATGAGCGTCCTCGTCATCGCCGAGCACGACAACCAATCGGTCAAGTCGGCGACGCTCAATACCGTCGCCGCTGCGGCAAGGATCAGCGGCGACGTCGTGGTGCTGGTGGCCGGTTCGGGGTGCGGGGCGGCCGCAAAGGCCACCGCCGCGATCGCGGGCGTCAGCAAGGTCCTGGCAGTCGATGCGCCGCATTACAAGGACCCGCTTGCGGAGAACCTTGCCCCGCTGGTCGTGGGCCTTGCCGGAGCCTATACGCATGTCCTTCTGCCTGCGAATTCCTTCGGCAAGAATCTCGCGCCCCGCATCGCGGCGCTGCTCGATGTGGCGCAGATCTCCGACATCGTCTCGGTCGTGAGCGCGGACACTTTCGTCCGCCCGATCTATGCCGGCAATGCCCTTGCGACCGTGCAATCGAAGGACAGGATCAAGATCATCACCGTGCGAACGACGGGTTTCGACGCGGCTTCCGCAAACGGCGGCTCGGGCGCAGTCGAAACCCTTCAGCCGGGCGCGGATTGGGGCCTGTCCGCGCTCGTCGGCCGCGCGCTCACCAAGTCCGAGCGCCCCGAGCTGACTTCCGCGCGCGTGGTGGTGTCGGGCGGGCGCGGCATGGGCTCGGGGGACAATTTCAAGATTCTCGAACGGCTCGCCGACAAGCTGGGTGCAGCGATGGGCGCATCGCGCGCGGCGGTGGACGCGGGATTCGTGCCGAACGACTGGCAGGTCGGGCAGACCGGCAAGATCGTCGCACCGGAGCTCTACATCGCGGTGGGCATCTCGGGGGCGATCCAGCACCTCGCGGGCATGAAGGACAGCCGCGTCATCGTCGCCATCAACAAGGACGAGGAAGCGCCGATATTCCAGGTGGCAGACTACGGGATCGTGGGGGACTTGTTCCGGATCGTTCCGGAAATGGTAAAAGAGCTGGGATAAACTCGCTTTTGCAAAGGCACATATGAGCGAATACAAGGCACCGCTGCGCGACATGCACTTCGTGCTGCAGGAATTGGCCGGACTGGCCGAGATCGCGAAGCTGCCCGGCTGCGAGGAGATCAACGCCGAGCTCGTCGACCAGATTCTCGAGGAGAGCGCGAAGTTCGCGAGCGGTGTCCTCTCGCCGCTCAACCAGCCTGCCGACAAGGAGGGCTCGAAGTGGGACCAGGGCAAGGTCACCACTCCCAAGGGTTTCAAGGAAGCGTACCGGCAGTTCGTCGAGGCGGGCTGGAACGCGCTGCAGGCGCCCGCCGAGCACGGCGGGCAGGGGCTGCCGAAGATCGTCTCGACGCCGGTCGTCGAGATGTGGAAGTCGGCGAATCTGTCTTTCTCGCTTGTCACGATGCTCACCGCGGGCGCGGTCGAGGCATTGATCCTGCGCGGCACCGAGCAACAGAAAAAGCAATACCTGCCGAAGATGATCGCGGGCAGCTGGACCGGCACGATGAACCTCACCGAGCCGCAGGCGGGGTCCGATCTGGCGCTCGTTCGGACCAAGGCGATCCGCGAAGGAGACCATTACCGCGTCTCGGGGCAGAAAATCTTCATCACCTACGGCGAGCACGATCTGGCGGAGAACATCATCCACCTCGTGCTCGCGCGCGTCGAGGGCGCGCCCGAGGGCGTTCGCGGCATCTCGATGTTCCTCGTGCCGAAGTTCCTGGTGAACGCCGACGGCTCGATCGGGCAGAGGAACGAGGTGCTGTGCGCCTCGATCGAGCACAAGCTCGGCATCCACGCGAGCCCGACCGCCGTCCTCGTATACGAAAACGCGGCCGGCTACTTGGTCGGCGAGGAAAACCACGGGCTCGAATACATGTTCATCATGATGAACTTAGCTCGATTCGCCGTCGGCCTGGAGGGCCTCGCGATCGCCGAGCGCGCCTACCAGCAGGCGCTCGCGTACGCGAAGGAGCGCGTCCAGAGCCGCGACGTCGCAGGCGGCGGCAAGGCGGTGACCATCATCCACCACCCGGACGTGCGCCGCATGCTGATGAGCATGAAGTCGCAGACCGAGGCGATGCGCGCGTTGGGCTATGTCGTCGCGGCGGCGGTGGACAAGTCCCTGAGGCACCCGGACAAGGAGGAGCGCGCGCGCAACCAGGCTTTCGCCGATCTCATGATCCCGATCGTGAAGGGCTGGTTCACCGAGACCGGCATCGAGGTGGCGTCCACGGGCATCCAGGTGCACGGCGGCATGGGCTTCATCGAGGAGACTGGAGCGGCCCAGCACCTGCGCGACGCGAGGATCACGACGATCTACGAAGGCACGACCGGCATCCAGGCGAACGACCTCATCGGCCGCAAGATTGCGCGCGAAGGCGGCGCGACCGCGAAGGAGATGATCGCGGTGATGCGCGCGGTGGAAGCGGAGCTCGGCAAGGCGGCGGGGGAGGACATGGCCGCGACGCGCGAGGCCTTGTCCGCGGCGCTGACCGCGGCCGAGGAGTGCGTCTCCTGGATGGTCATCACCTACGGCAGCGACATCAAGGCGGCGCACGCCGGCGCCGTGCCCTTCCTGAAGCTCATGGGCATCGTCTGCGGCGGCTGGCAGATGGCGCGCGCCGCGCTCGTCGCGCAGCAGCGGCTGTCGGAAGGCAAGGGCGACAAGTCCTTCTACGAGGCGAAAATCAAGACCGCGCGGTTCTACGCCGATCACCTGCTGACCCAAGCGCCGGGGCTTCGAAACACGATCGTGCACGGCGCGGCGGGGGTGATGGCGCTGGCGGAGGGGCAGTTTTGAGCCCTCACCCCGCGCGCGTGCACGAGCGCATCGTCTTGCTCTGAAGTATGGCCGCCGGACCGCAAACTCTCGGTCGCTACGTGCTCGAGCGGGTCCTCGGCAAGGGGGCGATGGGCATCGTCTACGAGGCTCTCGATCCCAAGCTTCACCGCAAGGTGGCGATCAAAACCATTCTGATCAGCCAGCTCGACGAGGAGACCTCGAAGGATTTCTCGATGCGTTTCGTGCGCGAAGCGCATGCTGTGGCCCGGCTCAATCACCCGAACATCGTCCAGGTCTACGACTTCGGCGAAGAAGGCGACATCGCCTACCTCGTCATGGAGTTCATCCGCGGCAACGAGCTGAAGTCGGCCCTGGCCACGAGCCAGGTTTTTGACCGGAAGCAAAGCGTGCGCATCATGTGCGAGCTGCTGGACGCGCTCGACTTCGCGCACGAGGCGGGCGTGATCCACCGCGACATCAAGCCCGCCAACGTGATGCTGGACGGCCAAGGCCGGGCCAAGCTCACCGATTTCGGCGTGGCCCGCGTCACGGATGCGGACCGCACGAACGCGGAGCGCACGCAGGCCGGTACCATGGTCGGCACGCCCGCCTACATGTCGCCCGAACAGATCCAGGGGCAGCGCGTCGACCGGCGCAGCGACATTTTCTCGGCGGGCATCATTCTTTACCAGTTTTTGACCGGCCAGAAGCCGTTTACTGGGGAGGGCGCATGGACCGTCGCGAAGAAGATCATCCATGACGACCCCCCGATGCCGTCGTCGATCAACGTGGCGGTCTCGCCCGAGTTCGACCGGGTGGTGGCCAAGGCGCTGGCGAAGAATCCCGACCAGCGTTTCTCGACCGCGCGCGAATTCGCGGAGGCGCTCAGGCGCGCCGCGGAAGGGAAGCCGGCGTTACCGGACGCCGAACCCACCCTCGTCGTGCCGCGCGAGCCCGCTGTCTCTCAGGCCACCCATCCGGAGGCGCTGCGATCCGGGGAAATGGAGCTCGAGTTCTGGCGCTCGATCAAGGACAGCGACGACCCGAACGATTTCGAGCTCTACGTGCGGCAGTTTCCTCAAGGCGTCTACGCGTCGCTCGCGGGACGCAAGGCCTCCAAGCTGCGGAGCGGCGTCCCTGCCGACGACAGCGGCACCCGCACCATGGCGGAAGCCGACAGGACGCGGCTTCAGAGGAGTGTCCCGCGCGCCGAAGCCGAGCAGAGCGAGCGACCCGTCGACAAGACCATCAAGCTCGCAGACGCGCCGTCGCCGGAACCTGCGCGAGCCGAGAAAAGACGCTCGATACTCGTACCGGCGATACTCGTGGTACTGGTACTTTCCGGCGCCGCCGCCTATTTCTTTGTGATGAAGGCGAGCCAGCAATCGACCGCTCAGAAGGTCGAGGCCGAGGCAAAGACCAGGCGCGACGCGGCCGAAACGGCAAAGGCCGAGGCGCAAGCGAAGCGCGATGCCGAGGCGAAGGCGCAGCGCGATGCCCAGGCGAAGCGCGACGCCGAGGAACAAGCGAAACGGGCTGCCGAGGCACAGGGCCAGCGCGCGGCTGAACTCAAGGCGAAGCGGGAAGCGGAAGCAAAGGCGCAGCGCGCAGCCGAAGCGCAAACGAAACGTGAGGCCGAAGCGCGAGCGAAACGCGAGGCGGAAGCACAGGCGAAGCGCGAAGGCGAAGAGAGAGCGCAACGCGAGGCGAAGGCACAGCGCGAAGCCAAGGTGCAAACACAACGCGACGCGGAGAGTAAAGCAAAGTTGGCTGCCGAGACGTCACTCTGGGACTCGATCAAATCGAGCCGCAAGGCCGCCGACTTTCAGAAATACCTCAACCGCTACCCGAACGGTCAGTATGCGGAACCGGCGCGCCAGCGCATGCTTGAATTGGAGAGCGCCCGGTTGGAGGAGGCGGCCAAGAAGCAAAAAGAACCGGAAAAGAAGAAGTCGACGATCATCATCCCGCCGACGTTCTAGCAGCGAATCAGAACCGGTAGCCGAGCCTGACCCCGAGGCTGGTGATTTTCTCGGTCACCGTGTACGCGGCCGTGGTGACGACCCCGAAGTTGTACTTGTATTGCTGGTATCTCAAATCGGCAGTTGCTCCCAGGGCCGGGGTGATCGGGTAGGTATAAGCCCCCCCAAGGCTGAAACCGAAGGTGGTGTCGGCGTCGTTGTTGAAGCCGCTGTCGTCCTTCCACTTGCCCTTCATCCCGGCAATGGCGAAGCTCCCGCTGAACTGGCCGCGCAGCGCCGGAATCCCTCCGCCCACGCCGACGAAGATCCCCTGGCTGTCGAATTTATCCTTGGTAAAACCCAGTACACTGGGTGCGTTGAGTTGGGTGTTGCTTACGGTGTAGCCGCCAAAACCCGAGACGCTCGCACCCTGGGCAAAAGCATGGCTGTAGCCCCCCGTCAGGGTGTAGGAATCGTGCGAAAAATCCTGCTTCTCGCTGGTTACGGAATTCCACAAGTCGTGCGTGGCGCTGAGGCTCTGCTGCGCCGCGAAATCGACATAGATTCCCTTGGGCGATATCCAGGTCAGGCCGACATTGGCCGCCGTGTAACTGGACTTCGCAGTCTGATTGCTATAGCCGACGGGGGCGTTCTGGTCAAACGAAATCCTATAGCTGGTCGGCGCAAGCCCGCCGTACAGACGGAACACGTTCTGGGCCTGCGCCACAACGGGAAAAAAGGCAAAGACGAAAAGCGACGCCCACAACTCAATTCGGTGTGTTTTCATGGCAATCGACCTCCCTGTGGTTCAATTGTGTCAGTTTCCTGCGGAAATTGGAATCCGCGATGCGCTTCGATCAGCCGTTCCAGAGCGTCGCCGGCGCGCTCGAGCGCGCGTGCGTCGCCGAGCAGCCTGAGGTCGTGTTGGGCGGCGAGGACGATCCCGAACAGCTCGAAGGTCAATTGCCAGGGATCGGTCTGAGGTTTGAGATGCCCCTCGTCGATGGCAAGGCGGATCGCCTTGGCGATTGCGCCGCGCAGCTCGCGCTGCCCGGCGACGAGCAGGTCGCGCACGGGGCCGGGGCGATCGTCATATTCGGCGGAGGCGGCGAGCATGAGACAGCCGCCGGGGAGATCCTCGTTGCTTTCGAGCCAGGCGAGCCAGTTCGAGAACAGGGCTCTGAGACGCGGCAGGCCTTGGTCCTGCTTCACGGCGGGGGAAACCACTTGCTCGAGGAAAAGCTCTTGCGCCCGCCTGAGCGTCCGGACTTGCAAGTCTTCCTTGGAACCGAAGTGAGCGAAGAGGCCGCTCTTGGACATATCAAGTCGTTCGGCGAGCGAGCCGATGCTCAATCCCTCCAAGCCGACTTGACTTGCGAATGCGACGGCCTCGTTGAGGATCAAAGCGCGCGTCTGCTCGCCTTTGCGCATCCGCACAAAATAGTACGAACGTTCGCTATTGGCAACTATTTCTTTTTGTTTTGAGGGGTTAAAAGAGGATTACATGTTCGGGTAGTTCGGTCCGCCCCCGCCCTGTGGCGCGACCCAGACGATGTTCTGGGCCGGATCCTTGATGTCGCAGGTCTTGCAGTGGACGCAGTTCTGCTCGTTGATCTGGAGCCGGTCGGTGCCGTCGCCGTTTTTCACGAATTCGTACACGCCCGCCGGACAGTAGCGGCTTTCGGGACCGGCGTATCTCGCAAGATTGACCGCGACCGGGACGCTCGCATCTTTCAATGTCAGGTGCCCGGGCTGGTTCTCCTCGTGGTTCGTGTTGGAGATGAATACGGAGGAGAGGCGGTCGAACGTGAGCTTGCCATCGGGCTTCGGATAGTCGATCGGCCTGCATTCCGATGCGGGCCGGAGACATTCGTGATCGGCGTGGCGGTGGTGAAGCGTCCAGGGGAATTTTCCCCCGAGCAGGGTCTGCTCCACGCCCACCATCAGCGTGCCCGAATAAAGGCCCTTGGACATCCACTGCTTGAAGTTGCGCGCTCGGTACAGCTCGTCGAAAAGCCAGGAGTCCTGGAACGCGGTGCCGTAAGCGTCGAGCTCGTCTGAGGATCGTCCCGCCTGCAGGGCGGCGAACGCCGCCTCCGCCGCCAGCATGCCGGACTTGATCGCCGCGTG
>DASPWT010000252.1:0-2196 GCA_035637655.1 Burkholderiales bacterium | reverse complement strand
CTAACAACGGCATGCAGGAGCAGCTGAGAGAGATCACGCGGCTGGTGGAAGGCGGCGTCATCAAACCGCTGGTGGACAAGATCTTTCCGCTCGAGCAGGTGCGTGACGCACTCGCGTATTCCGAGTCCGGGCGGGCGACGGGAAAAGTGGTCATCGAGGTGGCGTGAGCAATCCGCGCACGTCGGCGTTGAGCGTCGCACAGACAGCAAATTCGGGCATCATGGACGTTCGTCGAAATGAACGGTCCAGGACCATGCTGAAGATCCTATTCGCCGCGGCACTCGCCGCCGGCATCGCCACTGCATCCGCTCAGACTCCCGCCCCGCAACCCGCCTCCGTCCAGCTGAAGGCGCTCCTCGACGACGATCTCGCAGCCGTTTTCCGCCGCTCGCCCTGGCAGGCGACGGTGCGCGGGGTCCCCGGTTACGACCACCTCCTCCCGGACCTGTCTTTCGCCACGCTGGAGAAAGAGCGTGCCCGCGAACGTGACGCGCTGGAGCAGCTGAAGGCGATCGACGCCAGGGTGCTGCGCGGGCAGGACCGCGTCTCCTATGAGCTGCTGCGCGACAAGATGGAGGTGAGCGTGGAGGCGCAGCGCTTCGCGCGCGCCGAGGGCCTGGTTCTCTCGACGCTCGGAGGCGTGCAGAACGCGATGCCACGCATGGCGCAGACGACGCCCTTTCGGACTGCGGACAACTATCGCGACTTCATCAAGCGCATCAGCGCCACGCCGAAGTTCGCTCACGAGACCATCGAACGGCTGCGCGCCGGGATGAAGAGCGGATGGCTGAGCCCGGTCCCCGTGCTCGATCGCGTCGTGGCCGCAATCGATGCGCATGTCGTGGACACCGTGGAGGACAGCACGCTTCTCAGTCCTTTCAGGAATTTCGCGAGCGGCGTTCCCGAGGACGAGCGTGCGGCACTGACCGCTGCGGCCCGGCGCGCCATCGCGGAGGACTACCAGCCGGCGCTGCGCCGGTTTAAGGCGTTCATCGTGAACGAATACCGGCCCAAGGCGCCGCAAGTGGCGGGTCTCGCGGCATTGCCCGGCGGTGCCGAGTACTACGAGTTCCTCATTCGTGCGCACGTGGTCCGTGGGATGAAGGCGGCGGAGGTTCACCAGCTGGGCCTGCGCCAGGTCGAGCGCCTGCGCAGGGAGATCGGGGAGGTCGCGCTGCAGACTCGCTTCAAGGGCACTACCGACGCGTTCATCGAAAGCCTGAGGACGGACAAGAAATACTTCTTTGATTCGTCGGACTCCGTCCTCGCCGCCTACCGTGAAGTCGGCAAGCGAGTCGAACCGCAGTTGCCGAAGCTGTTCCATGCGACTCCTCGCATGCCCTATGCGGTGCGAGCCATGACGCCGTCCGAGTCGGCCAGCAGCACGGCCGCCAACTACATGCCCGGATCGCTTCCGCTCGGCACCAGCGGCTACTTCACGATCAACGCGCTCGGCTACAAGAACGAGGCGACGTGGCGGACCGAGACGCTCTTCGTGCACGAAGCCATGCCGGGCCACCACATGCAAATCGCGCGAGCGGCGGAGATGGAAAAGCTCCACCCATGGCGCTCGATGGGAAGCCGGAACGTGGCGTACAGCGAGGGCTGGGCGCTCTACGCGGAGAAGCTCGGCTTCGATCTCGGCCTCTACAAGGATCCCTTCCAGCACTACGGGCACCTGCAGGCCGAGCTCTTTCGCGCCGCGCGGCTCGTCGTCGATACCGGCATCCATGCGTACAACTGGCCGCGCGACAAGGCCATCGCGTACATGGCAGGGCAGGGTGGCCTGGACCAGGATTTCGCGGTGAGCGAAGTCGATCGCTACTTCTCCAATCCTTCGCAGGCCCTCGGATACATGCTCGGCCAGCGCAAGTTCCTCGAGCTGCGCGCCCGCGCGGAGAAGACCCTCGGTCCGAAATTCGATGTGCGCGATTTCCATGCCGTCGTGATCGATAGCGGCATGCTCCCCCTGGCCGTGCTGGAGAAGCTCGTCGACGAGTGGATCGCGGCCGGCGGCGGTCGCCCCGCGTAGCTGTCCCCGGCCGCTCAACTCGGTCGTTAGACCTCCCTCCGTTTTAGCCGGCCGTCGCAACTGCCTCAACCTTATCCGAACGCGCTGAGCACCTTGCCCCCGGCCATCGCGGGCTTGGCATCGACCAGGACGAAGGCCATCACGCAGGGGGCCTTGCCGCGATT
>DASPWT010000251.1:0-3240 GCA_035637655.1 Burkholderiales bacterium | reverse complement strand
GACGCTGAGCACCCGGCCGTGCAGGAGGCCGTAGCGGGTGAAATTGAAGGTGTCGATCTTGATCTCGGCTTCTTGTCCGGGTTGGACAAAGCCAATGTCGCGGTTCGACACCATGGCCTCGATTTCCAGCCGGCTGTCGCTGGGCACGACCACCAGCAGGGACTGCGCAGGCGTGACAACGCCGCCGACCGTATGGATCGCGAGCTGCTGACCACGCCGTCCACCGGAGCGGTCAGCAGTTGAAGCCTGGTCTTCTGCTCGGCCTTGATCAGGTCCTGAGCGAGGCCGTTGGCCTTCTGCTCGGACTTGGCGAGCTCGTCGGAGACTGTGCGTCGATATTCGGCCTCTGCTTGGCGGCGGGTCTCGCGGATCGCGGCCACGGCCGCTTCCGCCTCCTGTAGATGGCTCTTTTGTACGCCGAGTTCGGCTTGTTGCTCGAGCAGCAGCTGGAGGATCTCGAAATAGGTCAGCTTCGAGCCCAGCTCCTTGTCCATCAGCGTCTTGCGGATGTCGACGCGCTGCTGCACGACGGGAATCGTCGTCTCCAGCTTGCGCGCTTGCCCCAATCCACATAAGGAGGATGGCGAGATCGAGATCTGGCAAATGTTCGAGCTGGAGGACTTTGGCGCGAGCGAAGCGGTCGAGCATCACCGCCGCTTGGCCGAACAGATCGCAAAGAAGTAGCCCGCGCTGCAGTTACGGCTTGCCCGGATAGGCGCACAATTGCTTCTTCGACGCCATCAAGAATGGGCGACGGCTTGCGCACCCTCGAAGACAGAACCTTCCTGCTGCTGACCGTCGCGATATCTTTCGCGTTCGCGTGGATCCTCTGGCCGTTCTACGGCGCGGTCCTCTGGGCAACGATCCTGACCATCGTCTTTGCGCCGGTTTATCGACGGCTGGCGAAGTCCATGGGACAGCGGCGCAACCTGGCGGCCGTCGCCACGGTTGCTATCATCGTGGCTATCGTCATCCTTCCGGCGACGCTGATCACCGCATCTCTGGTGCAGGAAGCATCAGGCCTGTACGAGAGGTTCCGCTCCGGCGAATTGAATCTCGCTCACAATTTTCAGCAGGTCCTGGACGCCTTGCCGCCATGGGTGACCAATCTGCTCGATCGCTTCGGGCTGACCGACCTTGCCACGGTGCAGCAAAGACTGGCCGACATTTTCATGAGAGGGAGCCAGTTCCTTGCTACTCAGGCCATCAATATCGGCCAAACTACATTCGAGGTCATCATCAGACTTTTCATCATGCTGTATCTGCTCTTCTTCCTGCTGCGCGACGGGGAAAAGCTGTTTCGGACCATCAAGGACGCCGTTCCGCTCGGCGCCGAACACCAACGTGCCGTTTTCAGCAAGTTTGCCACCGTCATCCGCGCCACCGTCAAAGGCACCGTTGTCATCGCGATCCTGCAAGGCGCTCTCGGCGGGCTGATCTTCTGGTCCCTGGGAATCCGCGCGGCGCTCTTGTGGGCGGTCTTGATGGCGTTCCTGTCCCTTCTGCCCGCGGTGGGCGCCGCTTTGGTCTGGGTGCCCGTTGCCATCTATTTCCTGGTGACGGGCGCCGTTTGGGAGGGACTTGTCCTGATCGCGTACGGCGCCCTCGTCATCAGCCTGGTGGACAATCTCGTGCGTCCGATCCTGGTCGGCGCCGATACCAAGATGCCCGACTACGTGGTGCTGATCTCCACGCTGGGCGGACTCGAGGTCTTCGGCATGAACGGCATTGTGCTGGGACCGGTGATCGCGGCGATGTTCATAGTCGTTTGGGACATTTTCGCCGCAGCGAATAGGCGGAAGCCCACATCGGTCGACAAAGCCGGGTGACGGCTCGCGACGACCGCACAGGGATGCGCAAATGTCAGGTTCGTCAGGCCACCATCAGCAAGCGGGAGGTGGCCGATTGCGAGAGGTCGCCGCAACCGCCTCAAGCCGTTCGATGCCTTGGCGAAGTCGGCCGCAAGTTCTAGCGTTGCGTTAAGCTCGACTGCCGCGCCGAGCGCCGAGACCCGGATTCCAAGCCCAGCCGCGGCCGTGTCACGCTGTAGCTCGTAGTTTCCCCGCAGACAGGATCACGACACTACCCGTAGCGCTCTAGCTAGCGACGCAGAGCCTCAACGTATCGCCATTTTCATTCCCTAGGGTCGACGCCAGCATCGGTGGGCAGGTGCGGTAGGGACGCGAGTTATCTCGCGCCCCCCGCGCGGATCCGTACGTGCAGCTTTCCCGCATACGGCTCTTACCTCGGGTGTGTGACGGCAAAGCGCTGATCGGGCCAGGAATGAAAGGATACGCGGTTTTGGGAGCCACTCGGGCGATTCGGTCACGTAATCAATACGGACGGAGTTCTCGGTACACACAAATGCGTCACGGTCGATGAGGCTATTTCGATGACTGATCCCGCGCGCTTGAACTCGGTTCCAAAAATGATGCTGTCTGTCTACGAGAAGATCGTCGGCTTGACTGACGACGTCTGTGACAAGCACCTCAACTCTGAATACCGGGACTTGGCACGCGCGATGACCAAGGTGCTCTGCAGGAAGCGCCCGAGCCCGCTCACTTCTGGGCAACCGCGTACGTGGGCATGCGGTATCGTTTACGTTCTTGGAAGGATCAACTTTCTCAGCGACAATCGATTACTCCGTGCATGTCGACGGCGGACCTGTGTGCCGCATTCGAAGTCGGCGAGAGCACCGTCCACACAAAGGCGCGCGTGATCGAAGAGACGCTCGGGACCCGGCCGCTTGACCCGCGGTGGACGCTTCCTAGCTTCGCCGAAAAGAATCCGCTTGTGTGGATGGCAGAGGTGAATGGTCTGCTGGTCGATTTGCGGTACATGCCCCACGACCTCCAGGAAATTGCATTCGCAAAGGGATTAATTCCCTACATCCCAGCGGATCGGAAGGAGCGGTCGAGTGAACGCAACGGTCGCTGACGGAGCAATATGATGATGGAGGATCGGTTCCTTAAGCGCCTGCGAAAGAAAGCTCGGAAGGGACTACGGGGTTGGCCAATTGCGACGATTGCGTTCTACGGTCCGAACCTGAGCCAAGCGCGTTCGTTGAGGAAGGTGGTGTCCTGGCTATCAAGCCCTACCAGGCCGACCGGCCTCGGCGTGCTCGAGCTATCCGAGGCAGGGTCGGCCTGGCCCTCGACCGCCGCTCCGGACCGGGGCCTAGGACGGCCCGTTGCGGGCGAGGTCGAGCTGGATCAGGGGTGCAAGCCTAGCACCGACACT
>DASPWT010000250.1:0-8250 GCA_035637655.1 Burkholderiales bacterium | reverse complement strand
GCGTTGGCCGGCGACGAGCAAGTCCCGCACCGCCCCGGGCCGATCGTCGTATTCGACCGAAGCGGCGAGCATCAGGCAGCCGCCCGCGAGATCATCGTTGCGTTTCACCCACGCGAGCCAGTTCGAAAAAAGAGCTCTGAGACGCGGCAGGCCGCGGGCCTGTTTCAATGCGGGCGAGAAAACCTGCTCGAAGAACAAGGCCTGCGCCTGCTTGAGGGTGAGGAGCTGCAAGTCCTCCTTGGAACCGAAGTGAGCGAAGAGCCCGCTCTTGGACATGTCCAGGCGTCCGGCGAGGGAGCCGATGCTCAATCCCTCCAAACCGACTTGACTTGCGAGGGCCACCGCCTCGTTGAGGATCAAAGTGCGCGTCTGCTCGCCTTTTCGCATCCGCACACAATAGTACGAACGTTCGTTATTTGCAACTATTTCTTTTAGTTTTAATGAGTAAAGGCGGACCAGGCTACATGTTTGGATAGTTCGGTCCGCCGCCCCCTTGGGGCGTGACCCAGACGATGTTCTGGGTTGGGTCCTTGATGTCGCAGGTCTTGCAGTGGACGCAGTTCTGCGCGTTGATCTGGAGCCGGTCGGTGCCGTCGCCGTTCTTCACGAATTCGTACACGCCCGCCGGGCAGTAGCGGCCTTCGGGGCCTGCGTATTTCGCGAGGTTCAAGCCGACGGGGACGGTCGCGTCCTTGAGAATCAGGTGGCAGGGCTGGTTCTCCTCGTGGTTTGTATTGGAGATGTATACCGAGGAGAGGCGGTCGAATGTGAGCTTTCCGTCGGGCTTCGGATAATCGATGGGCTTGCACTCCGAGGCGGGCCTGAGGCATTCGTGGTCGGCGTGCCCGTGGTGCAGCGTCCAGGGAAATTTTCCGCCGAGCAGGGTCTGCTCGACTCCGACCATCACGGTCCCGGAGTAAAGTCCCTTGGACATCCACTGCTTGAAGTTGCGCGCGCGGTAGAGCTCGTCGAACAGCCACGAATCGCCGAACGCGGCTGGATAAGCTTCGAGCTCGTCTCCGGATCGTCGCGCCTGCAACGCGGCGAACGCGGCTTCCGCTGCGAGCATGCCGGACTTGATCGCCGCGTGGCTGCCTTTTATTCGCGAGGCGTCGAGGAATCCGGCTTCGTCTCCGACAAGGCACCCGCCCGGAAACGTGAGCTTGGGCAACGACATCAGGCCGCCGGCGGCGATGGCGCGCGCGCCGTAGGCGATGCGCTTGCCGCCTTCGAGGAACATGCGGATGTCCGGATGGGTCTTGTAGCGCTGGAATTCCTCGTAAGGATCGAGGTAAGGATTGGCGTAGGCGAGTCCGACGACAAAGCCCACCGACACAAGCTTGTCTTCCATGTGATAGAGGAACGACCCGCCGTAGGTGTCCGCGTCCAGCGGCCAGCCGGCCGAGTGAATGACGAGTCCCGGCTGGTGCTGTTTCGGCTCGATCTCCCAGAGTTCCTTCAGGCCGATGCCGTATACCTGCGGATCCGAGTTCGCGTTCAGGCGATAACGCTCCATCAGCCGCCTGCCCAGATGCCCGCGGCAGCCTTCGGCGAAAAAGACGTACTTGCCGTGCAGCTCGATCCCCGGCTGATACTGGTCGGTCGGCTCGCCGTCGCGTCCCACGCCCATGTCGCCGGTGGCCACGCCCTTGACCGCGCCCTTTTCGTCGTAAAGAACTTCGGCGGCAGCGAAACCGGGATAAATCTCGACGCCGAGGCTCTCGGCCTGCTTTCCGAGCCAGCGGCACACGTTGCAGAGGCTGACGACGTAGTTGCCGTGGTTCCTGAAGCATTCGGGCAGGAGAAAGTCGGGGACCTTGAACGAGCCGGATCGGGTGAGAAAAAGGAAGCGGTCTTCGCTCACCGGGGTGTTGAGCGGGGCCCCGCGCGCCTTCCAGTCGGGAAAGAGCTCCTCCAGCGCGCGCGGGTCCATCACGGCGCCGGAGAGGATGTGTGCGCCGATCTCCGAGCCTTTTTCGATCACGCACACGCCCAGTTCGACCGCCTGCTGCGCCGCGAGCTGCTTGAGCCGGATCGCGCTGGCAAGTCCGGCCGGCCCTCCGCCGACCACGACCACGTCGAACTGCATCGATTCGCGTGCCATGCTTCTCCCGATCCCGTTCAAGCGCGATCTGCAAATTATAATGTCCAATCCGCAAGGGGAGAGGAGACCGCCATGGCCGAAAGACCGCTCTGGACGCCGAGTCCTGAGCGCATAGAAGAAGCGAACCTCACGCGTTTCGCGCGCCAGGCGATCCGCGACTGGAAGCTCGGATTCAACGACTATCCGGCTTTCTACGGTTGGACGATCGAGCACCCCGAGCAGTTCTGGGATTCGCTGTGGAAATTCGCGAGCGTGCGCGCGAGCGCGAAGGGCGCGCGGGTTCTCGTCGACGGCGACCGGATGCCGGGCGCGCGCTGGTATCCGGAAGCGCGGCTCAACTTCGCCGAGAACCTGCTGCGGCGGCGCGACGCGTCCACGGCGATGGTGTTCTGGGGCGAAGACAAGGTCAAGCGGCGCCTCACGCATCGCGAGCTGCACGAGCAAGTCTCGCGCATCGCGCAGGGACTGCGCGCGCTGGGCGTCGCACCCGGCGACCGGGTCGCCGCTTATCTGCCCAACCTGCCCGAGGCGATCTCGGCGATGCTTGCCGCAACGAGCATCGGCGCGACCTTCTCGACATGTTCCCCTGATTTCGGGGTGCAGGGCGTGCTCGACCGCTTCGGCCAGATCGCGCCCGCGGTGCTGTTCGCGGCTGACGGCTACTTCTACAACGGAAAGGAAATCGACTCGCTCCAGAAGGTGCGCGACATCGCGGCGAGGCTACCGAGCCTGAAGCGCGTCGTCGTCGTTCCCTACGTGAGCGATCAGCCGGACGTTTCCGCCATTGCGCTCGCGCAGCGCCTCGAGGATTTCATCGCGGGTCGGCCCGCGACCGACATCCGCTTCGAGCAGCTGCCCTTCGACCATCCGCTGTACATCCTGTTCTCCTCCGGCACGACCGGGGTGCCCAAGTGCATCGTGCACGGGGCCGGCGGCGCGCTGCTCAAGCACGTCTGCGAACAGCAGCTGCATTGCGACGTGAAGCCAGGAGATCGGCTGTTCTACTTCACCACGCTGGGCTGGATGATGTGGAACTGGCTCGCCTCGGCGCTCGCTTCGGGCTCGACATTGCTGCTCTACGACGGCTCGCCCTTCGTGGAGAAAGGCCACATCCTTTTCGACTACGCCGATGCCGAGGGGATGACGCATCTCGGCACCTCCGCGAAGTTCATCGACGCCCTCCTCAAGGCGGGCGTGGAGCCGGCGAAAACGCACCGGCTCGAGCACGTGCGCACGGTGCTCTCGACAGGCTCCCCGCTCGCCCCCGAGGGTTTCGACTACGTCTACAGGGCGATCAAGCGCGACGTATGTCTGTCCTCGATCTCGGGCGGCACCGACATCTGCGGATGCTTCGTGCTCGGCAACCCGATCCTGCCGGTGTGGCGCGGCGAAATCCAGTGCCGGGCCCTCGGTCTCAAGGTCGAGGTGTTCGACGAAAACGCCCGCTCGGTGAAAGAGCAAAAGGGCGAGCTCGTCTGCACGCGGTCGTTTCCGTCGCTGCCGGTCGGATTCTGGAACGACCCCGACGGAACGAAATACCGGGCCGCCTACTTCGAGAGGTTTCCCGGGGTCTGGACCCACGGCGACTGGTGCGAGATCACCGCTCACGAGGGCATGATCATCTACGGCAGATCGGATGCGGTGCTCAATCCGGGCGGCGTGCGCATCGGAACGGCCGAGATCTACCGCCAGGTCGAGCAGTTGGATGAAGTGGTGGAGTCGCTCGTCATCGGCCAGACCTGGCCGCCGGGGGAGATCGGCGACGTGCGGGTGGTGCTGTTCGTGAAGCTCCGCGAGGGACTCGCGCTCGACGACGCGCTCATCGCCAAGATCAACAACAAGATCCGGACCAACGCTACGCCGCGGCACGTTCCCGCGAAAGTCGTGCAGGTGCCCGATATTCCGCGCACCAAGTCGAACAAGATCGTCGAGCTCGCCGTGCGCAACGTGGTGCACGGGCAGCCGGTGAAGAACCTCGAGGCGCTCGCCAATCCCGAGGCGCTCGCACATTTCCGGAATCGACCGGAGCTCGCTTGAGCCCTAGAGCGCCGCGTAGAGCTGCCTCTGCATCATGCGGATATGATAGCGAAGCCGCGCGCGGATTGAGCGGGGAGGGGTTTTCATGTACCATTCTCCATCCCATCCCCCTGGTTTTAGATGGCCAAGTATGTGTTCGTGTCGGGCGGTGTGGTTTCCTCTTTGGGGAAGGGGATAGCCGCCGCCTCCCTCGCCGCGATCCTCGAATCGCGCGGCATCAAAGTCACCCTCCTCAAGCTCGACCCGTACATCAACGTCGATCCCGGCACCATGAGCCCCTTCCAGCACGGGGAGGTGTTCGTTACCGAAGACGGCGCCGAGACCGACCTCGATCTGGGCCACTACGAGCGTTTCCAGTCGGCCCGGATGCACCGCAACAACAACTTCACCACCGGCCAGATCTACGATTCGGTGATAAAAAAAGAGCGCCGCGGCGACTACCTCGGCCGCACCGTGCAGGTGATCCCGCATGTCACCGACGAGATCAAGGCGTTCATCGCGCGCGGCGCGGGCGAAGCCGAAGTGGCGATCGTCGAGATCGGCGGCACGGTCGGGGACATCGAGTCGCTGCCCTTCCTCGAAGCGGTGCGGCAGATGGGGCTTGAGCTCGGTGCGCACAACACCTGCTACGTCCACTTGACGCTCGTGCCTTTCATCAAGAGCGCAGGCGAGATCAAGACCAAGCCCACTCAGCACTCGGTGAAAGAGCTGCGCGGGATCGGCATCCAGCCCGATGCGCTCTTGTGCCGCTCGGACCGGCCCATTTCCGAAGAAGAAAAGAAAAAGATCGCGCTGTTTACCAACGTTCAGGCCAACGCCGTCATCTCGGTCTGGGATGCGGACTCGATTTACAGGATTCCCTGGATGCTGCACCAGCAGATGCTCGACGAGATCGTCTGCCACAAGCTCGGCATCATCGCCAAGCCCGCCGAACTCAGGGCGTGGAAAAAGCTGCTCGAGGCGCTCGAGCACCCTCAGCACGAGATCACCGTCGCCATGGTCGGCAAGTACGTCGATCTCGCCGATTCCTACAAGTCGCTCAACGAGGCGCTCGTGCATGCGGGAATTCACGCGCGGAGCAAAGTGAATATCCGCTATGTGGACTCGGAGGCGATCGAAAAGGAAGGCACCGGCGCGCTGTTGAAGGGGGTGGACGCAATACTTGTTCCCGGAGGCTTCGGCAAGCGCGGCGTGGAAGGCATGATGAAGGCGATCCAGTACGCGCGCGAGAACAAGGTCCCGTATCTCGGCATATGCCTGGGCATGCAGCTCGCGGTGATCGAGTTTGCGCGCAACGTCGCCGGCCTCGCGGGCGCGAACAGCACGGAATTCGACCGCGACACGCCGCACCCCGTGATCGCGCTCGTGACCGAGTGGCAGGACCGCGACGGCCGGATCGAGCACCGCGACGAAAAGTCCGATCTCGGCGGGACGATGCGCCTGGGCGCTCAGGGCGCCGCGCTCGAGTCCGGGAGCCTCGCGCGCAAGGTCTACGGCGCGGACGTGATCAACGAACGCCACCGCCACCGCTACGAAGTCAACAACCAGTACGTGCAGCGATTGAAGGACAAGGGCTTGCGGGTTTCCGGCCTCACCCAGCGCGAGCAGCTCTGCGAGATGATCGAGCTGCCTTCGCATCCCTGGCTGATCGGCTGCCAGTTCCATCCGGAATTCACTTCGACGCCCCGCGGCGGCCATCCGCTCTTTGCCGCGTTCGTCGAGGCCGCTCTGCAGTACCAGGCCGGCAAGACCAAGACCGCGATCGCGGCTTGAGAGCATGAAGCTTTGCGGTTTTGAGGCCGGCCTCGACAAGCCCCTGTTCCTGATTGCCGGACCGTGCGTGGTCGAATCGCGTCAGATGGCGTTCGACACTGCGTCTGCGCTGAAGGAAATCTGCAAAGAGCTCGGGGTTCCGTTCATCTACAAATCTTCATACGACAAGGCGAACCGAAGCTCGGGCAAGTCGTACCGCGGCCTCGGGATGGACAAGGGGTTGGAGATTCTCGCAGAGGTGAAGAAGAAGGTCGGCGTGCCGGTGCTGACGGACGTCCACGACAAGGAAGATGCCGCGAAAGTCGCGGCGGCCGTTGACGTGCTGCAGACGCCGGCGTTTCTCTGCCGCCAGACCGATTTCATCCACGCCGTCGCCTCAGCGGGAAGGCCGGTCAACATCAAGAAAGGTCAGTTCCTTTCGCCGGCCGAAATGAAGAATGTGGTGGAGAAGGCGCGCGAGGCGAGCGGAAAGGACAACATCCTCGTGTGCGAACGCGGCGCCTCGTTCGGCTACAACAATCTGGTCTCGGACATGCGTTCGCTCGCGATCATGCGCGAGACGGGTTGTCCCGTGGTGTTCGACGCCACGCATTCGGTGCAGCTCCCGGGCGGACAAGGGACTTCTTCCGGAGGACAGCGCGAGTTCGTGCCCGTGCTGGCCCGCGCCGCGGTGGCGAGCGGCGTGGCCGGAGTGTTCATGGAGACCCATCCGGACCCGGACAAGGCGCTCTCGGACGGTCCCAACGCCTGGCCGCTCGACCGGATGAAGGAGTTGCTGGCCACCTTGAAAGAGCTCGACGCGCTGGTGAAGCGCGGGGGCTTTGCGGAGCAGAAACTGAAAACGCAGAATAAGGGCGGATAAATGAGCTCGATCGTCGACGTCGTCGCAAGAGAAATTCTCGACTCGCGGGGCGACCCGACCGTGGAGGCCGATGTGCTGATCGAGTCCGGGGTGATGGGCCGCGCCGCCGTGCCTTCCGGAGCGTCCACGGGCAGCCGCGAGGCGCTGGAACTCCGCGACAAGGACAAGGGGCGCTACGGTGGCAAGGGCGTCCTGAAAGCGGTCGAGCACATCAACACCGAGATATCCGAAGCGATCATGGGTCTGGACGCGCAGGAGCAGAGCTTCATCGACAAAACCCTGGTCGAGCTCGACGGCACCGAGAACAAGTCGCGGCTCGGCGCGAACGCGGTACTCGCTGTCTCGATGGCGGTGGCCAAGGCGGCGGCGGAGGAGTCGGGCCTGCCGCTGTACCGCTACTTCGGCGGCTCCGGTGCGATGCAGATGCCCGTACCGATGATGAACGTCATCAACGGCGGGGCTCACGCGAGCAACAACCTCGATATCCAGGAATTCATGGTCGTGCCGGTTGGTGCGGCGAGCTTTCGCGAAGCCCTGCGCTGCGGCGCGGAAGTCTTCCATGCGCTGAAGAGCCTTCTCGAGGGCAAGCGCCTGTCGACGACGGTCGGCGACGAGGGCGGGTTCGCGCCGAACCTGCCGAGCAACGAAGCGGCGCTGCAGTTGGTGCTCGAGGCGATCGACCGCGCGGGATATCACGCGGGCACGAACGTCGCGCTCGCGCTCGATTGCGCCAGCTCCGAGTTCTACCAGGACGGCAAATACGTTCTCGACTCAAAAAAGCAAAAACTCGGCTCGTCGGAGTTCGGTGATTTTCTCGCCGGCTGGGCGGACAAATACCCGATCATCAGCATCGAAGACGGGATGGCCGAGTCGGACTGGGACGGCTGGCGCGCACTGACCGAGAGGCTCGGCAAGAAGGTGCAGCTGGTGGGTGACGACGTATTCGTCACCAACACCAAGATCTTGCGCGAAGGAATTCAGCTCGGCATTGCCAACTCGATCCTCATCAAGGTCAACCAGATCGGGACGCTCACCGAGACTTTCGCGGCGATCGAGCTCGCGAAGCGCTCGGGTTATACCGCGGTGATTTCGCACCGCTCGGGGGAGACCGAGGACACGACGATAGCCGACATCGCCGTCGGCATGAACGCGCTGCAGATCAAGACCGGGTCGCTGTCGCGCTCGGATCGCGTCGCTAAATACAACCAGCTGCTGCGTATCGAGGAAGACCTTGGCGACGCCGTCGGCTACCCGGGGCGGGACGCCTTCTATCAGCTGAGATGAAAATACTTGCCTTTACCCTCGCCGCGTTCATCCTGCTGCTGCAGTATCCCTTGTGGCTCGGCAAGGGCGGATGGCTGCGGGTATGGAGCCTCGACCGGCAGGTGCAGGAGCAGAAGGAAGCGAACGCCGGGCTGCGCCGGCGCAACGGCGCGCTCGATGCCGAAGTGCGCGACCTGAAGCAGGGCTTCGA
>DASPWT010000249.1:0-2410 GCA_035637655.1 Burkholderiales bacterium | reverse complement strand
TCACCGTTCTGTGGGCGCTCGGTCTCGACAAGACGCTGGACGCCGTCGCGCACCCGGACGCCGATCTTCACGGCAAAACGCTGGAGGCCTCGCGCCGGCCTGCACGCGTCCGCAAGTCGCAGAAGTCGCCACGGCGCCGCGCGCCGTCCACAAGAAACGAATATGACTTCTGAGCGCCAAGCCTACATCTACGTCCAGCTGCCCGGCACGCTAGCGACCGTGCCGGCGGCGCTGCTGAAGGCCGAGAAACTGCGCGACGGAACCTTCGTCGGCCGTTTCCGCTACGGCGACCGTTACCTCGAGCGCAGGGACGCGATCGCGTTCGATCCCTTCAAGCTTCCGCTTGGAAACGTCGTCCACGAATTCACCAGGCTGAAAGGCATTCCCGGCGCCGTGCGCGACGCAGGCCCCGACGCGTGGGGGCGGCGCGTGATCGAGCACAAGCTCGAACGCAGTCCCGGCGACCTGGAGGAAATCGACACCCTCCTGAACGGTCCTCAGGACGGCGCGGGCTGTCTGAGCTTCGGCCTGAACCTCGAGCCCCCCGCGCCGACGCGCCGCTACAACCGAACCCACCAGCTCGCGGACCTGGTCGCGGCCGCGGAGGCGATCGAAGAAGGAAGGCGAGTGCCCGTGCACATCCTCGAGCAGCTCGAGCCCGGCACCTCGATGGGCGGCGCGCGGCCCAAGGCCACAATCGAGGACGGAGATCGCCTGTGGATCGGCAAATTCCCGGAAAAAGCCGACCGCTGCAACTTGCAGCGGATCGAATACGCGACCATCGAGCTTGCGCGCCGCTGCGGCGTCGCCGCCTGCAACGCGCGCGTCGAGTCGATCGGAGGACGCGATGTGCTCATGGTGGAGCGCTTCGACCGCGAACGCACTCAGGGCGGCTATCTTCGCTTCGGGTTCGCGAGCGGGCTCACCTTGCTCGACTGCGACGAGGGCTATCTCGATCGCGAGCGCTGGTCCTATCCCCTGCTCGCCGACGAACTGCGCCGCTGGTCGGAGAACCCCGACGAAGATCGCGCCGAGCTGTTCCGGCGCATCGTCTTCAACGCCGCGGTCACCAACAACGACGACCATCCCCGCAACCACGCGGTGCGCCGCACCGCCCGCGGTTGGCGCCTGACGCCGGCGTACGACCTGGTGCCCGCGCCTGTCGTCAGCCTTGAGCGTCGCGACCTCGCCATGACGATCGGCACCTACGGCCGCACGGCGAGCGTCTACAACCTGCTTTCCCAATGCGAGAGATTCGGGCTGACGACCGACGCCGCCAGGGGCGAAATCGACAAGATCATCGCGGTCGTCCGGACCTGGCGGGACCGCTTCCATGCCTGCGGGGTATCTGCGAAAGACATCGAGTACATCGCATCTGCATTACTGCCCGATGGCTTCTTCCTTGAAAAACCTCCGGAAGGTTAGACCGGCACTACCTGAAAGGCGCCGAAGCGCGCGGCATGGTGCAACTCAAAGGCTACCGCGCGGTCGGCGGCATGCGCGCCTCGATCTACAACGCCATGCCGATCGAGGGGGTGAAACGGCTGGTGGAGTACATGAAGGAGTTCGAGGCGAAGCGAGGGTGATTGCTTCGAGCGTCGTAGCGGCTGCGACGCGTTGTAACTCACCCGGGAAGCCAGCACCTAGGGGTCCGCTTTCGACCCTGAGCCGCCGGTCGCCTTTCTCCATTTATGCTAACTTGGCTCCTCCTTCGCACCCTTAACGGGGCGAATCGGAACGAGTCTAGTGGTAAATTGGATGGGGTTCATGCCGGCCGTATGCGATAACCGGTTGCGGCGCGTACGCCACAACCGGTACTTTCACACAGCGACGGCGAACCGTTCTGGCTAGAGTGGCCTGCCAGCTCTAAAAAAGGGGGTTGGACATGAATGAACGCTGGATGTGGGTGATGCGGTACGTCATCGTGATAGTCCTGGCGCTCGCTTTGGCGTGGGTGCTCGGCGACATGGCGCTGTTCAAGACCACGAGGTTCGGCAAGACCGGCCTGACGGCAGCCCGCCTCGCCCAGTTCCTCGGTAATGGCGGAGCCCTGGTGGTGTTCTGGCTGCTCGCTCAGCGGGCCGCCGAGCTCAGCGGCCCCGAGCAAGGGCGCTGGCTTCTCGTCAAGCCCATGATCCTCCCCCTCGCCACGCTCGCCGTCATCGCGATAGCGCACCCCGTGGTGCTGCGCGCGCTCGGGTCCATGATGACTCGCAGCTTCCGCCAGGGCTACAACTGGGGATTCATCGCGGCGCTCGTCGCGTGCGCCGTATGGCTGGTCGTCGCCGTTCTCAGCGGAGCTGGCAGGGCCAGACGGCTTTAGAGCCGGGGGCCGGTAAGCGACCTATCGTCTATGGTCGGTTTCCGACCCTGAGCCGTCCTCGTTCCCGGAAACGGGCGACTACTTCGC
>DASPWT010000248.1:0-8086 GCA_035637655.1 Burkholderiales bacterium | reverse complement strand
CGTGTTCAGGCCGAACAAGGGATTCGAGCCCGGAATGAGGTTGATCGTCGAGATCGCGGCGGTCGGGATCAAATCCCAGTTCACCGTGTCGCCGAAAGGCTCGTTGATGCGCACGCCGTCCTGATACACCGAGATTCCCTGGGGCGTGCCGAGCAGGGGCGATGCGGCAAAACCGCGATAGCTGATGTCGGGCTGAAAAGGGTTGCTCTGGTTGTCGTTGACGTTCACGCCGGAGAGGCGCTGGCTCATGAACTCCGACAGGTTGAGCGGGTGCTGCCGCATCATCTCCGCTCCCGTGACCGCCTGGACGTTCGCGGGGACCTGGGCGGCCGGAACGCCGAACCCGGGAAGGGGCGTGACGCCGATCACTTCGACGGCGGGCGTCTCGAGCTGCTCCGCGGGGCTCTCGGCGCAGGCGGCGCCTCGAACGAGCGCGAAGCCGGCCAGGGACAGGACGAGCGAAGCGCCGGTGAAATCCCGCTTTCGCATCGGGCTCCTAGTCCAGGCTCGAGATGTAGTGCGCGAGATCCTCGATGTCCTGCTCGGTGATGGTTTGGGCAACGCTGGTCATGCTGCCGGCATCGTTGGTGCGCGTGCGCGCCTTGAAGGCCTTGAGCTGCTTGATCACGTACTCGGGGTGCTGGCCCGCGACGCGCGGAATCTCGTTCTGCCCGGAGAAGCCTCCCAGGTGACACATGGTGCACAACACCTCTTCGGCCTTCTTCCTGCCGCGGGCGACGCGCGCCGCGTCGGGCCGAAAGGCAATGGGCTTCGGTTTCTGCGCGGCGAAGTACTCGGCGAGATCGAGCATGTCCTGGGTGGAGAGCTTCGCCACCATCGGCGCCATCGCGGGTTCGCTGCGCCGGCCTTCCTTGAAGTCTTTCAGCTGAAGGTAGAGATAGCGTGCGGTCTGGCCCGCGAGGACCGGAAACTGGCCGACCGCCGGGTTGCCGTCGGCGCCGTGGCAGGCGGTGCAGGCTTCGGCCTCGCGCTTGCCCGCGGCGGGATCGGCGTGCGCCGCCGAAACAAAGGCGAAGAGAAATCCCCAGGCGAGAGCTCGCTTCATCGAATCAAGGCAAAAAAAACAAAAGGCCGCCCGAGGGCGGCCTTTGAGGGCCGGACCGATCAGGGCAGAGCGAATACGACGACGCTGTTGCCGCGCTTGAAGTCGATCTGCGTATTTCCGCCCGCGGCAACGGCAACGTACTGTTTGCCCTTCACCGTGTAAGACACCGGAGGCGCGTTGACGCCGGCTCCGGCCTGGTACTGCCACAGCAGGCTTCCGGTCGCCGCGTCCAGCGCCTTGAAGAGCCCGTTGCCTTCGCCGAAGAACACCAGACCCCCGGCGGTGGCGAGCGCGCCGCCGATCAAGGGCTGCTCGGTGTCGTACTTCCACGCCACCTTGCCGGTATCGACGTTGACCGCCGCGAGCCGCCCCCACTGCTTCTCGTTCGGTATGGCCTTGAATGCGCCGCCGAGCCAGAGCTTGCTGCCGCCCGGATAGTTTGCGGCCTCGACGTGATAAGTCATCGGCTGGTGCAGGTTGAGCGCGTAGGCGAGGCGCGTCTTCGGGCTGAAGGCCATCGGCGACCACTCGACCCCGCCGTTCGCGCCCGGCAGCATGCGCGCGCCCTTCGCAGTCGGCAGCACCCACATGTTTTCCTGCGGGATCATCGCTTCGGAAAAGCGGATCAGCTTGCCCGTGCCGCGCTCGTGCACGTAGACATGGCCGGTTTTCCCGCCGTGGATGACGACATCGACCATCTTGCCGTCCTTGTCCTTGGCCTGCGTCAGGATCGGCGGGCTGACGGCGTCGAGGTCCCACACGTCGTGCGCAATGTACTGGAAGTGCCACTTGTACTTGCCGGTGTTCAGGTCGATTGCGACCATCGAGTCGGTGTACAGGTTGTCGCCGGGGCGCTCCGTGCCGTAGAGGTCGGGCGAGGGATTGCCTGCGACGAAAAACACCGTTTTGGTCTTGCGGTCTACCGCGGGCGTCATCCATACGCCGCCGCCGAGCGTCTGGTAGAAAGCGCCGCCCTTCCCTGCTAGCTGCTTCTTTTCCGCCGCAATGTCCCGCTTCATGTTGCGGCCGGTGGCGTCGTTCTCCGCCCACACGCCTTCGTGCCCCTTGTCGGGAATCGTATAGAACGTCCACAGGAGCTTGCCGGTCTTGGCGTCGAACGCCTTGAGAAAGCCGCGGATGCCGTACTCCCCGCCGTTGGTGCCGATCAGCACCTTGCCCTCCACCACGGTCGGTGCCATGGTCTCGGAGTAGCCCTTCTCCGGATCGGCGATCTGGACCTCCCACGCGACCTTGCCGGTCTTGGCGTCGAGCGCCACGAGCTTGGCGTCGAGCGTGCCCATGTAGAGCATGCCCTCGTACGCGGCCACGCCGCGGTTGTTCGGGCCGCAGCAGAAGGTGGTGATCGGCCCCATCTTGTGTTTGTAGTGCCAGAACTCGCGTCCGGTCGCCGCGTCGATCGCGTACACGTGGTTGAACGAAGTGGTGAGGAACATCACGCCGTTCACCACCAGCGGCGAGGTTTCCATCGACTCGAGCACCGCGGTCTGGAACGTGAACTGGGCCTTGAGCTTGTCCACGTTGCCCGCGCCGATCTGCGCCGCGGGGTAGTAACGGGTCTGCTCGTAATTGCTGTTCGGATGAAGGTGATTCAGGCCGTCGCCGGCGGCCGCGTCGAGCATCGCCTGGGTCACGGGCGCGAGCGCCGGCGACATCGGCGCTGCGGTAGTAGTGGCGCCGCCCTTGACCTCCTGCGCCTGAACGCCGCCGAATGCGAGCGAACACAGGCTTGCGGCAATGAAGAAACGGAGACGAGTGCGCATGAATCCTCCTTGCGATTGTTGAGTGCTGTTAAGATTTGCCGAAGCGGCTTGCGTGGCGCGAACCGGTACTATAGGAACAAAGGTACGATCAGGCAAGCTGGGCAATCGTCAGGCGCGCCATCGACATGACATCCGGAGAAAGACATTGATTCGCAAGTTGGCCTTGTCCCTTTGCCTGCTCGCGCCCGTTTCGGCAGGCGCCCAGGATCTCTCCCCCAACGCCCAGCTTCTTGCTGCGACGCGGCAAGGCGACCTGGCCGCGGCGAAGCGCCTGCTGGACGGCGGTGCTGCGGTAAACTCGCGCAACCGCCTGGGCGACACGCCGCTCCTGATCGCGCTGAAGAACGGCTATAAGGACATGGCGCGGCTCGCCGTCGAAAGAGGCGCGAACGTGAATCTTGCGAATCTTGCGAGCGTGACTCCGCTGATGGCGGCGAGTTTCTCGGGCAACACGGAGCTCGTGAAAATGCTGCTCGCAAAAGGCGCCGAACGCGCCCCGGCGGACCGGGTCGGGAAAACGGCCATGGTCTACGCCGCCGGTCTCGGGCACAGCGAGGTGGTCGAAGTGCTCCTCGCCGACGGGGAGAGCTCCCGCGCCGCGTATCACAACGATCTCACCGCATTGATGTGGGCGGCCGCCTATGGCCACACGGGGACGGTGAAGCTGCTGCTCGAGCACGGCGCCGATGCAAGCGCGCGCGACAACCGCGGCAAGACCGCACTCGCGATGGCGATCGAGGGCCGACACAGGGAAACGGAGCAGCTGCTCCGCAAGGCCGGCGTCCCGCGGTAGTTCAGCGGACTACTACGCCCCAGGGCGCTTCGCCCACCGGGATGTCGCGCAGCCGGGTCATCGCCTCGGCGTCGATCACCGACACGGAGTTGGAGCGGCCGTTGGCGACGTAGAGTTTTTTCCCGTCCGGAGTCAACGCCATGTTCCAGGGGCGCTGGCCGACTGGAACGGTCGCGGTGATTTTTCCCGAGGCGACGTCGATCGCCGAGACCGAGGCGTCACCGCCGTTCGAAACGAACACGACCCTGCCGTCGGGGCGCACCGCGATTCCGTTGGAGCGTTTGCCCGCGGCAATGACGGCGATCACCTCGGCGCGCTCGCAGTCGATCACGTAGACGCGGTCGGAATTCTCCGCCGCCACGTAGGCGCGGCTGCCGTCGGGAAGAAAGCCGATGCCGCGCGGGCGCTCTCCGACCTTGATCGACCTGACCGCGCTGCGCTTCGCGACGTCGATCACGTCGACCGCCGCGCCGTCTTCAGCGCTGACGTAGAGCCATTTGCCGTCGGGACTGAACACCGCGTGCTCGGGGTTTTGCCCGTTGACCCTCACGCTCGTCAGCTCGCGCGGCGCCGCGGCGCGGATCAGCGCGACGCTGTTGTTTTCCTCCACCGCGACGGCGATCCACGCGCCGTCACGCGAGATTGCGACGCCCTCGGGCGATTTTCCTACGGGGATCTGCTCCGAGACCTCGCGCGCGGCGAGATCCACGACCACGAGCGAGCCGCTCGGCTGGTCGCTCACGTAGAGCCGCCGGCCGTCGGGACTGGCGGCGATGCCGCGCGGCTTGCTGCCGGTCTTGATGGTGGCCACGACCTGGTCGCTCGCCGCGTCGATCACCGACACGGTACCCGATCTCTCGTTGGGGACATAGGCGAAGGGCGCTGCCCGGGCTTGCGACAGGCACGCCAGCGCGAGGATCAGGAAGCCGAGTCGTCGAAGTTCCATGTGGAATGCGAAGCGCTTGGGGAGTGGTCGCAATTGTAGTGCAATCCGGTATCATCCGGCGGGGTCGAATCTTTGCGAGAGACGTGAAACCTTTCTTGCACGCCGGGGTAGCGGTACTGCTCGTGTGGGGGCTCAGGGCCGAGGCGCAATTCGTGGACCCCTCGCTTCGCTGGCGCACGCTCGACACCGCGCATTTCTCGGTGCATTTCGCCGAGCACTACGGCGCTCAGGCCCGGACCGTGGCGGAGGTCGCCGAGACCGTCTATCCGCGCGTCACCGGCTGGCTGAAGTGGAAACCGGAATCGCGCACGCAGATCGTGGTGCTCGATTCGCTCGATCTTTCGAACGGGTACGCTTCGCCGTACCCGTTCAACTTCATCGGCATCATTCTGTCGCCGCCCGACGAAGGCGAGCTGCTGCAAAACCGCGAGTGGCTGGAGCTCGTGCTCACGCACGAGTTCACCCACATCGTTCACCTCGACCAGGCGCGGGGCCCGGCGGGCGTGCTGCGGCGGATCTTCGGCCGCTATCTCGTACTGCCGTTCCCTTTCACGGCGTTGTTTCCGGGCGGATTTCCGAACCTGCTGGAGCCCAACTGGATGACCGAAGGCCTCGCGGTCTATTCCGAGTCCGACTGGAACAAGAGGTACGGACGGCTGGGGCAGAGCCATTTCGAGGGCATGATGCGCGCGGAAAGCGCACGCGGACTGCGCTCGCTTCGCGAAGTGAACGCCGAAGGACGCGGCTTTCCGCTCAACCGGGATTATCTCTACGGCAGCTATTTCTTCTTTTTTCTCGCCGAGCGCTACGGCCCGGACGCGATTCCCAAGTATGTCGAGACCTACAGCGGCCGCTGGTTTCCGTTCCGGGTGCACAGCACCCCGCGGCTGGTCACCGGCAAGGCGATGGACGAGCTGTGGATCGAATACCACGACTGGCTGAACGCGCGCTTTGCCGGGAAACCCGTGGAGCCCGGCAGGGAGCCCGACGAGGGCGGAGAGTTCGTCGTCCAGGACTGGTCGATTGCGAGTCCCCTGCGCACGCGCGGGGGAGATCGCTGGTACGTGCAGGGAAACGGCTACACTCGTCCCAGGCTGATGCGTCAGACCTTGGGCGGCGAAGTCGAAGCGGTTCGCAACGTCGAGTCGGGTACGCGGCTTGCGGCCTTGCCCGACGGGGAGTTGCTGCTCTCGCAGCCGGAGATCTGCAATAACTACAACTATTACTACGATCTGTATCGGCTCGGCCCGGACGGGCGCCTCGACCGGCTGACCGCTTGCGGGCGCTTTCGCTTTGCCGCGCCGCTCGAGGACGGCCGCATCGCGGCGATCCGCGTGGTGAACGGCGAGGCGGAAGTCGTCCTGCTGAATTCGCGGGGCGAGCTCGAGCGCTCGCTTTACCGCGCCGCGCCCGGCGAGGCGCTCACGGGGCTTGCCGGCAAAGGCGAGACCGTGGTCGTAACAAGCCTGCGGGACGAACGCTGGTCGCTCGTGCAAATCACCGAGGGCAGATCCTCGGTGCTCGTCTCCGACCGGGCGGTCAAGCACTCGCCGCGCTTCGGCGACTCCACGCACGAGATCTACTTCGTCGCCGACTACGGCAACGTGAGCAACGTCTGGTCATGGCGCCGCGGCGACCGCAGCCTCGCGCGCTGGACCGAAGCGCGGAACGGCGTCAAGGAGATCAGCGCGCCGCTGAGCGGTGAAATGCTCGTGACGACGATCGAAGCCGACGGCGACGTGCTGCGCGCGCGCAGCCTTCCCGATGCGCCGCTCGAAATTCGCCCGGCGGAAGCGGACGCGCCGCCTTCGGCCGCGCCGCCGGAGGGCGCATCGCCCCCGGGCGGGGATCGGGCTTATTCCGCGTGGTCTTCGCTCCGGCCGCGCTATTGGCTCCCGATCGGCTATGCCGCTGAAGGCGCCTTCGTGCTCGGCGTCGCGACCGACGGCCAGGACGCGCTCGGGCTGCATCAGTACGCGCTCGCGCCCATGTATGAAATCACCCAGCACCAGGCGCTCGGCAGCGCCGCGTATGTCTATGACAACCGGCACGGGCTGCTTCTCAACCGGACGATGACGGTCAAGTCGAGCACGGCGAACGATCAAAAATTCACGGGCAGGGAGATCCGCGCCTACGAAATCGATGAAACCGCGCAGTGGGTCTCGCTGTGGCGTCGCCTCAGCTTCAACGTCAGGTATTACTGGGGGCTGGGCGGCGCTCTGGACCGCGAAACTCTTCACGATCTGGCGGCGGGGACTTCGACTCCGCGCGACGAACGCGTGCTCGGGCTCGTCTCCGGAGTCGATACGCGCCGCAGGCAGCTTCTGTCGGAGGGCCCGAGTCAGGGGCAGCAGCTGCGGCTTTTCGCCGAGACCTCGAACGGAACGCGCGGCGCCTACTCGGGCAATTTCTATCGGGGCGACTGGCGCGCCTATCTGCCCGCCGGCAGGACGGTCGTATCGCTGCGCTGGAACCAGGCGTATTCGCAGCCCCAAGCCGAGGCGATCCAGCTGGGCGGCACGGGCGCCAGCTTTTCGGAGGAAGCATTTGCGTTGCCCGTGCTCAACCAGCGCGAATTTCCGCTGCGCGGCTACCGGAGCGGAGAAGCCGTGCTCACCGGGCATCGCGCGAGCCTGGTCACTCTGGAGTGGCGGATTCCGATTTCCGACGTCGACCGGCATTTCATGGTGCCGCCGGTGGGGCTGAACCGAATCTCGATGAGCGTCTTCACCGAGGCGGGGGCGGCCTGGGACGATCCTCCGCAGCACTGGTACAAGAGCGGGGGCCTGGAGCTGCTCTATGAAGCGCGCGCAGGGTACCTGTTGGGCGCGCAGCTGCGCATCGGCGTCGCCAAGGGATTCGAGGCGCCCGGCAGGACCGAGGGCTACGTGCGGCTCGGGCGCTCGTTCTGAACGCCTCAAAGCGAGAGCTTGGTCTGGACCAGGAACTGGTACGACTTGATTCCCGGGTCCCGGTTCAGCGGAAATGCGAAGTCGACGTGCAGAACGTTTCCGAATGAGGAGCGTGCGCTCAGAATGCGCAGGCCGAAGCCGACGTCGCTCAGCCAGCGCGCGCTCGAGGGACTTTCCGCGGGGCCGCTCCAGGCCCGCCCCAAGTCGTAGAACACCGCGCCTCCCACGCGGAACAGGCGGAACGGGTACCAGTCCGTATAGACGCGCTCCTCGACGTTGAGCAGCACGCGGCGGTCGCCGGTCTGGTAGCTCCGCGGATATCCGCGCAATCCCGTGTCGCCCCCGAGCGCGAGCTGGCTGGAAGCGTTGGGGTCCTTGAGGGCGTCGCCGGCGAGAGAGACGAAGGTCAGGGTCCGGCTGTCCGCGTGGCCGTAGAACCGGATCGAGCCGCTCGCCAGCTGCCGGTCGAGCGGCGCGTAGCCGGTCTGCCCGACGACCGAGGTCGAGCCCAGCAAGACCCAGTTCGATGGAAGCCGAAAGCCGTCGCTCGCGCCGGCGGAGTAGAGCCACAGGTTTTGCGTCGAGCCG
>DASPWT010000247.1:0-8733 GCA_035637655.1 Burkholderiales bacterium | reverse complement strand
GAAATTGGCGACCTTTTTCGGGCTGTCCTCCGAGAGGCTGTAGACGCCCATGATCCCGCCGTCCGGCGCCTTTACAATCCCCCATTCGCTCTTGCCGGTCAGGGGATCGAAGTAGAGCTTTCTCAGGTAGCGCTCGGTGCCGGGCTTGCGCGGGTCTTTCAGCAGGTCCTCGAGCGCCCTGGGAAATTGCCTCGGCCCGCTCACGTAGTATCTCTCGATCGCGCGCCGGTACTGGTTGCCCGCGTAGAGCACCTGCATTTCCCTGTCCCGCGCGAGCGCGGTCTGCCACACCTCCCCGGTGAGGGCGAGACCCAGGCCCATGAAAGCGATCGCGAAAAGGACCGTCAGGTAGGTGAAGCCTGCCTCGCGCGGATTCACGATCACCACTCGGCGTAGACGCTGCCGTCGCTCGCCTTGCCCTGCGCCCCGCTTTTCACGTCGACCACGCCGCCTTTCTGCGGGTCCTCCGGCGCGACCACCACCCACGTCGTGGCGCTCTCGGTGATCGGATCGACGGGCACCTTGCGCAGGTATTTTTCCGAGGCGAGCGCATCCAGCGACTCCGGGTACTTGCCCTTGTCGCCGTAGTATTTTCCGATCGCGTCGCGCAGCTGGTACAGGTCTTCGCGCAGCACCGCCTCTTTGGATCTTTCGAGGCTGCCGAAGTAGCGCGGGACGGCGAGGCTGAGTAGGAGGGCGATGATCGCCATCACCACCAGCAGCTCGATCAAAGTGAATCCGGAACGGCGCCGCACCGGCTTTACCAGTCCCGGTAGGGCTGGCCGTTGATGCCCTTGCCCTGCGCGAGCGAGAAGACGTCGAACACGTCCTCGCCTTCCTTGGGGTCGTCGGGCGGGCTCGCGTAGCTGCGCTTGCCCCAGGTGGCCACGGCGGAAAGCGTGGAATCGGCGTTGAAGGGATCGCGCGGAATACGGCGCAGGAAGTAGATCTTTTCCTTCTTCGGGCTCTTCTGGTCGTCGACGCCCTCGGCGAGCTCCTCGAGTTTCTTGGGATAGCCCGAGTCGCCCACCGATTTCCGGATTCGGCCCTCGTCCGAAGCCTGCTTGTAGGCGTCGATCGCCTCGCGGACCTGGCGCAGCGTGCGGCGCAGCTCCTGCTCCTTGGTGCGCTGCACGGCGAGCTCGCTGACGGGCAGCGCGACCGATGCGAGCAGCGCGACGATCGCCACGGTGATGACGAGTTCGATGAGGGTAAAGCCCCGGGAGGCGACTCCCGGGGCGCGAGCGCCGGCCATGGGACGCGGCTGGCCCGCGCTACTGCTGTTGCACGCCGCCGAAAGGCACGATCGTGCCTCCCTGCGGCGGGGTCCCGGGTGTCCCCGGGGACGGAACCGATACAGGCGCGGCGGGCTGGACCGGAGTGAAGGAGGACGGCGAGGACGTCGCCCCGAGCGGGCCGCCGCTCGATGAAGCTTCGGTGCCCGCGGCGAACTCGGTCGTGCGCGCGTCGGGGCGCGCGATGGTGCGCATCAGCTTCGGGGTGATGAGGAGCACGATCTCGGTCTTGTTGATGGTGTCGCTCGTGGAGGAGAACAGGCGCCCCAGCACCGGGAAGTCGCCCAGGCCCGGAACGCGGCTGGCGCTCCGCCGGTCCTCGTCGTTGATGAGGCCGGCGAGGATCTGGGTTTCGCCGTCTTTCAGCCGCAGCACCGTGTTGGTTTTGCGCGTGCCTATCTGGTAGACGAGCGTGCCCCCGCCGGGGGGGTTGATGGTGTTGGTGATGCTGCTGACCTCGAGCCCGACCTTGATGCCGACATCGTCCTCGAGATAAATCAGGGGCTCGACCTCCAGCTGCAGGCCCACGTCGAGGTAGCTCACCGACTGGGAAACGAAGCCCCCTGCCACCGCGGCAGTCGTGGTGATCACCGGGACGCGGTCGCCGATGTGGATTTTCGCCTTTTCCTTGTTCTTCACGCGGATGCGGGGGTTGGCGAGCAGGTTGGTCCGGCCGTCGGTCTGCCTGAGCGAGAACAGGAACAGCGGATCGGTGAAGGTGAGGCTCACGAGGTTCTGGTCGCGCGAGCGCGCTTCGGGCAGGGTGAGAACGCCGGGCGTTCCGCTGGCCCCGGCAGCGGAGGCGCCGCCCACGAGACTGACCCCCAACGAGCCCGGGAAGCGAATGCCCAGGTCCAGCAGCCGGTTGTAGCCGATTTCGAGCACCTCGACTTCGAGCATCACCTCCGGCTCGGCGAGATCCTGCGCCGCGATCAGCTTTTCCGCGAGGCGAATCGCGTTCGGGGTGTCCTTCATCACCAGGAGGTTCAGCTTCTCGTCGATGAAGACGTCGCGCGTCTTCAGGATGGTCCGGATCAGGTTGGCGGTTTGCTTCACGTCGGCGTTCGAGAGATAAAAGCTCTTGACCACGAGGTCCTGGTACTCGCGCAGCTTCTGCGGCGTGTTCGGGTAGATGAGCGCCGTGGTCTCGTTGAGCACCTTCTGCTCGAGCTGATTGGTGGCGAGGATCAGCCTGATGACGTCCTCGACCTGCGCATCGCGCACGACGATCGTCGTCCTCTGGTCGGCGCGCACGTCCTTGTCGAACAGGAAGTTGAGGTTCGCCGCGCGCGCGAGCACGTCGAATACGGTGCGCAAGGGCACCTCTTTCAGCTCCAGGGATATGGGTTTGGTGACCGAGCTCCTCAGCTGAAGGAGGGCCACCGCGGGCTTGGTCGTCTTCTCCTCGATCAGCCGCTGCAACTGGCGTGCCTCGCGCTGAGCCGGGTTCTCCGCGAGCACCGGAGCGAGAACATCCCTGGCGTCGCGGTATTTTTCCGCCTTGACGAGCTTGTCCACCTCGGCGAGGAGCGCGCGATGACGCACGTCCACCTCCGTTTGCGCGAGGCCCTGTGTCGCCCGCGCGTTGGCCGGGTCGTACTTGAGCACCCGGCGGTAGAGCTCCGCTGCCGTCTCGAACCGCGCGGCTGCCCGCAGGGAGTCGGCCTGGACGAGCCATTGCGCGACGGCGACCTCGCGCAGGCGGAAATATTCCGAGCGGTAGGCGTGGTTTTGGGGATCTTCCCGCGTCGCTTTTTCTAGCGACGCGAGCGCCTCGTCCATGCGGCCTTCGTTCCGCAGCGCTCGCGCGTCCGTGATGAGCGCGTCGCTCGCGCAGGCTGCGACGAGCGCCAAGGCGAGAGCCGCACAAATGGTCTTCGAGAAGGGTTTCATGGGGGTTCGCCTTCGTTGGCGGGACGGAAATAGATGGTCAAGCGTACCTGGGCTTCGAGCTGCGTATCGCCCGCTTTCTTGCGGTCGAAGCGCAGCGCATCAAGCGACGCGATCGGCATGTTCTTGAGGGTGGCTTCGACGAATTGGCGGATCTGCGGATAGGTCCCGCGGATGGGCAGGGTGATGCGGTAGAACGCCATGCCGAAAGGGGGTTTCTCGAGGCGGTATTCGCCTTGCAGCAATTCGAGTCTCGCGGCGCGCGCGAGGCCGTACAGGCGCTCGAGCTGGTCCGGAAGCTTCTCCAGCGGGGGAAACAGGCCGTAGAAGCGACGCAATTCCTCCGCGCGGCCTTCGCTCGAAACGGGCTGGAAAGGAGTGCGCGCGTGCAGCCGCTCGGCTGCCGAGCGCTGCGCCTGCAGCTCGCTCTCCGCCGGACGGACCGCCGAAAAATAGAATGGGACGCAGAAAATGAGGACCCCGATGCCGAGTATTCCGGCAGATCCCAGCGCTTGCAACCATTCCTGGGCACGCTTCACCGGTTGCTCCGGAACGCCGCCTGCACGCCGAACTGGATCGGACGCGAAGGATCTTCGGTCTGGACATGATGATTCACCAGATGCACTTCCGAAAGCACCCGGGTTTCGCCGAGGCGGCGCACGTACCTGAGCATGGCTTCCCGGTTTTTCCCCGCGGCCGTCAGGCGTAGGTTGCGCTGCTGGGTCTCCGGCTGCAGCTGCAGCACGGTCACCTCGCCGGTCGAGGCCGCCTCGACCGCCTGGATTATCTGCGCCCATGGAAGGGTGAGCTGCCGCACCGCCGCATCGATGATCTTCGCTTCCTCGTCGAGCCGTTCCTTGGGCACGACGCGCTGCGGCTGCCGGTCGACCTTGAGAAGGCCTTGCGCCGCATCGAGCGCGGCGAGCTGGTGCCGGGCGTCGCGATAGCGCCAAACCATGTCGCCGGCGACCGCGAGCGCGAGGATCAGCACCGACGCGCCTATCCACCACGGGCGGCGCGGCGCGGCGACGTAATCGAGCTCGATTCGATGCGGGTTCATAGGGCGCAAAGCGCCATGGCAAACGGTTCCGACTCCGCGGGAGCCAGGCCCTCCGCCGGGGCGAGCGCAAGGCTGCTGAAAGTCCACCCCTGCGCTTGGGTCGAAGGGGTTTTCCTGCTCCGCGGCGCGTGGACATAGACGCGCTCGGATGCTCCCTCCGCGCCGACTCGATGCCGCTCGCGGTCGAGCAGCTCCGCCCACTGGCTCGGCTCGTCGAAGTTTCCCCGGGTATTGCGCACGGCCGAGCATAGTCCGCCTTCGAGATACGCCAGGCAGGCGCGCTGCGGCTCGACGAGCAGAAACCACGCGCGCTCGCCCTTGACGTGCTTGCGCCACCGGTTGAAGGCCGACATCAGGTAGGGTTGGACCGACACGAGCTTCGCCCTGGCCGCCGCGGGAAACGCGGCTCGCACGGCCTGCACGAGCGACGAATCGACCGCGCTCGCGATGCGCGTCGAACCGGCCGGGGCCGGGCTCAGCCGCAGGTCCCAATCCTTGCTTCGCTCGCCGTGGAGCTTGGCAAAGCAGTACCGGACGAACGCGGTCTGTTCCGCGGCGTTTCCCAGGCCCTCGCTCCAGGGGACCAGGATAAAACGCGCAAAGTGGTTGGAGAGCACGACGGTCACCTGCGCATTCGCGTCTCTCGCTTTCTCGGCGAGCTGCCCCAGAGCCGCCACCGCGGCCTGCCGGGGCTGCGCGACCAGCCCCGGGTCGCACGCGATCGTGTGCTTTTCGCTCACGCGGGGGCGAAGCACGCCCGAAATCCGGAGGAGCGCAACCGAATCCGGGGCGAGCGCAATCAGGATCCGGTCGCTAGATAAACGTAACACGGTTGATCTCTTCCAACGTGGATTCGCCGTTCTTCACGGCGTCGAGCGCCGCATCGCGCAGGAAGCGGGTGCCGCTCGTCCGGGCGGCCTCTTTGAGCTGGCGCACTGGAGCGCGGGCGGTGATCAGCTCGCGCAGCTCGTCGTTGAGGATCATCAGTTCGGCGATCGCCTTGCGTCCCTTGTAGCCCGAGCCGCGGCACTCGCGGCAGCCGCGCCCGGCGCGAAAACGGAACGAAGCCGCCTGCGCCTCGGTAAGGCCGGACTCCTTGAGGAGGGTCGCGTCGGGCCGGCAGTCCTCGCCGCAGTGCGGGCAGACGAGCCGCACCAGGCGCTGCGCCAGGATCGCATTCAGTGCGGAGACGAAGCTGAACAGATCGACGTTCATGTGCACGAAGCGGCCGATCACGTCGAATACGTTGTTGGCGTGGACGGTGGTGAAAACGAGGTGCCCCGTGAGCGCCGATTGAACCGCGATGTTGGCCGTCTCCGGGTCGCGTATCTCGCCCACCATGATCTTGTCGGGATCGTGCCGCAGGATCGAGCGCAGCCCCCGCGCGAAGGTGAGCCCCTTCTTCTCGTTGACCGGGATCTGCAGCACTCCGGCGAGCTGGTATTCCACCGGATCCTCGATGGTGACGATCTTGTCCTGGCCGTTGTTGATCTCGGTGATGGCGGCGTAGAGCGTGGTGGTCTTGCCGCTGCCGGTGGGCCCGGTGACGAGCAGCATCCCGTACGGCTCGTGCGACAGGCGCCGCAGCGCCCGGATGTCGTCTGGCTCGAACCCGAGGCTGTCCAGGGAGAGCTGCTGCTGGGTGCTCTCGTAGAGCGACTGCTTGTCGAGTACGCGCAGCACTGCGTCCTCGCCGTAAATGTTGGGCATGATCGAAACGCGGAAATCGACCGCTCGCCCGCGGTCGAGCGCCTTGAAGCGTCCGTCCTGGGGGACGCGCCGCTCGGTGATGTCGAGCTCGGCAAGCACCTTCACGCGGGAGATCGCCTGCTCGGCCTGCTTGGTGTCCTGGATGAACTTGATCTGCGAGAGGATGCCGTCGATGCGGAACTTGATCACCAGCCCCGCGGCGATCGTCTCGAGGTGAATGTCGCTGGCGCCGATCATCAGCGCGTCGCGCAGGGTGGAGCGCACCAGACGCACGACTTCGCTCGACTCCTCGCTGATCGCCCTGAGCGAGAGATCCTCGGTGCCGCGCGTCTCTTCGCTGACGACGCTGGCTCCGGCGCGCACCGCGTCGAGCGCGTGCAGCGTCTCCTCGTGACTTGCGATAAACGCCACCAGGTCGCCCCGGTGCACTAGACGCCAGGAGAACTCCTGGGGGATGCGTTCTTCCGCCCAGGCCTGCTGCTCGACGGAGAAGGGGTCGTCGGTCGCGAGCCACAGCTCGCCGGCTTCGCCCCGCACGAGCGCGCAGCCGCGCTGGGAGCCCTCGCTGAAAGGCAGCACGTCGAAGGCGGGCGCCGCGCTGCGCAGCTCCTCCATGCGCATGACTGGAATCCTGAGCGTCGCGCCGAGCCGGGCGACGAACGCGTCCGGGTCGAGCCCGAGCTTCGCCTCGAGGACTTCGACGAGCCGCCGCCGCGCGGTGGTCGCCGTGGCACGGGCGTCCTCGATTTCGCGCGTGCCGATCGATTCCGCCTCAGCGAGACTCACTTGAGGCTCCCGGCCAGCTCGAAGATCGGCATGTACATCAGAACGACGATCGCGCCGATCACCAGGCCGATCGCCGCCATCAGAAGGGGCTCGAACAGCCGCGCGAACCAGTCGACCCAGCGCGAGATTTCCTCGTCGTGAAACTCCGCGATTCTCTCCATCATCTCGCCCATGTTGCCGCTTTTCTCGCCGACGGCGAGCATACGCAGGGCGATGATCGTGGTGAGGCCGTTGGCTTCCATCGCTTCGGAGACTGGTCGTCCCTCGCTGACTGCCCGGCTCGCCGTCGCCAGCCGCGCGCGCAACAGCGGATGCAGCAGCTCCGCGCTCATCTGGAGCGCGGTCAGGAGCGGCGTGCCGCCTCGCAGCAGCATGCCGATGGTGCGGTAGAAACGCGCAAGCTGGTACAGCTTCAAGCGCTCGCCGATCGCAGGCAGCTTCCAGAGCACGTTCCCGATCCGGGCCTTGACCTGAGCGTTCCGGAACGCATACACCGCGGCGATCGCGAGGCCGGCGAGGGCGCCGATCACGAAGACCCCGTGACCCTCCACCAGCCGGCCCCATGAGAGCAGGAGCTTGGAGAATACCGGGAGATCGACGCCGCGCTCCTCGTAAATCCGGCTGAAGCGCGGCACGACGTAGAGCAGCAGGAACAGGCTCACCAGACCCCCCACGCCGATGAGAAGCGCCGGATAGATCGCGGCGTTGACGAGGCGTTTGCGGATCGCTTCGAGCTGGTTCTGGTAGGCGACGTAGCGCTCGAGCGCCGGAGCGAGGTCGCTCGTCTTTTCGCTTGCCTGCACGGTGGAGACGTAAAGAGGCGGGAAGGCCAGAGGAAACTGCTGCAGCGCCGAAGACAGGGAATTGCCCTGGCGCACGATCGCGGCTACGCGCTCGAGCAGGGCGCGGAATTCGCTGCGGTGTTCGCGCTCGCCGAGCGTTTCGATGGCTTCGACCAGGGGAAGCCCCGCCTTGAGCAGGACGAGCAGCTCCTGGCTGAACAGCACCAGCGGAAAACGCGCCTGTCCGCCGCGCCAGGGCGCGCCGAAGCCCGCGCGGGCGCGCACGCCGAGCACGGTATAGCCGCGGCTCTCGGCCTGCTGAACCGCGCTCGCCTGATCGAGCCCGTGCAGGGCGAGCGACTCGACCCGTCCGTCCGGGCTGACCGCTTTGAGCTCGAAACGCATCGTCCAGGTGACGCCCTAGTGGTTGGTGATGTCGGCGTTTTCGCCCGCTCCCCCCGGCTGGCCGTCCTTGCCGAAGGAGAGGATATCGTAGTCGCCCCGTTCCCCGGGTTGCTTGTACACGTAGGCTTTGCCCCAGGGATCGAGGGGCACATCTTTACGGAGATACGGGCCGTTCCACTTGGGCTCGTTCTGCGGGCGGTTGACCAAGGCGGCGAGCCCCAGCTCCGTCGTCGGATAGCGGCCCGTGTCCAGGCGGTACTGGTCGATCGCCTTTTCGAGAGCGTCGATCTGGGCCTTGGCCGTGGTGACTTCGGACTTTCCGACCTGGCCGAAATAGCGTGGTGCGACGTAACCGACCAGGAGCCCGATGATGACGACGACCACCAGCAGCTCCAGGAGGGTGAAGCCACGAGGGCGCGACCGAGAAGCTGAATTCATCGCTTGGACCACGCGGGCAGTATACGCTGCGCCCGGCCACCGCCTGAAAGCAAGCTTACCGCTGCAGGAGGGCCGCGACGGCGTCGTGCTTCGGTTGAGCGGCCGAAATCTTGACCGGATTGACGGGTTTGCGTGCCTTGGCGGGCGCGCGATAGATGATGAGCCTCTGGCCGGTGGTGAGTACGCCGACGTGGTTCCAACGGAGCAGGCTGTCGGTGCTGACGCGGTAGCGCCGCGAAATTCCGTAGAGCGTTTCGCCTTTCCTCACGACGTGCACCATTCCGCCTCTGCGTCGCGCACTCTGGACCGGGGGACGGAACACGGCGGGCAGGGGCTCCGCGCCGACGCCCGATCCCTTGAGGGGCAG
>DASPWT010000246.1:0-8234 GCA_035637655.1 Burkholderiales bacterium | reverse complement strand
CATGGAGCGGCCCTAGAGAACGGCGGCCGGATAGCTGCCGAAGACCTTCACGAACGGCGCCTTGTCGCGCAGCTCGGCGAGCGCCTTGGCCACCTTTGCATCCTGCTGGTGGCCTTCGATGTCGACGTAGAAGTAGTACTCCCACTGGCCGGTGCGCGCGGGCCGGGATTCCAGGCGCGACATGTTGACGCCGGAGGTGGAGAAAGCGGCGATGAGATCGTGCAGGGAGCCGGGCCGGTTGTGCGTGGTCATCACGAGCGAAGTGCGGTCCTTGCCCGAGGGCCCCGCGTCGTGGGACGCGAGCACGAGGAAGCGCGTGCGGTTCTTGGGATCGTCCTCGATGGCGCGCGCGAGGAGCTTGAGCCGGTAGCGCTCGGCGGCGATCTCGGGGCCTATCGCAGCGGCGCTTTTCTCCTTCGCCGCCATGCGCGCCGCTTCCGCGTTGCTCGCGAGCGGCACGCGCTGGACGCGCGGAAGATGCTGTGCGAGCCAGCCGTGGCACTGCGCGAGCGACTGCGGGTGCGAATACACCTTGCGTATCGCCTTTATCGACGCGCCCTTCGCCATCAGGTTCTGCTGCACGCGCAGCACCACCTCGGCGCAGATCTTGAGCGGCGTCGCGAGCAAGAGGTCGAGCGTGCGGCCGATCGCGCCGTCGGTCGAGTTTTCCACGGGGACGACCGCGTATTGCGCGGCGCCGGTCTCGGCGGCGCGGAACACCTCGTCGATCGAGCCGCAGGGCTGCGCCGCCACGCTCGCGCCGAACTGCTTGGCGAGCGCCATTTCGCTGAAGGTCCCTTGAGGTCCGAGATAGGCGACCGAGAGCGGCTGCTCGAGCGCGCGGCAGGCCGAGATGATCTCGGTGAACAGGTGCGCGAGCGCTTCGCTCGCGAGCGGCCCGCGGTTGGCGAGCGCGATCCTGCGCAGCACCTCGGCCTCGCGCTCGGGGCGGTAGGCGCCGCCGTCCGCCTTCAGTTTGCCGATGGCGGCGGCGTGGTTCGCACGCTCGTTCAGCAGCGCGGCGATCTTCTCGTCGAGCGCGTCGATCGCGGCGCGGTGCTGGGCGATGTCGTCGGCCATGGCGTTCAGGACGAAGGCAGATAGCGCACCGCGAGCACGCCTTTGATGCGCGCGAGGTCCTCGACGAGTCCCTTGTTCACCGGGCTGTCCACGTCGACCAGCGTGTAGGCCATCTCGCCCTTGGAGCGGTTCACCATGTTGTGGATGTTCAGGCCCGCCTTGGCCATGGCGCTCGAGATCTGGCCCACCATGTTGGGAACGTTGGCGTTGGCGATGGCGACGCGGTACGGCGACTCGCGCCCCATCAGGACGTCGGGAAAGTTGACGGCGTTCTGGATGTTGCCGTTCTCGAGGTGGTCGCGCACCTGGTCCACGACCATGACGGCGCTGTTTTCCTCGGCCTCGCGGGTGGAAGCGCCCAGGTGCGGCAGCGCGATCACGGCGGGGTTCTCGCACAGCGGCTGCGCCGGGAAGTCGGTCACGTAGTATTTGAGCTTCCTCGAGGCGAGCGCCGCAGCGACCGCCCTGGCGTCGACGATTTCCTCGCGCGAGAAGTTGAGAAGGATCGAGCCTGCGTGCATCAGCTCGAGGTTTTTCGCGCTGATGAGGTGCTTCGTCACCGGGAGGAGCGGAACGTGCAGCGTGACGAACTGGCTCGCCTTCAGGATTTCTTCGATCGAATGCGCCTTCTTCACCTGCGCGGGCAGGCTCCACGCGGCGTCGACCGTGATCTCGGGGTCGTAGCCGAGAACGTTCATGCCGAGCTTGATCGCCGCGTCGGCGACCAGGCTGCCGATCTTGCCGAGGCCGATCACCCCGAGGGTCTGCTGCGGCAGCTCGGTCCCGGCGAACTGCTTCTTCTCCGCCTCGACGCGCTTGGAGAGCGTGTCGTCGTCGCAGTTGAGCGAGTGTACGAACCGGACCGCCGGAACCAGATTGCGGGCGGCCATCAACATCCCGGCGAGCACCAGCTCCTTCACCGCGTTGGCGTTCGCGCCGGGCGCGTTGAAAACGGGCACGCCGCGCCCGCTCATGTCTTTCACGGGAATGTTGTTCGTGCCGGCGCCGGCGCGGCCGATCGCGCGCACAGTGTCGGCGATCTTCATCGCGTTCATATCGTGCGAGCGCACCAGGATCGCGTCGGGGTGCGAAGCGTCCTTGGAGACCCTGTACCCCTTCTCCGGGAAGCGCTTCAGCCCGACCTGCGAGATCTGATTGAGGACGAGGATTTCGAATTTTTTTGCCGGCATTGCGAAATCATAAACTACAGGAGCTTGTCGCGCGATTGTTCGCTCATCGAGGAGCTTCTCGATGGATGCCATACGAGCCCAGGACCTGCCCGCGGTTGACCCGGTGCACCGCGCGGCGGCATGATCCGGCGTAGCGCCCGCAAGAGACAATCCGCATCAGGAGGGAACCGTGCGATCCATCATAACAGCGATCACCATTGCGACTTCGCTCGGGCTTGGCGGCACCGCGGTTTACGCCCAACCTGGCAGATGCCGCCGGACAGCCAACGGTGTCCGTCCAGATGGGGCGCGGGCGATCAGCGCGGCTCGGGCAACATGATCGGTATTATGGCCAGAAGGGTCGCCAGCAGGATGGAACGAGGACCAATCGAGCCCGTGTCGTCGATGCAACCGGAAACAAGCGCGGCTAGAGTTAAGTACGCACGAGCCGTATCTGCTTGAGCAGAAAGACCAGCGCAATGACGATGGTAAGAACGCTCAGGATCCGGCTCGGTGTCCAAAGGTATTGATACATTCCGAATTGCAAGGACATCAACAAGGTCCAAAGTACGCCGAACACGCACTGTCTCACCAAGACGTCGCCAAACGATCTATTGTGCGCCTTCAGCCAGATGATCAAAGCAATGAACGCCGCAGTACCGGTCGCCATGACAAGACATAGCACGCCCAGAATCGGACGGGGATCATACCGAACGAAGTATGCGAAAAAAACGACTACCGAGTACACCAAGCAAGCACCGGCCAATCCAACTCCAAAGCGCTTGATCTTCCCGGAGTCACTCACGCGTTGTTGCGTCCATCATTTCTGCCCACCTCTGCAAAGACATTCGCGCAGGCGGCCGAGATCAGTTGGGAAAGGAAGTAGAGAATCAAGGCCATGCACAGGAAGAAGGCTATATCGATGATCGGGTTCACGAATAGCACCACACCCGTAAGGACGACTATGTAGGCTACCGCGACAAGGATCAAAAGGCACGCCACTATCGTGATGATACAGTCAAACAACGTGAATTCGTTGGGCGTCTGAGCATTCGAGGACGTAGTGCCTGCATCTGCGCCGAACGCCGGCCCTACGCCGAGCGACAACAACGCATCCAGCGCTCCGGCCGCCAGAGCCATTAGATTTGCCAAAGTGGACGCCAAGCTGCCGCCATTGATGCCCCCGCTGATCTTGTATGCGCCTGCGCCTGTGTCAGGATCGATGATCACGTATCCAACGCCAGTCCATCCTCCTATAGTCACGTTTCCTTCCGAAACGATTGCTACCTTGCCAGCTCCAACCGCGTCGCTTATTTCCTGCTTCACTGCCGCGTCAATGGTCAAGCGCGGCAGATTGAGCGGCGCATTGGCGCCGTCTATCGAATATATTCGTTGACCTTGTCCGAGCGCGGCGGCCATGCTTCTGGTGGCCGAAACGCCTTGATCGTTGTGTCGGACGTTATTGAAAAGGTGCTCAGGTATGGCCGCTTCATTTTCCGACAAGGACTGGCCGATCAAATGTTGAAACGCGATGGCGGTCCTGGGATCGCCATCCTTTGCAGCGGCCTGGAATGAAATTCGGTCCATATCCATTACCAAGCCAGGGAACGATATCGCGCGCACGACCCCGAACGAAAATACCGGACGAGCTGCTACAAGGTAGTTTCCGAATGATGGCTGGAAGAACTGCAATGCACCAAGCATTCGCCCGATTGCCGATGCTCGGAAGCTGGCGTCGGCAAAATATACGATAGCAGCGCAGTAAAGGAGATCCGCCGTGAATTCCTCCTTTGAAACCGCCTGGGCCGAGGTCGACGTAAGCCTTGCTGCAGTGTCCGAGAGCTTTGATCTGATTGTGCTGAGCAGATTTTCAGGAATTCCTTGTTGGCTAACGACGGTTGCGACATATTCGCCCACTACGAGGCGATTGACCGCCGAAGCCTGCCAGCCCCTTGCTGGATCGTAGATAGCAGCCTCTTGCAGGATCTCGTCTCCCATAGTGAATGCCGGCCCCGTCGCAACGATCTGCCCCTCTATCCGGAGCTCCGGTATCAGGCGAATCAGATAGCCAGGCAGGCTTCGAGAAAATTCGGTGAATTGAACGGGCGAACCATCCGCATGACGCTGAGGCATGAAACTGGCGATCGTGGCTTGGTCCGAGGGCGTGGCAGGCGCAAACGACAGCGTGATCTTCTTTGTTCCGACCGACGGCATTAAACGCTCAAGGGCGGTGAACGGGCTGTCGAGCGCCCGATCGGTATCATTCGCGTACAGGCTATAGCGGAACTTCCAGCGCAGATTGTCCGGGATCGCTTGCATCTTCGCCCCGATAGCGATTCTTCTATACGGCAGGGTCCCCAGGAAGATGGGGAGATCTGCCTGAACAATGGTCTGCGTGCCCAACACCTCCGATACAGTCGCGTTCGATTTCTGTACGTTGACGTAGCTCCTGACCTGCATCTGGTAGCTCGCGAGCGTCTGCTGGACGAGCGTTTGGTTGACGTTCTGCAGCGTAGCATCGGCTGTATTGACGACCGTGGCCTGTTGAATCTGGGTGACGAAGGACTGAGCATCGAATGGGACATTCGTCCTGACATCCATCCCTTGAGTGAACTGATATTGCTTGAAGCTTGCATCCAGGGGCACCCAGGTGTTGGGATTCCTGTTCACCGCTCCGCGGCTCGGAACGTAGTCGACGAAGGCCTCCACCCACACATGCTCGAGGCGGACCCAGTTGACCTGACCGCCCAGCGTGACACCCATCGCGGGAATTCCGCCCTGTCCCATGATATCGATGGCGGCTCTCGCGGCGGTGACTCCGCCGACCCAGTTCATCGCTTTGTCCGCGGGCACTTCGATCGTGCCGTAGACGTAGCGCGACGGAATGTTGGCCGCTCTCAGCAGCGCGATCAGCAGGCTCGCGGTGTCGAACGAATTGCCGCGCTTGGTCTGCAACGTCATGTCCGAGCCCTGGATACTTCCGTAGCTCGGGACAAACTGGATGTTGTTTCTCACCCAGTTGTGGATCTTCACCGGGTTGTTGCCGAGGCTCGTCGCGAGGTCGCGGATCGCTTGCGTGATCTGCACGTCCTCGGTCGGCGCCGTGTCCGCAGGCATAGGCGTGGTCGGGAGCACGGTGCTGGGGAGACTGATCCCCGAGAGACTTCCCGCCTGCGCCACCTTCACCGTCTCGCCGAAGAGACGACTCGTCTTGAACTGCGCCGGACTCGTATAAGGCGCGCGGGTGACGGGCTTCGGTGAACCCCACGGCAGGTTGTTCGGGTCGGTGGGCGTGTGGGTCTTCTCGTTCGGATACTTCGCCATGAAATCGCCCAAGCTCGCGAGTGCTCCCTGCAAGGAGCCCGCTTGTGGCGAGCCTGCCTGCGCATCGGCGGCCGTCTCCACTGCCTGCATCAGCGTGTTGAACTCCGCCTTGCGCCGCTCGTATTCCGCCACCGCGGCTTCGTGCCGCGCGAGGATCTCCGCCGGAAGGTTCTTGTCCCGGATGTGTTTTTCCGTTTCCTTGAAGCCTTTGGTCACCTCGGATTCGAGGCTCTTCAGCTCCTTGTATTTCCCTCGCAGGGTTTTCACCTTCGCCGTCACGTCGACCCCGGGCAGCGGCTTCGCGCGCTCGGACTCCAGGCGCATCTTCGGCCCCACCGCCTGCAGCACCTTCTCCCCGGGCTTGCCGGCGGTGGTCGGCTCGGTAGCCCTGGGCCTGTGCGGCATCGCCGCCTGGGGCACGACTTCCTTCAGGATCTCGTGGATCTCGTTGAGCGTCCGCGAGAAGCGCTCCTCGCCTGTCGTGGAGCTTGCCTGCGTGCGCTTCGGCGCCGACGGCAGCTGCGCCGCGGCGGTCAGCGGCTGCAGCGTGAGCGCGGTGAAAGTAACCAGAACGACACCGGCTATCGGTCGCAGCGCCTTCGATCTGAACACGGTCTCTCCTCTTCCTCTAGGGCTGCGCGATGACCCAGCGCGCTTCGGCTTCCTGCAGCATCCGCCCGACCTCGACACGTTGCGCGCTCACGTCCGCGCTCGTGATCTTCAGGAGGTGCTCGGCGGCGTCGATGAGCTGCCCGATCGCCTGCTCGTACGCGCCCGAGGTCATCGAGGCTTGCGCCGCCCGGATGCTCGAGACCGCGTGGTCGCGATCGGACTTGTCGTTCGAGGAGACGGCGAGCGCCGAGAGCTCGCCCGCCACGCGCGGCGCTACGGTATCGGCCGATTCCACCGCCAGCGTCACGAAGCTTGTGAAGGGCGAGGGCAGACCGGTGCTCAAGTCGACTGAAAGACTCGCGCTAAAGCTCCCCGTGACGGCCGGCAGGCGCAAGCCCACGTCCAGATTCTTCGTCGCGCCCGAGTCGAGCGTGAAGGTCCACACCGGACGGTCGCTCTCGTCCTTCTTCGCCTCGGGCGCCGTGGCGAGCACCGTTGCCCCGGCCGGCGGCGTGAACGTCGCTTTCAGCTCCGCGGGCATGATGCCCACGTTGGTGACCTGGGCGCGCAGCACCGTGTAGCTGCTCGCCTCGGAAACGGCGGCGGGCGCAGGCGCCACCCAACCGATCGCCGCCGAAACGAGACCGTCGAGAGCGCTGGAGGGTTGCGTCATCAGCGTGGCCACGAGGTTGTATGCGAACAGAATTCCGCGGCCCAGCCCGTATTGGTTGGTGACGATGGCCGGCCGGGTGGGCGCAGCCGCGAACACGGCCTGCGCCACGCCCGTGGTGAGGTCGAGTTGCAGCGGACGGCCGAAGCTGCCGAGCGTTCCCGGGGCGAAGATGGATCCGTTCACGCTGATCGCCTGGCTCGACACTCCCAGCTTGCCGTGCACGTCGGTCCCTGCAACCGTATCCAGGCCGTGGTTGCGCTCGTCGTGCACCGCATCGAGGATCAGCGCGTCGCCGCGGAACACCGCCTCGCGCACTTCCTCGGTGAGGCTGTTGTCGAGCTTCAAGCCCCCGCCCGTGATCCAGTAGGTGTTGTACTGGCCGCTGCGGAAGGCGCGCGTGAAATCGTCGTCCGTGGTCGCGATGCGGTAGTTGACGCCCAGGCCCGTCAGGTAGGACGCGAGGAAGGCGCTCTTTTGCGTGACGCAAGCCTGCTTCGCCGGATCGTCCTGTTCGGCGTCGTGGTCTCCGTCCGCGTCGTCGTCTCCGTACTTGCACGACAGCAAGACGAGTACCCGCGCCTGCTTCAGACTCGCGAGCGCCACGTCGAGCTGCACCGGCGGCGCGATGATGGAGAAGCTGTCCTGGGCGAGCGTCTTCGCGACTCCGCCGATCGTGGCGCGCAGCGTCGCCGTGTAGCCCGTTCCCACCGCTCCGGTCGCCGGCCAGCTGAACGCTCTGTGGTACGTACCCGAGAGCGCGATGTTGGCGCTGTCGGTGAACTGTGCCGCCACCTGCTGCGTGGCCGTATTGACTAGGGTCACCGAGAGCGGGAGGCCCGCAACGGCACCAAAGCCCACGTTGGTCACGGCGAGGCTGAGGGTGACAGGGTTCCCCTGCGATACCTGTTTCGGGAGCGCCGCGAGCGTGCCGGTGACGCGCGTCACCGGCGGCGCGATCACGAAGGAATCCTGCGCCAGGGTGAGGGTCGCCGTGCCGACCGTCGCCGCGAGCACCGCCACGTAGGTCCCGCCTACCGCCGCGCCGGCGGGCCAGCCAAAAGAGAGCGGCGCCGTCTGCGCTCGCGCAATGGCGAGCGTCGACGGGAATTCAGCCAGCACCTGCTGCGCCGCAGGATCGACGACCATGATTTTCACCTGCAGCGCCGGAATGTCGGCGTTACCGAGGTTATTCACCACCGCGTTGAAGGCGATCGGTTCGCCGAACGGAACCGGCTTGGGCGTGGCGCTCAGGCTCCCGGTGAGGCCGGACCCGCTTACCGCGCTCGATCCGACGGTGAAGCTCGTGCTGCTCGAGGCGAGCAGCGCCCCGTGCGCGTCGCTCAAGTTCAAGGAAACGTTGTAGGTCCCCGCCGAAG
>DASPWT010000245.1:0-2778 GCA_035637655.1 Burkholderiales bacterium | reverse complement strand
CCGAAGCCTGCTTCGGGCCTTTTCATGTCTGCGGCCGTGACCGCTCGAAGTCTGCACTGTGGCAGATTCCGGCTGATCCTCGATCGCCCGCTTGTCGCGGGCGTGGTCAATGTGACGCCTGATTCGTTTTCCGATGGCGGGCACACCCTCGAGCCGGGCGCCGCGATAGCGCATGCGCAACGGCTGATGGATGAGGGAGCGGATTTGCTCGATCTCGGCGCGGAGTCGAGCCGCCCGGGAGCCCGTAGCGTGTCGGTCGAGCAGGAACTGTCGCGGTTGATGCCGGTTCTCGATGGGCTTCGTGCTTGTCCAATACCCATTTCCATCGATACCACAAAACCCGAAGTGATGCGCGCCGCAATCGGCGCCGGCGCTGCGATGATCAACGACATCGGCGCGCTGCGTTCACCCGGCGCGCTCGAAGCCGTGGCGGCTTCCGACGCCGGGGTGTGCCTCATGCACATGCAGGGAGAGCCGCGAACGATGCAGCGCGAGCCGCGTTACGGCGATGTGGTGGCAGAGGTCCGCGCGTTTCTCGCCGAGCGCGTCGCCGCGGCCGAAGCGCGCGGCATCGCTCGCGAGCGCATCGTCATCGATCCGGGCTTCGGTTTTGGCAAGACCGTAGCCCACAATTTCGAGCTGCTGCGCAATCTCCACCGGCTCGCCGAAATGGGCCTGCCGGTGATGGCCGGGTGGTCGCGCAAGTCGACCCTGGGCGCCGTCACCGGCCGCGGGATCGGCGAACGGCTCGCGGCAAGCATCGCCGCGGCTTTGCTGGCGGTACAGCACGGAGCTACAATCGTTCGCGTGCACGACGTGGCGGCAACGCGAGACGCGTTTGCCGTGCTCGCTGCGATGCACGGGGGCCGCAGAAAGCGATGAGCAGGAAGTATTTTGGAACAGACGGCGTGCGGGGAAAAGTCGGTGAGATGCCGATCACGCCGGAATTCGTCATGCGGCTCGGTTTTGCCGCAGGCGAAGTGCTGGTGCGGCGATCGACCATGCCGAAGGGCGAGCACCCGGCGGTCCTGATCGGCAAGGACACGCGCATCTCGGGGTACATGCTTGAAGCCTCTCTGGAAGCCGGATTCGCCGCCGCCGGCGTGGATGTGATGCTGACCGGACCGCTGCCGACCCCTGCGATCGCCTATTTGACCCGGGCGCTGCGCTTGCAGGCCGGGGTCGTGATCAGCGCTTCGCACAACCCGTATCAGGACAATGGCATCAAGTTTTTTTCCGCGGAGGGCAGCAAGCTTCCCGACGGCGTGGAGATGGATATCGAGGCCCGGCTCGACCACCCGATCCAGTGCAAGGATTCAGCCAGCCTTGGAAAAGCTCGCCGTGTCGAGGACGCCGGGGGCCGCTACATCGAGTTCTGCAAGAGTACGTTTCCGTCCTCGCTCGACCTTCGCGGAATGAAGATCGTGATCGACTGCGCGCACGGCGCGACCTATCACGTCGCTCCCCACGTGTTCCACGAGCTGGGCGCCGATGTCGAAACGATAGGTGCGGACCCGGACGGGTTCAACATAAACGACAGGGCCGGGACCGTGCATCCGGAGGTCCTGCAGCGGGCCATCGCCGAGCACAAGGCCGATCTGGGCATCGCGCTCGACGGGGACGGCGACCGCGTGCTCATGGCCGACGGCGATGGCAGGCTCTACGACGGCGACGAGCTGCTGTTCGTCATCGCGCGCGAGCGCGCGAAAAACGGCGGACTGAAAGGCGTCGCCGGAACCTTGATGACCAATCTCGCGCTGGAGCGCGCGCTGGAGGAAATGGGGGTTTCTTTCGCGCGCGCCAAGGTCGGGGACCGCTACGTGCTGGAAATGCTCCAGGAAAAGGATTGGCAGCTCGGAGGGGAGAATTCCGGTCACATCATCTGCCTGGACAAGCACACGACCGGCGACGGCATCGTCTCTGCCTTGCAGGTGCTCTCTGCGCTACGCACGGGTCGCGCGACTCTCGGGACCCTGTGCCAGGGACTCGCGCTCTACCCGCAGGAGCTCGTCAACGTGCGCGTGGCCAAGGGTTTCGACTGGGAGAAGCAGCCGGCAGTCGCAAAGGCGAAACGCGACGCCGAGCGCGCTCTCGGCAAGAACGGGCGGGTGCTCCTGCGTCCGTCGGGCACCGAGCCCGTGCTCCGCGTCATGGTGGAGGGCAAGGACGACGCAGAAGTGCGGCGGCTTGCCAGGATGATCGCCGAAACCGTGCAAGAGGTAGCCTAGTTTCGCCGGATGATCGCGCTGCTGCAGCGCGTCTCGCCGGCTCGAGGTCCTGACGCCGGAACATAAGATCCTGAATTTTCCAGCGTTTTCGGTTGACCCTCAAAGCAGTCCGGCAGTAAAATCTCCCCCTTTTTGACTCTCCCGGAACGGGATGCGCGCGAGGCTAGTAGCAGGCAACTGGAAGATGCACGGCAGCCTCGTAGCGAACGCACGGCTGCTGGACGCGCTCAAGACGGAACTCAAGCAAGCCGAGGGTGTCGGTTACGCGGTATGCGTACCATTTCCATATATCCCGCAAGTCTCGGAGGCGCTGTCGGGCAGCCGGATTGCGTGGGGTGCGCAGAACGTTTCCGAGCACGACTCCGGAGCCTACACGGGAGAGGTGTCGGGAGCGATGCTCAAGGAGTTTGGCTGCCGTTTCGCGATCGTCGGCCATTCGGAGCGGCGCGGCTTATACGGCGAGGACGATAGTAAAGTCGCAGCCAAATTCGCCGCAGCCCGGCGCGCCGGCTTGACGCCGATCCTGTGCGTAGGGGAAACCCTGGAACAG
>DASPWT010000244.1:0-16118 GCA_035637655.1 Burkholderiales bacterium | reverse complement strand
GTGAGCAGGCTTGATCTTGACGCGCTAAATCCGCTTTGGATCAGCTTATCCGCGGGCATCGGTGAAGAACTGCTCTTCCGGGGCGCGCTTCAACCCATTGTAGGTTTGTGGTGGGCAAGCTTGATCTTTACGCTCGCTCATTTTCGGACGGGCCAATTTCGCTCATTGAACTGGCAAAAGCTTATTTATGCCGCTTCTGTCTTCATTGCCGGATTATTCTTGGGGTATGTGTTCCTTGAAATCGGCCTCATCGCGGCAATTGTTACGCACACTATTATGGACGTTGTTGCGCTTTTCACAGCACAGCGGTTGTTACGTGTTTACCCAACCTGTGCCTAACCCACCGATCAACCGGACCGCGAACCGCCGCTATGCTGCTCCGGCCGGCGCGGGGCGGCAAACGCGCACCCGCCATGGCGGGACTCAACCCTGTTAGCCAATGGCGGTCGTTTAGCTTGGACGTTTAGACGCCCCATGGCGCGAAACATCGAGATTAAGGCGCATATCGAGAGCATTGAGGCACTCGCGCCGAAGGCTGCAGCCATTGCGGACGAGGGCCCAATCGAGATCGACCAAGACGACACCTTCTTTCAGTGCGAATCGGGAAGGTTGAAATTACGCGCGTTCTCGAGTGAAGAAGGGGAGCTGATCTTCTACCGTCGGGCAAACCAACGCGGCCCGAAAGAGTCCTTCTACCTCCGTTCGCCAACGTCTGCTCCCGATACGCTGCGCGAGTCACTGTCTCAGGCATACGGCCAGGTGGGCCGGGTTCAGAAGCATCGAACACTCTTTCTCGTCGGAAGAACACGGGTCCACCTGGACAACGTCAAAGGCTTGGGGCACTTTCTTGAACTTGAGGTCGTTCTCAACGAAGGTGAACTCGCGGAGGCGGGTATCCGCGAAGCTCAGAGTCTTATGGCTCGACTTGGAATCGAATCGTCGCAGTTGGTCGAAGGGGCATATATTGATCTCCTTGCTCAACCAGACGTCTAACCCAGTATTGGTGCCGACGGGCGCGAAGCGTCGTGCCCCAGCCGAGGAAAGCGAGTGAGCGAGAGCGTTTCGCGCGGTGGCTGTCAATGTGGTTCGATCCGCTACGAGTTTTCCGGCAAGGTGCTCGAGCTGTACGTATGCCATTGCAACGAGTGCCGAAAGCAGTCGGCCTCCGCCTTCGGTATCTCGGTCATCGTCCCGCGGGGGGCATTTCGTGTGACACGAGGCACACCCACATTTTGGACACGCCCCACCGACACGGGTCACGCGCTGGAGTGTGCTTTCTGCGCGGACTGTGGTTCTCGGTTGTGGCATCAGCGGCGCGGCGCTGCCGAAACGATCAGCGTAAAGGGTGGTTCGTTGGATTAGGCGGTTGACCTGCGACGTGCCGTCCACATTTGGACATCGCGCATGCTTCCCGGAATCATGGTCCCCGAAGGAGCTGCGCAATTCCCTGGCGAACCGACTCACGTCGCAGATGTTTGCATATGCCGGTGGATGGTTCTAGGATGCGGTCGGTGCGGTTCATTACCGGTTAGAAGCCCCTATGCCCACCAAGTCCCTTGAGCGACTCATGTTTGTTCAAGGTGGTCTTTGTTTCTTTTGCAAACAGCCGCTATCGAAGGCGGATGCAAGCGTCGAGCATCTTCTCGCAAGCGCCAACGCGGGTAGTAACCATGACGACAACTGCGTTGCCTGCTGCAAGTCCTTCAATGCTTTGCTCGGGAGCATGTCGCTCAAAGAGAAGTTTCAGGTGATGCTCAATCAGAAGGGGCAGTTCAAGTGCCCCAATAGTGATGGCTCAGTGAAGGTGGCGCCGCACCTTGGCCCTAAGGTCAAACAATCTGTTCCGTCAAAGTCGAAAGCCGATAGATTCACCATGGTCGTTGCCAACCTGAAGCAGCGCGGCACATCGAGGCCGCGAACACTCAAGACCCTCAAGAGTACGATAGCTTCTCTATTTCCAAAGGGTATTTCTGAAGCTGACTTAACCACTCTCATTCAACAGTTACAGTCGAGCGGGAAGATCTCAGTCTTAGAGAATAAGGTGTCTTATGCGCCCTGAAGAGAGGGCTTCTATTGGTATCGCCGCGCTCAATCTTGACTCGAACGCGCTAACACGCGTGCTTTGCGCGTGGTATGAATGTCATTCACTCTGGCCGAAAGGGAGTACACGATGAAATCCAGCTCGTACGTCGCATTTGCTGTTGTCACAGCCTTCTTTGTAGGTGTTGCTACCAGTTGGGCTCAGCCGAGCGGACACAGAATGATCTCGCCGAATGATCTGAAGTGGGGTGATGTTCCCTCATTGCCGCCCGGAGCAAAGATCGCGGTTATCGAGGGTCCGATGAGCGAAGCCGTTCCCTTCACGGTCCGATTGAAGTTTCCCGCCGACTACAGGATTCCCGCGCACTGGCATCCGGCCGTCGAGCGGGTGACGGTGATTTCTGGAACCTTCAATATGGGCGTGGGCGACAAGCTGGATATGCAGAAGTCGATGCCCTTGCCCCCGGGAAACATGATGATCCTGCAGCCGAAGACGAACCATTTTGCCTGGACCAAAGGGGAGGTAGAGGTGCAGCTCAATGGAACCGGACCGTGGGGTGTCACGTATGTCAACCCCGCGGACGACCCCAGAAAGAAATGAGGAAGCCCGGCCGACGCGCGCCGGGCTGGTGTTCGTCGCCTTCGGCAAGTCGCTCGACGCCTTCGAGGCGCAGTTGAAGCGCATGGTCGGCGCCGAGGACGGGACGACCGACGCGCTGTTTACGTTTACGCGCCCGGTGACGGGCGTCTACCTCTGGTGTCCGCCGGTGAAACGCAAAAGACTGGATTTGCGGGCGATCGGGTTGTAGAACCAGGAACCTGAATCACGCTATAGTGGCCTGAAATGCAGGGAGCAAGAACCTGGAGAGACACCATGGACTATCAATTTCAAGAGGAAGTGGGCAAGTTGCTCTTGCGCCTTACGGTCGGGATTCTCCTCCTGTTTCATGGGATAGGAAAAATACTCAACCCCGGCATTGTCGAATCCATCGGAAGCCGGCTCGCCAGTGATGGATGGCCTGCGAGCATCGCCTATGGCATTTATCTTGGCGAAGTTCTTGCGCCGTTGATGATCATTTTCGGAGTTCTTGCGCGGATCGGCGGCTTGCTCGTCGTGATCAACATGGTTTTCGCAATTTTGCTCTCGCATACCGCCCAGTTGCTTACCCTGTCAAAAAGCGGCGGGTGGGCGCTCGAATTGCAGGGGCTCTATTTGCTGTGCGGCATCGCCATATTCTTCATTGGCAGCGGCAGGATGGCGGTCAGACCAGACTGACCCTGGTGCACCCCGCCGCGATTCCGCTGCGCACCGCGGCTTCAAGCGTCCCCGGATAATCGCTTGCGACATAGTCGCCGGCGAGCAGCAATCCGGGAATCGGCGTGTTGCCCCCGGGGCGTTTCAGCGCCGGGCTGCAGGAGAACGTGGCGCGCCGCTCGGTGATCACTTGCGACCAGCGCGGCGCGGGCAGGACGCCGAGCGCCGCTTTCAGCTCCGCTTCGATTCTCGTCACCAGCTTCTGTTTCGGCAGTTCTTCGTGCGCGCCCGATGCGCTGATCACCGCTGCGAGCAGGCCCTTCGGTCCGCCGAGCCGGCCGCGGTCGAATACCCACTGCAGGATACCGCCTGAAAATCCCAGCATAGTCGCGGGCAGCGAAACGGATTCCGGATACTGCAGGTAGCAGGTGAGGATGGGCTCGTAGTTGAACGCGCTGATGCGGGAAAGCGCATCGCCAAGCTCGGGCAATTGCACCAGCAGCGGCCCCGCCTGATGCGGGCCGCAGGCGATCACCACGCAGGAGAACAGCTGCGCGTCGTTGAGGCGAAATCCGCCCGAGACCTGTGCAACGCGGCGCACCGGCACGCCGAGCGAGATCGCGCCGCCGCGCGCCTTCACGTATTCGGCTGCGGGCTCGGGGAACAGGCGGCTCAGGTCCGTGCGCGCGATGAGGAAGTCGCTCGCCTCGCGCGCCCCGGTGAGGCCGGCGCGCAGCACGTTGACGAAGACCTGCGCGGAGGCGGAATCGACCGGCGTGTTGAGCGCCGATACGCACAGGGGTTCCCACACGTGGCTGCGCAGCGCGCCGCTCTGCTTTTGATCGTCGAGCAGCCGGGCGACGCTGCAGTCGGGTTCGATGCGAAAGTCGCAGGCCCGAAGCGAGGCCATGAAGCGCAGCGCGCTGAAGCCTTGAGCGGGATCCAACCCCTTCGCGCGGAGGAGCGCGAAGAGCAGGTTGAGCGGGTAGGGGAGCCGCGGCGCGCGCAGGTGAAAGCCATCGGCATAGCGCAGCTCGAGCGCAATACGCAGGAGAAGCTCCTCCGGATCGGCGCCGACGAGCCGCATCATCCGCAGCGTCTCGCGGTACGCGCCGATCAGGACGTGCTGGCCGTTGTCGAGGTCGATTCCGTCGATGGACACGCGCCGCGCACGGCCGCCCAGGCTGCGCGACGCTTCGAACACCGTTACGGGGACGCCGCGCTCCGCGAGCGTGACCGCGGCAGCGAGCCCGGCCCAGCCGGCACCGACAACCGCGACGCCACTCAAGCCGTGACCCAGGTGCGCCACGCGATCCAGAGCTTGCGGATCGGCGTGAGGGCGGTTCGCTGCCTGAGCACCTGAAATCCGTCGCCGGCAATCTCGTCGAGCAGCGTGCGGTAGATGGCCGCCATCATCAGGCCGGGGCGCTGCGCGTGGCGGTCTTCCGCCGGCAGGAGCGCCAGCGCCTCGTCGTAGCAGCGCCGGGCGCGCTCGGCCTGGAAGCGCATCAGGCGCACAAAGCTTTCGGTGTGACTCGCGTTGAGAATATCCGCCGCCGTCACTCCATGTTCCTTCAACTCGTCCATGGGAAGATAGATGCGGTTTTTCCGCGCATCCTCTCCCACGTCGCGGATGATATTGGTGAGCTGGAACGCGAGTCCGAGCTTTTCGGCGTACTCCAGCGTCTTCGCGTTGCGGTAGCCAAAAATGCCCGCCGCCAGGGCGCCGACCACGCCCGCCACGCGATGGCAGTAGAGCTGCAGGCCCGAAAAATTCGGATAGCGGCTCTGATTCAAGTCCATTTCCATGCCGTCCATGATCTCGTTCAGCTGCCTCTGCGCAATCCCGAACGCCTCGATCATGGGGGCGAGCGCGCGCGTCACGGGATGCTGCGGATTGCCGGCGAAGAGCCGAGCGACCTCGCCGCGCCACCAGGTCAGGGTCGCGCGGGCTACGGACGGATCGCTCGGCTCGTCCACCGCGTCGTCGACCTCCCGGCAGAAAGCATACAGCGCGGTAATCGCACGCCGGCGCTCGGGCGGGAGAAACAGGAACGAGTAATAGAAGCTCGAGCCGCTGTGCGCAGCTTTTTCCCGGCAATATTCTTCAGGAGTCATCACATTGCCAGCGCGCGCGCGAGCAGCAGCGGCCAGTCCCAGACGCGCAGCACCGGCCGGAGACGGAAAACGTTTCCGCGTTCGCGCTCGAGCTTCTCGAGGATCCTCAACCCTCCTTGAACCACGGCGCGGATTTCCAGTCCCGCGCGGCCGGGCAGGCGTGTCGCGAGCGGCGCGCCGCGCAACATCATCCGCCGCGAACGATCGATCTGAAAGCGCATCAGGTCCCACCAGCCGCCGGAGGCGTCGCTTGCGGCGATCTGGTCTTCGGTAACGCCGAACCTCGCCATGTCCTCTTGGGGAAGGTAGATGCGGTTCTTGCGGAAGTCGATTTCCACATCCTGCCAGAAGTTGATGAGCTGAAGGGCCGAGCAGATCGCGTCCGAGCAGGCGATAGCGTCATTGCCCGTTTCGCCGTACAAATGCAGCATCAGGCGCCCGACGGGGTCGGCCGAACGGCGGCAATAGTCCATGACCTCGGCGAAGCTCGCGTAGCGCTGTTTGGTGACGTCCTGCGAGAATGCGTCGAGCAGGTCGTAAAAGCGTGCGAGCGGGAGGCGATGAGCCGCGATCACCTCGCGCAGCTCGTGAAAAAAAGGCGACGCCGGGGAACGACCGGCCTCGATCCGGCGCAATTCTGCGCGATAGCCCTCCAGGCAGGCAAGCCGCTCGTGCGGCCGCAGATCGCCTTCATCGGCGAAATCGTCCGCCGTGCGCGCGAATCGGTAAATGACCGACACGGGGTGACGCAGCGCTGCCGGAAGCAGCACGGAAGCGACCGGAAAGTTTTCGTAGTGGCCGACCGACATTGCCCTATTTTTTCAAAGGGTTTCAGCCTTCTTGGGCTGACAGTATAGGAGGGTTGCTGTAGAATGACACGCGCACTGCGAGGTCCGGTCTGTCGTGAGCCCGCGAAGGTGGCGGAATTGGTAGACGCACTGGATTTAGGTTCCAGCGCCGCAAGGCTTGGGGGTTCGAGTCCCTTCCTTCGCACCAAGGAACAGGGTTTTCGGGAATGCAAACGAGCATCGAAGCGTTAGGCAGGCTGGAGCGGAGGCTCAACATGGCGGTTCCGGCCGAGCAGATCGACCGCGAAGTCGAGCAACGGCTGCGCAAGCTCTCGCGCACCGTGCGCATGGACGGCTTCCGCCCCGGCAAGGTTCCGCTCAAGATCGTCGCACAGCACTACGGGCCGCAGGTACGGTCGGAAGTGATCGGTGACGCCGTGCAGAAAGCGTTTTCCGAAGTGGTCCAGGAGCAGAAATTGAGGGTGGCCGGTTATCCGCGCATCGAACGCAAGGAGGGAAGCGACGCGAAACAGCTGACCTTCAGCGCTACTTTCGAGATCTACCCGGAGGTCAAGGTCGGCGATCTGTCGGCCGCGACAATCGAGCGACCCACCCACGCGGTGGACGATGCGGACGTCGACCGCACCCTTTCGATCCTGCGCAAGCAGCGCGCGAGCTGGGAACCCGTCACGCGCGCCTCGCAAACGGGTGACCGCGTCACCGTGGATTTCACCGGCCGCATAGACGGGAACGAATTTCCCGGAGGCAAAGGCGCGGGGGTGGCCGTGGTGCTCGGCGAGGGCCGCATGCTGCCGGAGTTCGAGTCCGGGCTTACCGGCGTCAGCGCGGGTGAGCGGAAGATTTTTCCGGTGGCTTTCCCCGCTGGCTACCCGGGCAAGGAAATTGCCGGAAAGAGCGCAGACTTCGAGGTCAGCGTGCACAGAGTGGAACAACCGAAACTCCCGGCGATCGATGCCGAATTCGCAAGATCGCTCGGCGTCGCCGATGGCGATATCGCGAAAATGCGCGAGGAGGTCAGGGCGAACGTCGAGCGCGAAGTCAAGAAACGCGTGGAGGGCGAGGTCAAGCAGAAGGTCATGCAGGCGCTCATCGCCTCGACGACGCTCGAGCTGCCGAAGTCGCTCGTCGAAATCGAGCTGCAGCGCGTGGTGCAGCAGACGCGCGCAGACCTCGAGGCACGCGGCGTCAGGCTGGAAAGGCTGCCGGTGAAACCCGAGGCGCTCGAAGGGCAGGCGCGCCGGCGCGTGGCGCTGGGACTCATCCTCGGCGAGCTGGTGAAATCGCACCAGCTCGGCGCCAAGCCCGAGCAGGTGCGGGCCCTGGTGACCGAGCACGCACAGACCTATGAACAGCCCTTCGAAGTGGTAAGATGGGTCTATTCGGAGCCGCAGCGTTTGAACGAATTCGAGGGTCTGGCAGTCGAGTCGAACGTCGTCAGCTGGGTCCTAGCGCATGCCAAGGTGGAGGATAAGGCGATCAGCTTCGATGAACTGATGGGAGCAGCCGCGTGAGTCAGGATCCGCAAGGCCTGGGCCTGATCCCGATGGTGATCGAGCAGAGCGGGCGCGGCGAGCGCGCCTACGACATCTACTCGCGCCTGCTCAAGGAACGGGTGGTATTCCTCGTCGGCCCGGTCAACGAGATCTCGGCCAACCTGATCGTCGCGCAACTCCTTTTCCTCGAGTCGGAAAACCCCGACAAGGACATCTTCTTCTACATCAATTCGCCGGGCGGTTCGGTGTCCGCGGGGCTTGCGATCTACGACACCATGCAGTTCGTCAAGCCCGACGTCTCCACGCTTTGCGTCGGGCAGGCGGCGAGCATGGGGGCGCTGCTGCTCGCCGCGGGCGACAAGGACAAGCGCTTCTGCCTGCCGAGCTCGCGCGTGCTCATCCATCAGCCGATGGGCGGCTTCCAGGGCCAGGCGTCCGACGTCGAGATCCACGCCAAGGAGATCCTGTACCTGCGCAAGCAGCTCAACGAGATCATGGCGAAGCACACCGGCCAGAGCGTCGAGCGCATCTCGCGCGACACCGACCGCGACAACTTCCTTTCCGCGGAAGAGGCCGTGAAGTACGGGCTCGTGGACCGGGTGCTGACTTCGCGGGCCGAGGCGGCGGCAGCGGCGGCGGCGGGTTGAAGGCGGAGACGACATGACCGAAAAGACCGGCGGCGAAAAACTTCTCTACTGCTCCTTCTGCGGCAAGAGCCAGCACGAGGTGAGGAAGCTGATCGCCGGACCGTCGGTGTTCATCTGCGACGAGTGCATCGAGCTGTGCAACGACATCATCCGCGAGGAAAGCGCCGCGGACAAAGGCGGCAGGCCCTCCAAATCCGACCTGCCGACGCCCCGGGAGATCTGCGGGATACTGGACGAGTACGTGATCGGGCAGGAGCTCGCCAAGAAGATCCTTTCGGTCGCGGTGTACAACCATTACAAGCGCCTGAAGCACCTCTCGAAGAACGACGAAGTCGAGCTCGCCAAATCGAACATCCTCCTTGTCGGACCCACCGGATCGGGCAAGACGCTGCTCGCTCAGACGATGGCGCGTCTCCTGAACGTTCCGTTCGTGATCGCCGACGCGACCACGCTCACCGAGGCGGGCTACGTCGGCGAGGACGTGGAGAACATCATCCAGAAGCTGCTCCAGAACTGCGACTACGACGTCGACAAGGCGAAGCGCGGCATCGTCTATATCGACGAGATCGACAAGATTTCGCGCAAGTCCGATAACCCTTCGATCACCCGGGACGTTTCCGGCGAAGGCGTGCAGCAGGCGCTGCTGAAGCTGATCGAGGGGACGATCGCGTCGGTGCCGCCGCAGGGCGGCCGCAAGCATCCCAACCAGGACTTCGTGCAGGTGGACACCACGAACATACTGTTCATCTGCGGGGGGGCGTTCGACGGCCTGGAAAAGATCATCCGCGGCCGCTCCGAAAAGAGCGGCATCGGCTTCGGTGCGGACGTGAGAAGCCTGAAGAACGGCAAGGACATCAGCGAGATCCTGCGCGCGGTCGAGCCCGAAGACCTCATCAAGTACGGGTTGATACCGGAGTTCGTCGGGCGGCTGCCGGTCGTGGCGACGCTCGAGGAACTCGACCAGCAGGCCCTGATCCAGATACTGACCGAGCCGAAAAACGCTCTGATCAAGCAGTATCAGAGGCTGTTCGGCATGGAGGGAGCGGATCTGGAAGTGCGGCCGCAGGCGCTGCAGGCGATTGCCAAAAGAGCCCTGGCGCGAAAGACCGGCGCTCGCGGCCTGCGTTCGATCCTGGAACAGGTGCTGCTCGACCTGATGTTCGATCTTCCGACGATGGAGAACGTCAGCAAAGTCGTGGTGGACGAGAACACCATTATCGGCGAGGGCAAGCCCCTTCTCATCTACACCGAACCGCCAAAGGTGGCGGGCACGGCTTGAGCGACGGCTGTTGTCCCGAACTGGGCGCAGCTTGAACGGGGGCGCACCGCCCCAATGTAGCTGTTGATCCTTTTATCCGGGAACGCCATGGCCGACGAGATCGCATCCGCACCCAACCAGTATCCGCTGCTGCCGCTGCGGGACGTGGTCGTGTTCCCGCATATGGTCATTCCGCTCTTTGTCGGGCGGCCGAAGTCGATCAAGGCAATGGAAATCGCCATGGAAGCGGGCAAGAGCATTCTGCTCGTTGCGCAGAAATCCGCGGCCAAGGACGAGCCCACCGGCGAGGACCTGTACAAGATCGGCTGCATTTCGAACATCCTGCAAATGCTCAAGCTCCCCGACGGCACCGTGAAGGTGCTGGTGGAGGGCAGCCAGCGCGCCCGGATCCACGGCATCGACGACATGCGCAGCCATTACGTGGCCGAGGCGGTCGCGGTGCCGGCGGACGCAGGAGAAGTCACCGAGATCGAGGCCATGCGCCGGGCGCTTATCGGCCAGTTCGACCAGTACGTGAAGCTGAACAAGAAGATCCCGCCGGAGATCCTCACTTCCCTTGCGGGAATCGAAGAGGCAGGGCGGCTCGCGGATACCATCGCCGCGCATCTGCCGCTCAAGCTCGAGCAGAAGCAACAGGTGCTGGAGATGTTCGAAGTCAAGGCGCGCCTCGAGCATCTGCTTTCGCAGCTGGAAACGGAGATCGACATTCTCCAGGTCGAGAAGCGCATCCGCGGCCGCGTCAAGCGGCAGATGGAGAAGAGCCAGCGCGAGTACTACTTGAACGAGCAGGTGAAGGCGATCCAGAAGGAGCTCGGCGAAGGCGAGGACGGCGCGGATCTCGAGGAAATGGAAAAGCGCGTCAAGGCCGCGCGCATGCCCAAGGAGGCGCGCAAGAAGGCCGAAGCCGAGCTGAAGAAGCTGCGTCTCATGTCGCCCATGTCGGCCGAGGCGACGGTGGTGCGCAATTACGTCGAGACGCTGGTCAACCTCCCCTGGAAGAAGCGCAGCAAGATCTCGCGCGACATCGGAGCGGCCGAGAAGATCCTCGACGCCGACCACTACGGCCTGGAGAAGGTGAAGGAGCGCATCGTCGAATACCTGGCGGTGCAGATCCGCGTGGACAAGGTCAAGGCGCCGATCCTGTGCCTGGTGGGCGCGCCCGGGGTGGGAAAGACTTCCCTCGGACAGTCGATCGCCCGCGCCACCAATCGCAAATTCGTGCGCATGTCGCTGGGCGGCGTGCGCGACGAGGCCGAGATCCGCGGCCACCGGCGCACCTATATCGGCTCGATGCCCGGCAAGATCCTCCAGAACATGAGCAAGATCGGCGTGCGCAACCCGCTGTTCCTGCTGGACGAGGTGGACAAGCTGGGCATGGACTTTCGCGGCGACCCGTCCTCGGCGCTCCTGGAAGTGCTGGATCCGGAACAGAACCACACGTTCACGGACCACTACGTGGAAGTCGAGTATGACCTCTCGGAAGTGATGTTCGTCGCGACCGCCAACACGCTGAACATTCCTCCGGCGCTGCTCGACCGGATGGAAGTGATCCGCATATCCGGGTATACCGAGGACGAGAAGGTCAACATCGCCTCCCGTTACCTTCTGCCCAAGCAGCTCAAGAACAACGGGCTGAAGAAGGAGGAGGTATCGGTGTCCGAGGCCGCTCTCCGCGACATCATCCGCTACTACACGCGCGAGGCGGGCGTGCGCAGCCTGGAACGCGAGATTTCCAAGATCTGCCGCAAGGTGGTCAAGCTGCTGATCACCAAGGACAAGGAGAACAAGGTCCTGGTCACTCCGAAGAGCTTGGACAAATTCCTCGGCGTGCGGCGCTACACGTACGGAATCGCCGAAAAGAAGAACCAGGTCGGGCAGGTGACGGGACTTGCGTGGACCGAAGTCGGGGGCGAGCTTCTCACCATCGAAGCCGTCACGATGCCGGGCAAAGGCAAGACCATCACCACCGGAAAACTCGGCGAGGTGATGCAGGAGTCGATCCAGGCCGCGCTCTCGGTCGTGCGCAACCGCTCATCCAAGCTCGGCGTCGCCGAGGACTTCTATCAGAAAAACGACATCCACGTGCACCTTCCCGAAGGCGCGACGCCCAAGGACGGTCCGAGCGCCGGCATCGGCATCTGCACCGCGATGGTGTCGGTGCTGACGGGAATTCCGGTGCGCGCGGACCTTGCCATGACCGGCGAGATCACCTTGCGCGGCGAAGTCCTGGTGATCGGCGGACTGAAGGAGAAGCTCCTTGCGGCGCACCGGGGCGGCGTGAAGACCGTCCTCATCCCGGAGGAGAACGTGAAGGATCTGGCAGAAATCGCGGACAACATCAAGAATCGACTGGAAATTCTTCCGGTCAAATGGATAGACCAGGTGCTCGAGCTCGCGCTCGAGCGCCTGCCGGAACCGCGCAAGCCCACCTCCGACGCGCCGCCCATTCCGCCGGTCGCCGACGACAAGACTTCCTCCACGGTGGTCACACACTAGATTGGTGCAGCGCGGAGCGAATCGCACCGCGATCGTCGCCGCCCGAAGTTTCTCCAAGGATCCGGCATCGGCCCCAGCGGACCGCTGAGGCGTCTGTCGCCGTCGCGACAAAAAATCCGGATGTGAAAGCCGCGAATGCTTGACACGGTGCTTTTGCAATTGCTATATATTGCAAACGGGCGCGCGATGTCGCACCCGCTCTCACCAACCGAATTCAGCCGCGGAATCAGCAAAGCCCGGTTTTCGCCAGCGCCGTTTCCCCTCGGGGTGGTGCCCGCAAGACCGGTCTTCGCTGAGTCCACGGTCACGGCCCCGCTGGGAGGCGGGCTGTGCCCAATAGACGTGATTCCGTCATCAACCGAACTCCAAGGGGGCCCGAATGAACAAGCTGGAAATCATCGATCACATCGCCAAGTCCGCCGACATCTCGAAAGCCGCCGCGGGACGCTCGCTCGACGCGGCCGTCACCGCGATCAAGACCGCGATGAAGAAGGGCAGCATGGTGACCTTGGTCGGTTTCGGAACGTTCTACGTCGGCCGGCGCGCGGCGCGCACGGGGCGCAACCCGCAAACCGGTGTGGAAATCAAGATCAAGGCGGCGAGGGTTCCCAAATTCCGTCCTGGAAAAGCCCTGAAGGATGCAGTAAACTAGCGGCCCTTCCGGAATCGGCCCGGCGTTCAGCGATCGCGTCGGGTTTCCCGTGAAGGGGTGCTTAGCTCAGCTGGTAGAGCGTCGCCCTTACAAGGCGAATGTCGGCGGTTCGATCCCGTCAGCACCCACCATTCCAATCGCGGAGCGGTAGTTCAGTTGGTTAGAATACCGGCCTGTCACGCCGGGGGTCGCGGGTTCGAGTCCCGTCCGCTCCGCCAGAATTCCCGCGGTTCGCTTCGTCAAGAGACACCATGTTCGATTTCGTCACCAAGCACAAACGTCTTCTGCAGTTCGTGCTCGCACTGGTGATCGTGCCGCCGTTCGCGTTCTGGGGGATCCAGTGGACCCAGCGCGAAACGGCGGGCGCGGGCGAAGTCGCGAGCGTCGGCGGGCAGAAAATCACCGAGCAGGAATTTGACGAAGCGTTGCGACAGCAGCAGGAACGCCTGCGCGGAATGCTCGGGCGGAATTTCGATCCGGCGCTGTTCGATTCGCCTGCGATCCGCCTGGAGCTGCTGGAGGGCATGATCGCGCAGCGCCTCATGATGCAGCACGCGATGCGGAATCATCTCACCGTTTCCAACGAGATGCTCGTCGAGACGACGATGGCTATCCCCGCCTTCCAGGTGGACGGGAAATTCTCCAGGGAGCGCTACGACGCCGCGCTTCGAAACGAGCGAATGAGCTCGGAGGCATTCGATGCGGCCTTGCGCCGCGATCTCCTGACGCAGCAGCTCACCGGCGCCCTGGCGGATTCGGGACTCGCATCGAAGGCGGTCTCCCGCCAGTTTGCGCGGCTGCGCGCACAGCAGCGGGAGATCGCCGAGCATCGAATTCAGCCCGACGCGCAGCTCGCACGGTCCAAAGTCACCGCACAGGCGGTCCGCGCGTTCTACGACGGCAATCCCGCCCGCTTCCAGGTGCCCGAGGAGGTGGGTGTCGAATACCTCGTGTTGAGCACCGACGCCTTGCTTGCCTCGGAGCAGGTCGGCGCAGACGAGATCAAGTCGTATTACGAGTCGAACATTTCCAGGTACGGCGAGCCGGAGCAGCGCCGCGCGAGCCATATCCTGATCCCGGTGAAAAGCGGCGCAGGCGATGCGGAAAAGGCGAAGGCACGCGAGCGCGCGGCGCAGATTCTGTCGCAATTGCGCAAGTCACCGGCCAGCTTCGCGGAGCTCGCGAAAAAAAATTCCGGCGATCCGGGCTCGGCGTCCCGGGGCGGCGACCTCGGATTCTTCGCGCGCGGCATGATGGTGCGCGCCTTCGAGGAGGCAGCGTTCCGGCTCAAGCCGAATCAGATCAGCGATCCTGTCGAATCGGACTTCGGCTTCCACATCATCAAGATAACCGGCATCAAGCCGGGGAAAGTGAAGAGCCTCGAGCTTGCCCGGCCGGAAATCGAGCGCGAACTGAAAAAGCAGCGGGCCGGCAGGCGCTTTGCCGAAGCTGCGGAGGCATTCAGCAACCTGGTCTACGAACAGTCCGAATCGCTGGGACCGGCCGCCGAAAGGTTCAAGCTCGCCGTCCAGCGAGCTCAAGGAGTAACCCGGCAGTCCGCACCCGTGCCGGCGCTGAACAACCCCCGGCTGCTCGCGGCGCTCTTCGCCGACGAGTCGATCAAGAACAAGCGCAACACCGAGGCGGTCGAAACGTCCCCGGGCGTTCTGGTCTCGGCGCGCGTGATCAATCACAAGCCGGCCAGCCAGCGCCCGTTCGACGAAGTCAAAGGCGAACTGGCCGAACAGCTTGCGCGGCAGGAGGCCCTGGTGCTCGCGAGAAGGCAGGGCGAGGAGCTGCTGGCAGAACTGAAAAAGGGCAATGCTCCTGCGGTGCGCTTCGGCACGACCAGGCTCGTCAGCCGGGACGAGCCGCAGGATCTGGGCCCCGAAGCCCTCTCGAAGATCTTCGGAGCGGACGCGTCCAAGCTGCCGGTGTACGCCGGGGTGGAATCGAACAACGGCTACGTGATCTATCGCGTCACCCGCGTCGTGGACGTTCAGCCGGACGAGACGCGAGCGCGCAGCGTCCAGAGCGAGCTCGGGCGCGCGAGCGGGACGCAGGAGTTCAAGTCCTTCCTCGACGGCCTGCGCGCAGACGCGAAGGTGGAGATCAACAAGGCGGCGCTGGAAAAAAAGACGCAGTAGGACGGCTACTCGGATGCTCCGGAAACGGGCATGGCGCCCACGACCGTATTGAATCCGCCGTCCACGTAGGTGATCTCGCCGGTCACCCCGGCCGCCAGGTCGGACAGCAGAAACGCCGCTACGTTGCCCACGTCCCCTGTCGTGACGTTTCGCCGCAGCGGAGAATTCTCCTCGACGTACTTGAGGATCTTGCCGAATCCCGCTATCCCGCTTGCCGCAAGGGTTTTGATGGGACCGGCCGAGACCGCGTTGACGCGAATGCCTTTCGGCCCCAGGCTTGCGGCGAGGTAACGCACGCTCGCCTCGAGGCTCGCCTTGGCGAGTCCCATGGTGTTGTAGCCCGGAACCACCCGATCGGCTCCGAGGTAGGTGAGGGTTACCAATGCGCCGCTTCTTCCCTGCATGAGCGGGAGCGCCGCCTTGGCGAGCGCGGCAAAGCTGTAGCTGCTCACGTCGTGCGCAATGCGGAACGCCTCCCGCGACAAGCCTTCGAGGAAGTCGCCCGCGATCGCCTCGCGCGGGGCGAAGGCAATCGCGTGCACCAATCCGTCGAGCGCGTTCCATTTCCTGCCAAGCTCGGAGAAGAGCGCCGCGATCTCGGCGTCGCTCGCGACGTCGCAGGGGAAGACGAGCGTGCTTCCGAACTCTCCGGCCATCTCCGTGACGCGGTCCTTGAAGCGCTCGTTCTGGTAGGTGAACGCGAGCTCCGCGCCCTCGCGCCGGGCGGCCTTGGCGACGCCGTAGGCAATCGAGCGATTGGAGAGCAGGCCGGTGATCAGCACGCGTTTGCCCGCGAGGAACCCCATCTTGTTTCCGCCTTTTTTGGTTCGAGATCGCGGGATTGTAGCGGATTCGGGTCAAGTCACCGCGAACTTGGTATGCCGTAAGCGCCGTACCCGGCAAGAATCGTCGCGGCGCGGCTATCGGTTTGCAGATCGCGCTTATGTGCGATGATTGGCATAGAATCCAATCCGTCCCATGCGTCACAAAACGAATCGTCGTTCCGTCCGGGAGTTGGCGTTCACGGCGCTGGCCGGGCTCGCGCTTGTCGCCGGTTGCAGCAAGCCGCCCACGCTCGTGGGCGAGGGCGATCGGCTGCAGATCCTCCACAAGGGCAACAAATCCGACCCCCAGGAACTCGATCCGCACATCGTCCAGGGCGTGCCGGAGCACCACATCCTG
>DASPWT010000243.1:0-4040 GCA_035637655.1 Burkholderiales bacterium | reverse complement strand
TTCAACACGCACACGGCCAAGCACTTGTTTTGCGCCGTCTGCGGCATAAAATCCTTCTACGTTCCGCGCTCGCACCCGGACGGGTTCAGCGTCAACGCGCGCTGCCTCGATCCGGGTACGGTCGAGAGCATGACTGTCGAGCAGTTCGACGGGAGGCAATGGGAGAAACAGTATCCACAGGGACGCGGCGAGTTTCGCCGGGAATAGGCATCCGCCGGCTCTGACCAGTCGAGGTGACGCTATGTGCAGAAGCATCAAAACCCTCTTCAACTTCGAACCGCCCGTGACCGAAGAGGAGATTCGCGCGGCCGCCCTGCAATTCGTGAGAAAAGTGAGCGGCTTCAACAAGCCATCGAAGGCCAACGGAGGCGCATTCCTTGCGGCGGTTGACGAGGTGGCGGAGGTTTCCAGAAACCTTCTGACCTCGCTGGAGACGAATGCACCACCGAGGAACCGTGCGGAAGAGGCCGCCAAGGCACGAGCACGCGTTGCTCAGAGGTTTCCGACGTGATCAGATAATGGCCGGTTACTCGGGCACCCCGCTCGTGATTTCACACGCCAGACTCTTCGCGCTCATCTGCCTTCTCCTCGCCGCCTGCGAGAACGTCGTCGGCTTCGACTATCGCGTGGCGTCCAAAGATCCGAAGGTGAGCTCCGCGCAAGTGCTCAGGGTCGTCACCGACGCGCTGGATCGCGCGGAGGCAAGGGCCTGGGCGCAAATCGACGAGAAAACGGGCGAGGTCACCTTTACCCTCGGCGCGTTCGGCAGTGGGAAAGCCCCGAGCATCCGCAACGCCGAAGCCCGCCTGCTCGGCGCGCTGCGCTACGAATTCGGGGAGCGGGTCGAGCTCTACTGCAACGGCGAGCCGCTGCGTTGAGGAGGAAACCGGGGACAGACCACGGTTTTCTCGAAAACCGTGGTCTGTCCCCGGTTATTACGCGCGCCGCCGCCGCGCTTCGAACAAGCACACGCCGCTCGCCACGGAGATGTTCAGGCTCTCGACGCTCCCGCGCATAGGGATGCGCACCAGGAGATCGCAGCGCTCGCGCGTGAGCCGACGCATGCCCTCGCCTTCTGCGCCCAGCACCCACGCAGTCGCAGCCGGCAGCTCCGACTCGTAGAGCGTTTTTTCGGCGCGCTCGTCCGCGCCGACGATCCAGATGTTGCGTTCCTTCAATTCGTCGAGCGTGCGGGCGAGGTTCGTGACCATGTAGTAGGGCACGGATTCGGCCGCGCCGCTCGCTACTTTGGATACCGCCGCGCTGATGCCGGCGGCACGGTCCTTGGGTGCGATCACCGCGTGGGCACCGGCGGCGTCCGCGACCCGCAAACAGGCCCCGAGGTTGTGCGGATCAGTCACGCCGTCCAGAGCCAGCAGGAGGGGCGCTTCCTTCAGCGAGTCGAGCAGGTCCTCCAGGCTTTCGCGCGCCGGTTTCTCGAACGCCATCGCCACCACACCCTGGTGGCGGCCGCCGCCGTAGAAACCGTCCAGGCGCTTGGTCGGAACGCGCATCAGCGGGACACCGGCTTTTTCCGCGGCGATCGCGAGGTCTCTCCCCCGCGCGTCCTTGCGATCTTCATCGAGATAGATCTCCGTGACCGAAGCCGCATCGGCGCGCAGCCGCGCAAGCACCGCGTGGAATCCGAAAATGGCGCGGGTGGGCTTCACCTTCGGCGGCCCTACGATCTCGCGCGACGGCGCAGCGACCGGGCGTGGCGCGGGCCGCCTGCGGATTCGCCCGCGAGCACAAAATCGATTCGGCTCGTCTCGAGATCCACCCGGACGATCTTGACCTTGACCCTGTCGGCCAGGCGGAACTGCTTGCGGGTGCGGTCGCCGAGCAGCCGGTGCTTGGCGGCGTCAAAGTGAAAATAGTCCTGACCAAGCTCGGAGATGTGCACCAGCCCTTCCACGTAGAATTCATCGAGCGCCACGAAGATCCCGAAGCTCGTCACCGCCGAGACCGAGCCCTCGAACTCCTCGCCGACCCGATCGCGCATGTAGTAGCACTTGAGCCAGGCGGAAACTTCACGCGTCGCATCGTCCGCGCGGCGCTCGGTCTGCGAGCAGTGCGCCCCGAGTTCCGTCCAGTTGCCCGGGTTGTAGCGCCCCTTCTCCAGGACCGCCTTGATGGCGCGGTGAATCAGCAGATCGGGATAGCGCCGGATCGGCGAGGTGAAATGAGTGTAGTGCTCGTAGGCGAGCCCGAAGTGACCGACGTTGTCGGGGCTGTATTGCGCCTGCTGCAACGAGCGCAGGAGCACGGTCTGGAGAAGCTGCACGTCCGGGCGTTTTCGCGCGGTCTCGAGCAGCTTCGCATAGTGTTTCGCCGCGGGCTTGTCCCCGCCGGAGAGCTGCAATCCGAATTCTTTGAGGAATTCGCGCAGATTTGCGAGCTTCTCCGGAGTCGGCCCCTCGTGGATGCGGTAGAGTGCGGGCTGCCTGTGCTTGGAGAGAAAATCGGACGCACTCACATTCGCCGCGAGCATGCACTCTTCGATGATGCGGTGGGCATCGTTGCGCTCGACCCGGTCGATGCGCGCGACGCGCCCCTCCGCGTCGAAGACGAACTGGGTTTCGATCGTCTCGAAGTCGATCGCGCCGCGCTCCTCGCGCGCCTTGAGGAGCGCCCTGAAGAGTTCGTTCAACAACTGCAAACGCGGCAGCAATCCTTTCAGTTTCTGCGCAGCCTCGCTCCGCGGATTGGCGAGCGCGGCGGCCACTAGCGTATACGTCAGTCTTGCACGCGAGCGCATCACCGCCGGATAGAATCGATACCGGCCGATCTCGCCCTTCGCGCCGATCGACATGTCGCAAGCCATGCAGAGGCGATCGACTTCCGCGTTGAGGGAGCACAGGCCGTTGGAGAGCTGCTCCGGCAGCATCGGGATGACCCGGCGGGGAAAGTAGACGGAATTGCCTCGATCACGCGCGTCTAGGTCGAGTGCGTCGCCGTCGCGCACATAGTGGCTTACATCCGCGATGGCGACGACGAGCCGAAACCCTTCGTTTGTCTTTTCGCAGTACACGGCGTCGTCGAAATCCCGGGCCGTTTCGCCGTCGATGGTCACGAGCTCGATCGATCGCAAATCCTCCCGGCCGGCAGAATCGCCCGCTCGCGGAACGTCGGGAAATTTCGCCGCGAGCGCCTCGGCCTGCGCGGAGAACTTGAACGGCAGTTCGTGTTTCCTGAGCGCGATCTCGATCTCGATGCCGGGATCGGCCGCCTCCCCCAGCACCTCGACGACGCGGCCGATCGGCTGGGTGCGGCCATCGGGCTGCACGGTCAATTCGGCGACGACGACCTGCCCGGCGCGCGCGTCACCCGCGTCCTCAGGCGCGATGAGGATGGTCTGGTTGATGCGCCGCTCGGCGGGCTGAACGAACAGGAACCGGCCCTCGCCGTGCAGGCGCCCCACCACTCGGGCGTTTGCGCGTTCGATCACCTCGACGATCGTCCCTTCCTTGCGGCCGCGCCGGTCCACGCCCGACTCGCGCACCATCACGCGATCGCCGTGAAGGACTTTTCGCATCTCGTGCGGACCAAGGTACAAATCCGCGCCCTCCTCGGCGACCACGAAGCCGTAGCCGTCCGGATGGCCCTCGACACGTCCGGTGATGAGATCGAGCTTGGTGGCGACCAGGATCGCGCCCTTGCGATTGCGCAGGATCTGGCCGTCGCGTTCCATTGCGCCCAAACGCTTCACGAACGCGTCGCGCTCCTCCGGCTTGATCGCAAGGCGCTGCGCAAGCTCATCGTCGGTAAGCGGGATGCCGGCTTCCGCGAGCGTATGGAGAATGAACTCGCGGCTGGGAATCGGATGTTCGTAGCGCGACGCCTCGCGTTCGCGATGCGGGTCGGATGCGCGCGCGATGCCGCGCTTTTTCATTGACAAATCGGCGCTTTCCTATAGAATCCGCGCTCGGGCTGAAGACCGGAACTGGCGCGGCCCTTTCGCCGAGGTGGCGGAATTGGTAGACGCACTAGGTTCAGGTCCTAGCGGTGGCAACACTGTGGGGGTTCGAGTCCCTTCCTCG
>DASPWT010000242.1:0-10520 GCA_035637655.1 Burkholderiales bacterium | reverse complement strand
CCGCTCGCCAGCTGCCGGTCGAGCGGCGCGTAGCCGGTCTGCCCGACGACCGAGGTCGAGCCCAGCAAGACCCAGTTCGATGGAAGCCGAAAGCCGTCGCTCGCGCCGGCGGAGTAGAGCCACAGGTTTTGCGTCGAGCCGAGGCCGGTCAGCGCGCGGCCGAGCTGAACGCGGGCCTGGGTTCCCATCGCGAAGTACTCGGGGCGCTCGATCAGGTCCCGGTTCTTGACCTTCTCGTAGTTGTCGTGCAGCACCTCGTAGCGGAGAAAGGGAGCGACGAGCGTCTCATCGGGAGGAATCCGCAGAGGGGGCACTGGAGCGGGAAGGTCCGGTTCGGCCGTGTAGGTATCCTTCAGGTAGCTCATGCCCACGGAATAGCGGTGCGTCCAGTCGTTCACCAGGCCCGCGGACCAGCCACCGAACGCCTCCGCGCTGTCTTTCGTGTGGCGAAACTGGGCGACTTTCGTCCCGCTGCTGAAAAGGGAGTCGATGCGAGTATCCGTGGAGGTCGAAAATCCGGCCGCCCAGCGCGTGTCCAGAGCGTAGAACGGCCGGGCAATCGATGCCGTCCGGGTCTCGCCGTCGCTCAACTGCGCGTGCAGGTAGTCGATCGCGGTCCAGCCGTCCAGGGCGTGGGGCATCGACACCCGGTACTCAGTACCGCTGCGATCGGCATCGTTGAAGCGGCTGACGCCGATGAGGATCCCGGTGCCGAGGAAATTAGTGTCCAGCAGCGACGCACCCGTCTTGTTGACGCCTCCCGCGCGGCTCGCGCTCACGCCGGGCTCCAGCGTCCAGGTATCGCGCGTCCTGACCTCGATATCGACCACGCCGTCGCGGTAGGCGACCGGCACGATGCTGACATCGTAGAAAATCCGGTTCGACCGCATCAGGCGCTCGGTCTCTTCGATGAGGCGGACCGAGACGCGCTCGCCGGGCTTGAACAACAGCTGGCGCCTCACGACCCAGTCCTGCGTTCGAATGTGAATCGCGTTCGCGGCGCGGTAGAGGATGCCGTTTTCCTTCTCGTCCGTGAGGTCGAAGATGTTGCGGTTGTCGATCCGCACCTCGCCGATGACGGCTCCCGCCGCTTCGAGCTCGGCGAAGGACGGGATTTTCCCTTCAGAGGGCTCCTGGGCAGCTGCCGGCGGGAGCGAGCAGGCGATCGCCGCGCAGCAGCCGGCGAGCAACCGGGCGAGAATGATTTCTACTCCGGCTTGATTCCGGCTTCCTTCACGACCTTCGCCCACTTCACGGTTTCGGAGGCGATGAAGCGCCCGAACTCCTCGGGGCTCATCTGCGCGGCTTCCCCGCCTTCGGTCTCGAAGCGCTTCTTCGTTTCGGCCGAGGCGAGGATCACCGAGAGCTCCTTGTGCAGCCGCTCGATCACGGGGCGCGGCGTGCCGGCGGGCGCGACGATGCCCCACCAGTTGGTGGCTTCGTAACCGGGAACCCCCGCCTCCGAGATCGTCGGCAGATCGGGCAGGGCGGCGACGCGCTTGGTGCTTCCCACGCCCAGCGGCTTCAAGCGTCCCGAACGGATGTGGGGCAGCGTCTGGATGAGCGAGCCGATGGCGATCTGGGTGTTGCCCGCGATCACGTCCATCATCGCGGGGCCCCCGCCCTTGAACGGAATGTGCACGATGTCCAGGCCCGATTGCAGCTTGAACAGCGAGCTCGCCAGATGCTGGAAGCTGCCGACGCCGGCGGAGGCGTAGTTCAGCTGCCCGGGTTTTTCCTTCGCGAGGGCGAGGAGATCCTTCAGGGAATCGACCGGCAGCTTCGTGGTGACGGCGAGCACCACGGGTCCGGTGCCGAGCAGGGCGACCGGAGCGAAGGCGTTGATCGGATCGTAGGGCAGCTTGTACATCGAGGCGCCGAACGCGTGGGCGACCGAGATGAGGAGCAGCGTGTGTCCGTCGGCAGACGCTCTCGCAACGGCCTCCGTGCCGATGATGCCGCCCGCGCCGCCCTGGTTGTCCACGACCACTTGCTTGCCGAGCCGCTCGGAAAGCTGGAAGGCGATCATGCGCCCGACCACGTCGTTGCTGCCCCCGGGCGGAAACGGGATGATCATCCGCACCGGCTTGCTCGGGTAGGTTTGCGTCGCTGCATTCGTCGTATGCAGCGCCATGGCAGATAGCGCGAGAAACAGCACCGCGGATTTCAGTGTTTGCGGCATCTCTCCTCCGAGCTTCAGCGTGCCCCCAATTCGATCAGCGTGGTCGTCTCGATGTTTTCTCCGAACCACGCCTTGAGCGCCGCCTCGCGGCGGCCGATGTATTCGATGCGCCCGTCGTGCTGCGTCATCGGCAGGTCATGGCCGGGGATGAGAATACTGCCGGTCCGTTTCTGCCACAGTTGCCAGATCCGCTCGATCGACGATTTGCTGAGCGCAGCGTCGTAAGTGGCTTCGCCCTTGCGCGAGAGCAGCTCCGCGCGGTTTTTCGCGGCGTCGCCGGTGAAGATCGCGTCGCGCTCCTTTCCCTCGAGGACGTAGACGAGGTGGCCGGGCGTGTGGCCCGGCGCGGGGTGCGCCTTCAGTCCCGGGATGCATTCCTGCCCGGCCGCGACCGGGTGCAGCGAGGGCCAGCTTTCCAGCTCGCGAATGTAGAGCTCGGGCACCGGCGTCTCGCCCCAGGGCTCGGTCGTCGACCAGGCGAGCTCTCTCGCGCCGATGATGATCCGCGCCTGGCGGAACAGGATCCAGTTGAGCGAGTGGTCGTAGTGCGAATGCGTGAGGATGACGTCGGTCACGTCGGCGGGTTCCAGCCCGCGCTTTGCGAGCTGCGCTATGAGGCCCTTCCTCATGTTGAAGCTGCCGACATCCACCAGCGCGACATGTCCGTGGCCGTGGATCAGCGCGATCGTGCTCCAGCCCAGGCCTCCGTGGCACACCATCCTGCCGGGGAAGCCCTGGATCAGGACATCGATCTCGTAACCGTCGATCTTGGTCGCTTCCATCTTCACTCCGCTCGAATGTTGGCTTCCCGGATCAGCCTGCCCCATTTCTCGGAATCGGCGCGCATCGCCCTCCCGAACTGCTCGGGGGTGTTGCCGATCGCGGTCGCACCCATCGCGGAAAGTTTTTCCGACACCCCCGCGTCCTGCAGCACCTTGACGACGTCCGCGTGGATCTTCCCGATGATTGTGCGGGGCACCCCGGCGGGCGCGACCATGCCAAACCAGTTGGTGAGCTCGTACCCGGGAAGCGATTCGGCGACGGTCGGTACGTCGGGAAGAAGCGGCGAGCGCGCGGCGCCGAGCACCGCGAGCGCGACGAGGCGTTTGTCGCGTACATAAGGCAGCGCCTGCACCAGGCTGTCGAAGGTGAGCGACACCTGCCCTCCGAGCAGATCCTGGAAGCTCGGCGCGCTGCCTTTGTACGGGACATGGACGAGGTTCACCTTCGCCATGCTCTTGAAGAGCTCCCCTGCAAGGTGCGGCGCGCCGCCCGGCCCCGAGGACGAATAATTGATTTCCCCGGGACGGGATTGTGCGAGCGCGATCAGCTCGGCGACGTTGCGGGCAGGCAGCGAGGGATGCGCAACGAGCACGAAATGCACCGCGACGACCTGCGTGACCGGAGCGAAATCGCGCAAGGGATCCACGGGCATCTTCGCGATCAGATGCGGGTTGACCGCGAGGTTGCCCAGCGTTCCCATGAGGAGCGTGTGGCCGTCCGGCGCCGAGCGCGCGGCGAATTCCGTGCCGATCACGCCGCTCGCCCCGGCGCGGTTGTCGACGATCACCTGCTGACCCCAGGCTTCGGCGAGTTTCGGTGCGAGTAGGCGCGCGACGATGTCGACACCCCCGCCCGCCGGGAAGGCGACGACGATGCGCACGGGCTTCGCGGGGAATGCTTGTGCAAGCGCGCTCGCGCTCATTGCAACGGCGAGCAGCGCGACGATCGCGATCCTCTTCATGTCGGGCGCTCAGGAATCCAGGGGCTGGGCCGAAACGTCGAGCCTCGCAACACCGGCGCGCGCGGCTTCATCCTGCAGCGGGTCGATCTCGGCGGCGCTGTACGGGATGCCGCTCCTGCGGCGCTTTTCTTCCTCGCGCGCCTCGAGCTCCCCGGGGAGCAGGATCTCGTCGAAGCCATCGGCCTTCGGGCAGGCGCGCACGCGCTCGACCAGCGTGTCCATGCGAGCGCGGTAGTCTTTCTTCGACACGAACAGGTCCGGCCTCATCGCGAGGAAGAAGTGTCCCACGTTCTGGGCCCGGTCGAACACCTTGTATTGATCGCTGACGTCACCGGCAAAGGCCGCGCCCGAGAGCACGCCCCCGAAGATGTCCATCAGCATCGAGAGGCCCGATCCCTTCGGGCCTCCGATCGGCAGCACCACGCCCTTCAGGGCCTCGGTCGGATCGGTGGTGGGGCGCCCTTGCGCGTCGAGCGCGCAGCCGAGGGGAATCTTCTCGCCGCGCTTCTCCGCGAGGCGGATCTTGCCGCGCGCGGCGACCGCCGGCGACATGTCGAGCACGAAGGACGCGAGCTTTCCGCCGGGGGCGCCCGCCGCAAGCGGGCTGGTGCCGAGCAGGGCTTCGCGCCCGCCCCAGGGCGGCATCGCGCGCGAGGCGTTGGTGAAGACCAGCGCGACGAATCCCGCGTCGAGCGCCTGCAGCACGTAAGACGCCGCCATGCCGAAGTGAGTACTCCTTCTTGCAGCAGCGACCCCGATCCCCGATTTCCGGGCCAGTGATATCGCCTCGGCCATGGCGCGTGTGCCGATCACGAATCCGAAGCCGTTCTGGCCGTCGAGCGCCGCCGCTGCGGGCCCCACCCGTTTCGGAAAAAGCTTGGGCTTGGGATTGATGAGGCCGCGGCGAACGCGGTCGAGATAGCCCGGCAGGCGGGTGAGGCCGTGCGTGTCCACGCCGCGCAGGTCGGCGCGCACCAGGCACGCGGCGACGGTCGCGGCGTCCTTTTTCGGTACCCCGTGCGCAGCGAGCAGCGCCTTCGCAAAGGCGTCGGCCTCGTCATGCTCGACGAATACGCGCTCGCTCATCGCAGCGCGATCTCGTGCACCTGCTTCGCTCGCGCGGTGGACTCGGCGAGCAGAAATGCAAGGTCGGTGCCGGTCGAAACGTAGCGGGCCCCCATCTTCACGAACTCGGCGGCGAGCTTGGGGCGGGTCGCGAGACCGCCCACGCCGACGTGCTTGCCGTGCTTGTGGCACGCGGCGATCGTGCGCGCGTAGGCTTCGCGCACGCGCTCATGCTCAAATTGTCCCGGGAGGCCCATGTCGGCGAGGAGGTCGTTCGTGCCCATCAGCACCATGTCCACGCCTTCGACGGCGGCGATCTCCTCGGCGTGCTCGATCGCGTCGGCAGTCTCGAACTGCACGACCACCATGGTCGCCTCGTTCATCGCCGCGTTCGCCTCCGCAGCCGGAAACGGGCGGTAGTGCAGATGCGGCAGTCCGCCTCCGGTGGAGCGCTCGCCGAAAGGGGGAAATTTCGCCGAGGCGACGACCCCGCGCGCTGCTTCCGCCGAACGAATGTGCGGCGCGATCACGCCGAGCGCGCCGCCGTCCAGCGCCCGCGATACGTGCTCGGGCCGGGTGCTCGGCACGCGCACGAAGGGTGCGACGCCGATCTCGAGCGCAGCGACGCAGATCTGGCTCGTCGTCTCGAGCGACAGGCTCGAGTGCTCGATGTCCACGTAGATGGAATCGAAGCCGGCCGTCTTCGCGATGCGCGCGATCTCGATCGAGCGCGCGAGACGCACGGTCATGGAAGCGACGACCTCGCCGCGCGCGAGCTTCTCTTTGACGTTGTTGCGCACGATTTCGCTGGGGCGTGCGGACATGGCGTTTCTCCCGGGCAGCTGCTCGCTATTGTATGCTCGCGCGCACGAGGGAATCCGTGGTCCGGACGGACTGGGGCGCGATGCGCTACCATAGCGCAATCCGCGGCGGGACGGTGCTCGACGGCGGCGGCGCTGCGGGCCGGCCGACGTCGCGAAAATTGGTTAAACTGACCACATCCAAAAGGAGGAGACAAGCCATGGCACCTCTACCCATGCTCGCAGCATGCGCATTTGCCCTGATGACGGCATTCCCCGCGGCGAGCGCCCTGGCGGCGGCCGGCGGCAACCAGGCCGCGAGCGCAGGCGACGCGACCGGCAGCAGTCAGCGTATGGATAGCGGGAGCGCCCTGGTGCAGCTCGACGGCGAGCCGCTCGCGACCGACATCAAGACGAAACCGCCCCAGGGAAAGAAGATCGACTTTGACAGCAGCAGCGTCAAGTCGTACCGCGCCCAGCTCTCGGCGCTGCGCAACAGCTTCAAGGCGTGGCTGCGCGCAAACGCCCCGCGAGCCCAGGTTACGGGGGAGTTCGACCTGGCGCTGAACGCCGTGGCGGTGCGCCTGAACGGCGAGGCGCTCACTACGCTTGCCGCGGCCCCGATGGTGCGGCGCGTGGAGTACCAGGGAATGTATTACCCGACGATCGCGGACCCGGACCTGTCGATCATCAGCGCGCTGGACGCGTGGAACAGGGGCGGTGGCGCCGCCGGCGCCGGCGAGGGGGTGAAGGTGGCCGTGGTGGACTCGGGCATCGACATCAAGCACCCCTGCTTCGACGACGCGGGGTACGGGGGACAGACGCGGGTCGGGGATTCCAGGTTCACCAACAACAAGGTCATTGCAGCGAAAGTGTTCAACAACAAGACGCCGAGCCGCGGGTTCACCGCCGAGGCGATCGACTCCCACGGCACGCACGTCTCCGGGACGATCGGCTGCAACCACGACACGCCGGCGAGGGTGAGCGGAGTGACGATCCCGTACGGCATCTCGGGCGTAGCGCCGCGCGCGCTGCTCGGCAACTACAACGTCTTCCCGGCCGATGAAGCGAATGCCCGTTCCGAGGACATCCTCAATGCCCTCGAGGCGGCCTACGCCGACGGCTTCGACGTCGCCAACATGAGCCTGGGCGGGGGCGCTCGGGGAATTCAGGACCTGCTCACGGTTGCGGTGGACAATCTCGACCAGGCCAACATGGTCGTCGCGGTTGCCGCAGGCAACTCCGGGCCCGGCCACTTCACCGTCCAATCGCCCGGATCCGCAGCCCGGGCATTGACTGCCGGCGCGACCACCGTCCCGCATTTCGTCGGCGCCCCGGTTTCCGTATCGGCCAACACCTTCGGAGCGGCGAGCGGGGAGTTCGCGGTGGTCAGCAGCAACCTCACGGCTCCGCTGGGAGTGGTCTTGACCCCGACCGGAGCGCTCAACACCGCCTGCACGCCTCTCACCGGCAGCTTGGCCGGCAAGATCGCGCTCATCGCGCGCGGTATCTGTACGTTCTCGGCAAAGATCCGCAATGCCCAGAATGCCGGCGCTTCCGCAGTGCTCGTGGCGAACAACGTCCTGGGCGACCCGGTGGCGATGGCGAGCGATGGAACCGCTGCTCAACCGTCGGTGCCGGCCTACATGGTCTCGCTGAACGCCGGCACCGCGCTGAAGGGTTTCAACGGCCAGGCGTCCACCATCAGCGCGGCGCTCGAATACTTCCTGACGACCAGCGTGGATTTCCAGGCCGGGTTCAGCAGCCAGGGTCCGACCGACGTGGACTTCCGGATCAAGCCCGACGTGATGGCGCCGGGCGTCAACGTGCTGAGCTCGATACCGGTGTCCTTTTGCGACGGCCAACCGTGCTTCGCGTTCTTCCAGGGGACGTCGATGGCGACGCCGCATCTCGCGGGCTCGGCGGCAGTCGTTCGGCAGCAGCATCCGAACTGGTCGGCGGCGCAAATCCGCTCGGCGGTGGTCAACACGGCGGACCAGGGCGTCGTGAAAACCTTCAATAGGGGTGTGATCACCAGCGACCCGAACGTGATCGGGTCCGGCCGGGAGAATCTCCTTGCCGCCGTCGAGTCCCAGCTGGCGATCGATCCGGTCAGCGTCAGCTTCGGTGCCGTGCCGTCCGGCTCCGGCCAGTCGAAGACCTTCGCCCTGACGCTCACGAACTTGAGTGCCGCCAAGCTCGATCTCGAGCTGAGCGTCAGTTCGGCGTCCGGAGCGGGAGTCAGCTACTCGGTCACTCCCACCGCGAGCGTCGCCGCGGGCGGGTCGACGGTCGTCGTCGTAACGATGTCTGCGGAGAAGGGTGCGCGCTTCGGCGACCACAACGCAGTGCTCTCCATCAGCAGCGGGGGCGCCGAGATCGGCCACGCGGGCGTCTACACCTTGATCAAATAGCGAGCCCACCCATGAACAGCCTCGCCGCCCTAGCCGGCCGCATACTTCTCGCGCTGATCTTCCTCCTGTCCGGAATCGACAAGTTTATGCATAAGGCGTCGACGCTGGGCTACATGATCAAGGCCGGTCTGCCGTTTCCGGAGGTGCTCCTCATCGCCTCGGGCATCATCGAAATCGTGGCCGCGCTGGCGATCATCGCCGGCTGGAATGCGCGCTGGGCCGCGGCTGCGCTGGTCCTGTGGATGATTCCCGTCACCTTGGTGTTTCACAACCCGGCGGCCGGACAGGAAGCGATGGTTCATTTCATGAAGAACGTCGCCATCATGGGCGGGCTCCTCGTGCTGTGGGCGTCCGGCCCGGGCGCCTTGAGCCTCAGGCGCTCCGGCTAGGCGGAACCGCTCCGGTCTCGCGGCGGCGCCGGCCGAAGAAAAAGGCGAGCGCGCCGCAGCCGAAGCCGAGCGAGAGGCCGAGCGGAAAGCGCTGGCGCCCGCGCGCCGTGGCGCGCAGCGTCCGCAGCACCAGTTGATCCCCCGCGACGAGCTCGGCTCGCCCGGCGATGAACTGGCGCAGCCGCTCCTCGCGCTCGGCGTCCATCGCGAGCGTGCCCCAGCGCGCGTCCTGCTGCATGCGCCGCAGGCGCTCGAGCTCCGCCTGCCCGCGCGCGAGGCTCGCCTCGGTGTCGCGCAGCGTCTCCCGCTCGTCTTCCGTGAGGAACGCTTCGCGTACGCGCGGCACCGCGCTCTCGACGGCGTCGAGCCACGGATGATCCATTCCGGGCAGCACCGCGAGCAGCGCGCCGGCGAGCGCGACGAGGCCGCTCGCCGCCGCCGCCGCGGGCAGCAGCGCCGCGAGGCCTCCCGCGCGGACCGCGCTCGCCGCGCGCACCGCGCCGATTCCGGCCGCCGCGAGCGCGATCGCCGCGCCGAAGGCGGCGACCAGCGTCGCGCCGGTCGGAAAATCCCAGGCCCATGACGCCCAGAGCCCCGCGGCGCTGATCGCTGCGCCCAGCGCCCAGCCGAGCGCGAGCCGCGCGCGCACCGAGCGCACGAAAAGCGATGCGATCGCCGCGGGGACGACGAGGTAGGCGAACACGAGGAGCACGCCCGCGACCCGCACCGAGGAGGTCACGACGAGCGCGAAGCTCGCGTAGAAAAAAATGTCCCAGAAGACGAGCGCGCGCCCGGCGCGCGCCGCGCCTTCGGGATCGAGCGAGACTTCGAGGAGCGGCCGGCGCAGCGCCCAGTGGAGGAGCCCGATCGCCGCGTACAGTCCCGCGAGCGCGCCGACGTCGCTCATCGACACGGTGAGGATGGACCCGACGAGGAGCTGCTTGATGTGCTCGCCGCCCTGCGGCGCGCGGTCGAGGACGATCACCGCGAGCGCCGCGGACACCGCGTACACGATCCCGATCACCGCTTCCTGCGGGACGGCGTTTGCGCGCGTGCGCGTGAGGGCGAACAGCACCGCGCCGCCGACAGCAAAGGCGAGCGCATAGCCGTACGCGCCTTCGCCCTGCAGGGAGTGCCCGGCGAGGAGCGCCACCGTGAGCCCGAGCGCCGCCACCTGCGCGAGCGCGAGATCGACGAAGATCACGCCCCGGGCGAGCACGTGCAGCCCCAGGTGCACGTGCATGAGCGTGAGCACCAGGCACGCAAGAAAGGGAAGCGCGAGCAGCTCGATCATCTTCGGAGCCTCATCGCGGCGCGAGCGCAGCGGCAAGGCGCTTCACGTTCAGGTCGAAGAGCGCCAGGTAGTCGCCGGCCGCCGGGTCGGCGCCGACCGACGCGACGAGGACGGCCACGCGCGCTCCGGTACGATCGGCCACCTGGCGCAGGAGCGAGGCATCGGACCAAGGCTCGGCGATGATGAGGCGCACGCCCGAGGCCTTCATGCGTTGCGCGAGCTCGGCGAGCGTCGCCGGGGTGGGCGGCACGCCGGGCGTAGTCTCGATGGCGGCGACGATCGCGAGGCCGAAGCGCTCTGCGAAATAGGGCCAGGTCTCGTGCACGACCACCGCGCGCGCGCCGCGGAATGGCGCGAGTGCGCGCTTCCAGCGCGCCAGACCCGCGTCCAGCCGGGCGAGGAAGCGCTCGCGATTGGCCGCGAACACCGGGCTTTCCTCTGGCCGCAGGCGCGCGAGGCGCTCGAGGATCGCCGCGGTGATCGCGCGCGCGTTTTCAGGATCGAGCCAGTAGTGCGGATTGCCGAAGGCGTGCACGTGCGCGCGGCGGTCGGAGCGCAGCCGCGGCGTCTCGGACTGCAGCAGCGCGATCCCCTTCGACGCGTCGAGATCGCCTGCGCCGCCGGCCGAAAGG
>DASPWT010000241.1:0-8159 GCA_035637655.1 Burkholderiales bacterium | reverse complement strand
CACGTTCGAGGAGCTGAGTCCCGATATACGGCGGGAGGCGGGAGCCAACCTGGACTTCAAGGAATGCAGCTGGTTCTCCACCTACCGCATCCATCACCGGGCCGCGGAGAAGTTCCGCGACCGGCGTTGCTTCCTGCTCGGTGACGCGGCGCACGTGCACAGCCCGGCTGGCGGGCAGGGCATGAACACCGGTCTGCAGGATGCGTACAACCTGGCGTGGAAGCTCGCGCTCGTCGTCGAGGGTCATGCGGATACGGCCTTGCTCGACACGTATGAACAGGAACGCATTCCGGTCGCCCAGCGGCTACTGCGCACCACCGACCGCGCGTTCAATCTGGTCGTATCCGACCGGTGGATAGCGGGGCTGTTCCGCACGCGCATCCTCGCCAGGATTGCCGCCTTTGCGATGAGGTTCAAGCGCGTGCAGACGCTGGCGTTCCGCACCATCTCCCAAACCGGCATCGCCTACCGGGAAAGCCCGCTGTCGAAAAACTTGACGGGCCTGCCCGACGGCGCGCCGGTGGCGGGCGATCGCTTCCCGTGGCTGCAGCTCAAGCTGCAGGCGAACGGCGCGGTCGAAGACCTGTTCCAGAAACTCGACGACACGCGCTTCAACCTGATCGTGACCGGGCAGCCCGCGCCTTCGGGAGAAGCGCTGGGACTCGGCGAGCTTTTGCGCATCCACGTGATCCCCGACGAGGCGCACAACGCGCAAGAGCTCGCCCGCGCGCAGATTTCGGGACCGGCCTTCTACCTATTGCGACCCGACGGTCACGTCGGGCTCGCCGGGACGCGCCTCGACGCGGAGGCCGTGAACGCTTATCTCGCTGAGCGTCAAATGCGCCTGGATGGGAAGGCTCACACCGTATAAGATTCCGCCAGAGGAGAAACCCATGCTGACGCGACGCGCGAGCCGCCGCCATGCTTGCAAGTGCCATGGGGCCTAGTAGAATTTGGTCTTACGGCGCCCGCGCGTGGCCGGCGCCAGATGAAACCTCTTGGCCACATGCTCATCTGGAGAGAACGCAATGCGCCTGACAATCAACGGCAAGTCTCACGAGGTCGACGTCGATCCGACCACGCCTCTGCTGTGGGTGATACGCGAACAGGTCGGCCTCACCGGCACCAAATACGGCTGCGGCGTCGCGCAGTGCGGAGCTTGCACCGTGCACGTGAACGGCGTCCCGATGCGTTCGTGCTCAGTGCCCGTGAGCGCGGTAAGCGGCGCCAAGATCACCACGATCGAGGGCCTCGCCTCGGGCAAGACCCTGCACAAGGTGCAGAAGGCGTGGATCGATCACGACGTGCCGCAATGCGGCTACTGCCAGTCGGGCATGATCATGGCCGTGGCGGCTTTACTCAAGGCGAAGCCGAAGCCAACCGACGCCGACATCGACGCGAGCATCACCAACATCTGCCGCTGCGGCACCTTCCAGCAGGTGCGCGAAGCGATCCACGCCGCCGCCAGGGCCGCGTGAGGGAGTCGACCATGACAGCCATTGCGAAATTTACCCGCCGTTCCTTCCTCATCAGCAGCGCCGCCTTGGGCGGCGGCCTCGCGCTCGGCCTGCGCCTTCCCCCCTTCGGTCCCGCCGTGGCGCGCGCGGCCGACGGCTCGCCCGAGATCACCGTCTGGGTGGCGATCCGCCCGGACAACACCACCCTCATCCGCGCCGTGCGCGCTGAGATGGGCCAGGGCACCATCACCGGCCTCGCACAGCTCATAGCCGAGGAGCTCGACTGCGACTGGAGCAAGGTCGAGATCGAGTATCCGACGCCGGGCCAGAGCGTCGCGCGCAAGCGCGCCTGGGGCGAGTTCTCGACCGGCGGCAGCCGCGGCGTCCGCCAGTCGAACGAGTACGTGCGCAAGGGCGGCGCCGCGGCGCGCATGATGCTGGTCCAGGCCGCCGCGAACGGGTGGAAGGTTCCCGCCTCCGAGTGCACGGCCTCCAACAGCGTCATCACGCACAAACTCTCCGGACGCAAGACGACCTACGGCAAGGTGGCCGAAGCCGCCGCGCGGCTGGAGCAGCCCAAGGACGTGCCGCTCAAGGATCCGAAGACCTGGAAGATCGCGGGCAAGCCGCTGAAGCGCCTGGACACCGCGACAAAAGTGAACGGAAGGATGATCTACGGCATGGACCTCAAGCTGCCCGGGATGCTGAACGCGGCGGTCAAGGATTGCCCGGTGTTCGGCGGCAAGGTGAAGAGCTTCGACGCGGCCCGGGTGAGCGGCATGCGGGGGGTGAAGAAAGTGGTGCAGGTCGGCGACTCCGGAGTCGCGGTGATCGCCGACACCTGGTGGAACGCCAAGACCGCGCTCGAGCAGCTGCCGATCGTCTGGGACGAGGGCGAGAACGCCAAGGTGTCGAGCGCGAGCATCGCGGAGATCCTCAAGGCGGGACTGGACGCGGAGCAGGCCTTCGTCGGCAACCAGGCGGGCGGCGACGTGAAGGCCGCGCTCGCCGGCGCGGCGAAGAGAATCGAGGCGGTCTACGCCTACCCGTTCCAGAACCACGCCTGCATGGAGCCGATGAACGCGACGGTTCGCTACACGCCCGACAAGTGCGAGCTGTGGGGTCCGACGCAGAACGGCGAAGGCGCCTTTGCGCAGGTGCTCGAGGCCTCGGGCCTGACTGCCGACAAGGTCGACGTGCACAACGTCATGCTGGGCGGCGGCTTCGGCCGGCGCGGCACCTACCCGAACGACTACGTCAGGCAGGCGGTGCTGATCGCCAAGGAGATGCCCGGAACGCCGGTGAAGATGATCTGGTCGCGCGAGGAGGACATGGCGCACGGCCGCTATCACCCGGTGATGCAGTGCAAGCTCGTCGGAGGCCTGGACGCGGGCGGCAACCTGACCGCGCTGCACATGCGGCTCTCGGGGCAGTCGATCCTCGCCGCGGTGCGTCCGGAGGTGGTGCAGGCGCAGAAAGGACGTGATCCCTTGAGCTTCCAGGGTGTCTTCGAGTCAGGTGAACATTCCTTCAGCTACACGGTGCCGAACCTCTTGATCGACCATGCGATGCGCAACACGCACGTGCCGCCCGGTTTCTGGCGCGGCGTGAACATCAATCAGAACGCGGTGTTCATCGAGTGCTTCATGGACGAGCTCGCGGAAGCCGCAGGCCAGGACGCGCTCGAATTCCGCCGCAAGCTCATGGCCAAGCACCCGAGGAACTTGGGCGTCTTGAACGCGGTGGCCGAGAGGATCGGCTGGAGCAAGCCCGCGCCGAGCGGCGTCCATCGCGGCCTTGCGCACCTGCATTGCTTCGACAGCTTCGTCGCCGCGGCTTGCGAGATCTCGGTCAAGGACGGCAACAAGGTCAGGGTGCACCGCATCGTCGCCGCCACCGATCCGGGCTACGCGGTGAACCCGGCGCAGATCGAGCGCCAAGTCGCGGGCTCGTTCGTCTACGGCCTGTCAGCGCTCTTTTTCCAGGAGTGCACGGTGAAGGACGGCCGCATCGAGCAGACGAACTTCCACCAGTACAACTCGATGCGCATCGCGCAGATGCCCAAAGTGGAAACCATCCTCATGCCGACCGGCGGCACGGTCTGGGGCGGAATCGGCGAGCCGACGATCTGCGTCGCGGCGCCGGCGGTGCTGAACGCGTTCTACCGGGCGACCGGCAAGCGCATCCGCTCGGTGCCGCTCAAGAACCACGGCATTGAATTGGTGTGAGGCCAGCGCGATCGCATTTTCGATTCTCGTCGGAAATGCCTTCGCGGGTGATTCGATCCCGGCTTCGCTGACCGGAGCAAAAGGCGATCCGGCGCGGGGCCGGGCGATCGTGGCCAACCGGCAGGTGGGCCTGTGCCTGCTGTGCCACAGCGGTCCGTTCCCCGAGGAGCGGTTCCAAGGCAACCTCGCCCCGGACCTGACTTCCGTCGGCGCGCGGTTCTCGGAGGGCCAGATCCGGCAGCGGATGGTCGATTCCAGGAGAGTGAACCCGCAAACCATCATGCCCGCGTACTACGAGAGTGAAGGCTTCGCGCGCGTCGCGCCCGCTTATCGCGGCAAGACGATCCTCAGCGCGGAACAGATCGAGGACGTCGTTGCTTATCTGGCTACGCTCAGGTGACGAAAATGGGGACCACGCGCCGCGAATTCCTGATCCTTGCCGCAACATCCCTCGCCGTGCCGGAGGCGGCGAGAGCCCAGCTCGATCCCAACCTGGCGGCGAACCGCAAGGCCGCGTTCCAGGAAGCGCTGCGCAGGATCGTAGGCGACGCACAGGTCCGCCGCGGGCGCGTGAAGCTCCAGCTCCCGCCCCTCGTCGACAACGGCAACTCGGTCCCGCTCTCGGTCGCGGTCGAGAGCCCGATGACGGAAACCGACCACGTTAGGGCGATTCACGTCCTCACCGAGAAGAACCCGCTCCCCGACGTGGTGAGCGTCCGCCTGGGCCCGCGCGCCGGGCGCGCGACGCTCTCGACGCGCGTGCGCCTCGCCGACACGCAGAGCGTGACCGCGATCGCCCAGATGAGCGACGGCTCGTTCTGGTCCGACAGCGCCGAGGTCGTGGTGACGCTCTCTGCCTGTCTCGAGGAAGGCCTGATCTAGAATGGCGCGCGCGGTCGTCACGGCGCCCACGCGCGCGAGGCGCGGCGAGATCGTCGAGGTCAAGACGCTCGCCCAGCACCCCATGGAGACCGGGTTTCGCCGCACGCAGACCGGCGAGCTGATCCCGCGCGACATCATCAGGCGCTTCACTTGCACCTACAACGGCACGGAAGTCTATCGCGTCGACCTGCATCCTGCGATGTCCGCGAATCCGCTGATCGCGTTTTCCACCGTCGCGACCGAGACGGGCACGCTCGCGTTCCAGTGGGTCGGCGATAACGGCTACAGCGTGACCGAGACCGCCTCGATCAGCGTCGAGTGAGCCTGCGCTCCGCCCTGCTGTTCGCCGCGTCGCTGCTTTGCGCGGGCGCCGGCGCGGGCGAGATTCCGCCTTCGGAGCGCCGTTCAGGCTACGATCTCATGAGCCGGGAGACGCGCGCGATACAGGACGACGACGCCACCAATCCCGGCATGCTGTGGGTGCTCGACGGCGAGGCGCTGTGGAACAGGAAGGCGGGCGCCGCGGATCGCGCGTGCACCGCTTGCCACGGCGACGCGCGAACGAGCATGAAAGGCGTCGCGGCACGTTATCCGGGCTTCGACGCCGCGCTCGGGCGCCCGGTGAACCTGGAGCAGCGCGTCAACTTCTGCCGCGCCGAGCGGCAGAAGGCGCCGCCGCTCGCTTTCGAGAGCCGGGAGCTGCTGGCGCTCACCGCCTACGTCGCGCGGCAATCGCGCGGCCTGCCGATCCGGATCGCGATCGACGCGCGCAGCAGACCGTTTCTCGACGCGGGCAGAGAAGCCTTCCATCGCCGTCAGGGCCAGCTCAACCTCGCCTGCTCCCAGTGCCACGACGACAACTGGGGGAGGCGCCTCGCCGGAAGCGTGATTCCCCAGGCGCACCCCACCGGCTACCCTCTGTACCGGCTCGAGTGGCAGGGTCTCGGGTCGCTCGAGCGGCGGCTGCGCAACTGCCTCATCGGAATACGCGCCGAACCCTACGCGTACGGCGCGCCCGAATTCGTGGACCTCGAGCTCTACCTGATGTGGCGCGCGAACGGGATGAAGATCGAGACGCCCGCGGTGCGGCCCTAGCGGCTCACTTCAGAAGCTCGGGCGCGATCAGCCTGGGGAGGATCAGCGGAATGTCGGGCCAGATGATGATCGCCGCCAGCATGAGGAGCATCGGCACCAGCATGATCGTCGTGTCCTTGAGCGCGAACCTGATCGGCACCTTGGCGACCGCGCAGGAGATCATGAGGCACAGCCCATAGGGAGGCGTCACCAAGCCGAAGGCGAGCGAGACGATGCCGATGATCGCGAAGTGGATCGGATGCATGCCGACCGATTGCGCGAGCGGCTGCAGGATCGTGCCGAAGATGATGATCGCGGGAATCGCATCGAGGAAGCAGCCGACCACCAGGAATACGAAGGCGATGAAGAAACCCGCCGCGGTGATGCCCATCCCCCACGTGGAGACGTTGTCGAGCAGCGCCCTGGGGATCTGGTAGTAGGCGAGGAGCCAGCCGAAGGCGGACGCAGTGCCCACGCAGAAGAGCGCCACCGAGGAGAGACGTCCCGTCTCGACGAACGAATCGTAGAGGTTCTTCAGTTTCATCTCGCGGTACACGAAGACCGACAGCACGATCGTGTACAGCACGGCGACGCACGCGGATTCCGTAGGCGTGAACCAGCCGAGCAGCACGCCCCCGACGATGATGAAGGCCGTCAACAGGGCCGGGATCGAGATCCACGCGGAGTAGAAGAACTCCTTCAGCGTCGCGCGCGGATAGACCGGGTAGTGGTAGATCTTCGCGTAGACATGCACCGTCGCCATCTGCGCCGCGGCGATCAGCAGTCCGGGAAGGAAGCCCGCGAGGTACATGGCGCCGATCGAAGTCGAGATCACCCCGCCCCACACGATCATCAGGATCGAGGGCGGGATGATCACCGCAAGCACCGCCGAGACCGCGGTGATCGCGATCGAAAAAGACAAGCCGTAACCCTCTTTCACCTGCGCGTCGATGAAGATCTTGCTCTGGCTCGCCGCATCGGCCGTGGACGAGCCCGAGATTCCGGCGAAGAACACCGAGAGCAGCACGTTGATCTGCGCGAGCGCGCCCGGGAAGTGGCCCACCATCGAGCGCGACAGGCGCACCAGCCGGTCGGTGACCCCGCCCACGTTCATCAGGTTCGCGGTCAGCAAATAGAACGGCACCGCGAGCAGGATGAACGAGTTGTAGGCCTTGAAGGTCTCGTTGAACAGCATCATCGGCGACAGGCGCGACTCGAGGACCAGGCTCGGCAGGCACGCGAGGCCCAACGCGAACGCCACCGGCACGCGCGATACGAAGAGCACGAGGAACGTGCCGAAGAGGACGATCGCCGCCGCGCCGGGAGCCAGCGCCGCGGACATCATCGGCCGGATTTCCCCACGAGCACGCGGAAGCTCGCGATGAACGCTTCACCGAGGAAGAATACCCAGGTCACGCCCGCGGCCGGCCACGCCATGAAGATGAACGCCATCGGCAGCTCGGCGAGCTCGGAGGTCTGGTCCCAGCCGAAGCGCACGAACGCTATGCCCCACCAGATGAACACCAGTGCGAACACGAGGACGAATAAGTTGCTGACGATCTGCAGGAACGCGTTGGGCCGCGGCGGGAGATCCGGCAACACGTCGACCACGAAATGCGACCCCTCGCGCACGCCGATCATCGCGCCGAGCATGATCATCCAGATGAACAGGAACCGCGACAGCTCTTCGGTCCAGATCCAGGAGGGGATGAGCGCCGTGTAGCGCGCGACGATCTGCAGCGTGACCGGGACGATCAGGATCGCCACCGTGGCGGCCATCAGCCACCTGAGCAGCCGATGGGTGCCGTCGAGGAACTTCTTCAAACGGGACGGGTTATTTGGTGTTGTTGATCGCGGTGAAGATGTTTTCGGCGCCGATCTCCTTCGCGTACGCCTCCATCACCGGATCCACCAGCTTCTTCATCTGCGCGCGGTCGGTGAAGGTGATGCGCTTCAGCTTGCCGGCCTTTTCCAGCGCTTCGAGCTTGGCCGTGTCTTCGGAGGACTCGACCCGGCGTCCATAGGCGCCCGCCTCTTTTCCCGCGCGGATGATCGCAGCCCGCAAGTCGGCAGGCAGGCTGCGGAAAGTCTTCCCGGAAAAGCAGATCGGCCGGATCGTGATCGCGTGCTCGGTCATGGAGAGGTTGGGGCCGACCTCGTAGAATTTCATCGACTCGACGCCGGCGGCTTCGTTCTCGCCCGCCGAGATGACGCCGTTCTGGATCGCGTTGTACACCTCGTTGTACGCGATCACCGTGGGCGACATGCCGACCGCGGCAAAGGTGCGGCTCCAGATCGGCGCGCCCTGCACGCGCACCTTGAGGTTCTTCATTTCGGCCAGGTTGCGCACCGGCTTGTTGACGAAGATGTTGCGCGTGCCGCCACCGGCGTAGCCGATCAGCATCACGTCGGCCTTCTGCGCGATCTCGTCGGCGATCGGCTTCAAGAGGTCCGCGTCCAATACCTTGTTCCAGTGGTCGATGTCGCGGAACAGGAACGGCGCATCGATGAAGGGCGC
>DASPWT010000240.1:0-7650 GCA_035637655.1 Burkholderiales bacterium | reverse complement strand
TCGATCGCCCGGCCGTCCGTGACGACTCCGCCGCCCACCCCGGTGCCGAGAATCACGCCGAACACGACCTGCGCGCCCTTCGCCGCGCCGTCGATCGCCTCCGAGAGAGCGAAGCAGTTGGCGTCGTTGGCGAAGCGCACTTCGCGGCCGAGCAGCCGCTCGAGATCGGGCTTGACCGGCTTGCCGTTCAGTGCGCTCGCGTAGGCGTTCTTGAGCCGTCCGGATTCGCGCGACACTGCTCCCGGGGTGCCGATCCCGACCGAGCAGGGCGCACCGGCCTCGCGCTCGGCCTCGAGGTCGAATTTCGCGATTGCCCCGATCGCCTCCGCATAGCCGCCTTGCGGCGCGGGCGAGCGGCGCCGCAGCAGCTCGGCGCCCGATTCGGCGATCGCGACGATTTCCATCTTGGTGCCGCCGATGTCCACGCCGATGCGGATCATTTCAGGCGGGGCGCGGAAAATTCAATAAGCCTCGTCCCAGGGAACGCTGAGACGCGTCGCGGAATTGATCATGCCCACCATGCTGTAGGTCTGCGGAAAGTTTCCCCACAATTCGCCGGTGCGCGGATCGACGTGCTCGGACAGAAGCCCGTGGCGGTTGCAGCGGGCGAGTATGCCCTGGAACAACGCGCGGGCCTCGTCCTTGCGTCCCAGCGCCGACAGCGCGTCGATATACCAGAAGGTGCAGACCACGAAGGCGTTCTCCGGGACGCCGAAGTCGTCCGCCCCGCTGTAGCGAAACAGGAACTCCCCGCGGCGCAGGTCCTGCTCGACCGCGCGGACGGTGGAGGCGAAGCGCGGGTCATCGGCGCGCAGGAAATTGAGCTCGTGCAGGAGGAGCAGGCTCGCGTCCAGGTCCGCCCCGCCGAAAGTGGCGGTGAAGCTCTTGCGCTTCGCGTCCCAGGCCCGCGCGCAGATGGCCGAATGCATGGCGTCGGCCCGCGCTCGCCAGGCGCGCGCGCGATCCGCGAGCCCGATGCGCGCGGCGATCTTCGCGAGGCGGTCGCACCCGGCCCAGCACATGACGCTCGAGAAGGTATGCACGCGCTTCGCGCCGCGCAGCTCCCACGGGCCGGCGTCGGGCTGGTCGAACAGGACGGCGGCGCGCTCGCCGAGCTGCTCGAGCTGGCGGAACAGCGACTCGTCGCTGCGCAGCGCGAGCCGCGCGTCGAAGAACACGTGGGCCGCGGCGAGGATCGCCGCGCCGTAGACGTCGTGCTGGATCTGCGAGTACGCCTGATTGCCGATCCTCACCGGGCCCATGCCGCGGTAGCCGGGCAGCGATCCGATTTCGCGCTCCTCGATGCCCGCCTTGCCGCTGATGGCGTAGACCGGCTGCAGGTCGCGGCCGTCGGCGCCCGTGGCGATATTGATGATGTAGTCGAGGTAGCGCTCCATCGGCCGCGTCGCGTTCATCCGGTTCAAGGCGTTCACCACGAAGTACGCGTCGCGCAGCCAGCAGTAGCGGTAGTCCCAGTTGCGGCCGCTCGCGCGCGACTCGGGGATCGAGGTGCTCACCGCGGCGACGATCGCGCCGGTGTCCTCGTACGCGTTGAGCTTCAAGGTGATGGCCGCGCGGATGATGTTCTCCTGCCATTCGAACGGGATGCCCAGATTGCGCACCCAGCCCCGCCAGAATGCGGCGGTGTCGTCGAGGAACCTGCGAAACACTTCCGCGGCGGAACCCTGCAGCGTCTCGTCGGGTCCGAGCACCACCGACACCGGCTCGCGCAGCACCACGAGCGTTTCCTCGAGGATCGCGGTGATCGAGTAATCGGCGGTCACCCTCAAGACCATCTCGGGCATGACGTAGCGCACGTGATTGCTGCCCCAGGTGATCGCAGGGCGGCGAGCGCCGTACTCGCACGCGGGCCGGATGCGCATGCGGATGCGCGGACTTCCCGAAATCGGGCGCACCTGGCGCATGAGCATCACGGGGCAGAACAGCCTTCCGAACTGCTCGAATCGCGGGGCGAGGTCGGTGATCTCGATGCCGCCGCCGTGGCGGTCGAAAAGCCGGGTCTTGAGGATCGGCGTGTGCGTGATGTAGGCCTGCTCTGCGCGGTCGAAATCGGCGAGCTCGATCTCGAAAAACCCGTAGTCGTCCGCCCCGCGCCCTTCGCGCAAAAGGGCGCAGAACACCGCGTCGCTGTCAAAACGCGGCAGGCAGGACCAGACGATGGTCCCGTTCGCGTCGACGAGCGCCGCGACGCTCGAATTGCCGATCAGAGCGAGGTCGAGGCTGGTCATCACTTCTCGCTGCGCTCGACGAAGCGCTTGAGCCACGCCCGCACGGCGTCCGCGTCCGGCAGTCGCCAATGCGCAGCCGAGCCGCCTTCGCCCACTTTGACCGAACAGCCTCCGACCCGGTTGATCAGATCGAAGCCGAATTCATCGGTGAGATCGTCGCCGATGAACACCGGGAGGCGCCCCTGGAAAGGAACCTCCTCGAGAAATTCGGCTATCGCCGTCCCCTTGTCCTTTCCGCTCGGCTTGATTTCCATCACCATTTTTCCCGATTGCAGCTCGAAGTCGTCGCCCAGCTCCTCGACCAGCCGGCGGAGGGCTTCGTGCACCGACGCGCCGAGCTCCGGCGCCAGGCGGTAATGGAGCGCGAGATTCATGCCCTTGTCCTCGAGCACGAGCGCGGGGTGTTCGGCGGCCATCAGCCTCAGCCGCTCGTGCGCCTTTCGAAGTCCGGCAAGCGGGACACGGTGCTGGTGTTTTTTTCCGGCGGCGTCGCGGCGCTCCGCGCCGTGCTGTCCGGCGACGCAGAAATTCCTTCCGAAGAGCCGGTCGATTTCCGCGACCGAGCGTCCGCTGATGAGCGCGACCGCGCCGCCCGAGGCGTCGCGCAGCGTCGCGAGCAGGTGGCCGAGATCGTCGTCGATCCGCACGAGCTGCGGCCTTTCGGCGATGTCCAGAAGCGTCCCGTCGATGTCCAGGAAGAATCCCGGGTCCGCGGGCAGGCGCGGCACGGTTCCCAGCGGAAAATCGGCGTCCGCAGTCGCCCCGTCTTGGCGCAGCTGTCCTCGGGGGGCCACGGCGGCCACGTCGCGATTCCGGCTCCTGGAATTCGGCATCGGCACCCGTGATCAGGCGCTGCGCAGCGGAACGGGCTTGCGCCCGCGGTCCGCACGGGCGAACAGGCGCGAGCGCATGCGCATCTGGCCCGCGTCGAGCAGCATGCGCCCGGCCCAGCGGTACACGTTGAATTCCTGGATGAGGCCGCGCATGCTGCGCATCCGGTCGCGCTGCTCCGCGGGAGGCATCGTGAGTGCCGCCTTCAGGGCTGCCGCGCATTGATCGACGTTGTAGGGATTGACGATCAGGGCTTCGGGCAGCTCCCGCGACGCCCCCGTGAACTGGCTGAGAATGAGCACCCCGCGCTCGTCGTCGCGCGACGCCACGAACTCCTTGGCAACGAGGTTCATGCCGTCGTGCAGGCTGCTCACGAAGCACAGGTCCGACGCCCGATAATACTCGTAGACGTCGTCGGGGTCGTAATGCTCGATCTTGAGCAGGATCGGCTCGTGGTGCTTGTTCGAGAATTTGTCGTTGATCCGGCGCGCGAACGCGCGCACGCGCGCGTCGAAGTTCTGGTACTCGTCGATGCTGGAGCGCGAAGGCGCCGCGATCTGCACGAACACGAACTTGCCGATCCACTCGGGTTCGAGCTCGAGAAAGCGCTCGACCGCGAGGAACCGTTCGAGTATCCCCTTGGTATAGTCGAGGCGGTCCACGCCGACGCCGATCACCGCGTCGGAGGCGAGCCCGTTTCGCCTGCGCACGTCGGCGCGGCATTCTCCCAGCGGCTTTTGCATGGTCTTGGAGTTGAGCGGCCATTCTATCGAGATCGGATAGCGCCGCACCGCGGTCTGGTCGCCACCGTAGGATATGGTGTAGGTTTCGCGGTCGATCCGCGCCTCGACGTAGTGGTCCACCGCGTCGATGAAATTGTTGCAGTGGAACTGGGTGTGGAATCCCAGGATGCTGCTGCCGAGAATCCCGTCGATGATCGCCTCGCCCCACGGGCAGATCCCGAACGCCTCGGCGTTGGGCCAGGGGATATGCCAGAACGTGATGACGGTCGCTTCCGGCAGCCGCTCCCGGATCATGCGGGGCAGCAGCGCGAAGTGATAGTCCTGGACCAGGACGATGGGGTCGGCGGTCTTGGCTTCGCGGACCACCGTGTCGGCGAACCGGCGGTTGACGGTGACGTAGGCGTTCCAGTCCGCCGTGCGAAAGATCGGGCGCGTGTGCGCAATGTGGCACAACGGCCACAGGCCGCTGTTCGAGAACCCGTAGTAGTAGCCGGCTTCCTCCTCCTTGGAGAGCCAGACGCGACGGATCCGGTAAGCGGGACGCTCGGGCGGGACCATGACGTGGTCGGTCGAATCCGCCGTTTCGCGGTCCGCGCTGCCGCTGCCGTGCGCGATCCACGTTCCCGAACACGCCCGCATCACGGGCTCGAGCGCGGTCACCAGCCCGCTCGCGGGCCGCTGCACCTCGATGCCCTCGTTGCGCCGCATGTGAATGTAGGGCTCCCGGTTGGAAACGATGAGCACTTCCTCTCCCTTCAGGTCGTTGCGCAGTATTCCCCGGAGCGTGTCGGCCGACCAGTTGATCTGGCTCTCGTCCCGCGCCCTGCGCTCCGACTCGAGATCCCGGATCAGCGCCCGGAGATCGTGCGCCACCGGCCGCAATTCGCGCGAGCTCACTTGCGTCTCGCCGCGGCCGAACGCTTCGCCGCGGATCACGGCCTTGAGGCCCGCGACCCAGCCGCGCCAACTGATCTCCGCGATCACCACGGTGATCAGCGAGACGATCGCGGCGATCGCTGCGAACAGGTAGACGATGTACTTCTTGGTGTCGTCGCTGCGCCGCTGCACGAAGCTCATGTCGTGAACGAGCACTAGGTAGCCGTAGGCCGCGCCTTCCGCCTGGACGTGGCGGATCGCGACGTGGATCGGACCGCGATCAAGGTTCACGACCCGGCCTTCGCCGTCCGCCTCGGCCCCGTCTCCGCAGGTGATCGAGGCAGGAAAGGTGAAGGTCTTGTACACCAACTTGCGGCTCGGATCGCAGAATCCCAGCGCGAACAGCCGCTCGTCTTGAATGAGCCGGTCGAAGAAACGCAGCAGCTTGGCGCGCGAGCCCTCCCGCACCAGCGGCTGCAGCGATTCCTGAATGGTGTTGGTGATGAGCGAAGCGCGGGTGTCGGTGTCGCGCACGGACCATTGCAGCATGAACGTGTCGACGAGCGGGACGACCGCGTAGGCGATGGCTGCGAGCGCAAGGGCGAGGGGAAGGATGAATCGGAGCGAGAGTCTCATGCAGGCTCCTGTCGTGTTCTCTGCAGAGCCGCCGTGCGAAAAGCGCGGGCTCGAGGACAGCGGGGACAATGTAGCACGTTCGGCGGGCCGACACGACCCGCGCGGAAAAGCCCTTCCGGCCGGGTGCTACAATCGCCGCCTCGATCGGGGAGGAACGTTGTTGATTGCGTGCAAAGTTGTCGCGGGCGCCATCGCGCTGATTGCGTCGGCCCCGGCTTGCGCCGCGGACGGGCCCGCGGTGCTCGGCATTCCGGTCGATTTCATCCTGTTCGGCATGACGCTCCTCGGCGTGGCGCTGTTTCACCGTCACACGCTGCGGGTTGCGCTTGCCGGTCTGGTCATGATCACGTTATACAAGCTCGGATTCACGGGGTTCAGGACCGGCGGCGGCATTCTGGGGCTGCTCGCGCATCTGCACCACGAATGGGTCATCCTCGCCAATCTCCTGTGCCTGCTGCTCGGTTTTGCGCTGCTGTCGCGTCACTTCGAGAAGACGCGCGTGCCCGCGGTGCTGCCGCGCTTCCTGCCGCACGACTGGAAGGGCTGCTTCGCGCTGCTCGTCATCGTGTTCGTCCTGTCCTCGTTCCTCGACAACATCGCCGCGGCGCTGATCGGCGGGGCGATGGCGCATACGCTGTTCCGTGCCAAGGTTCATATCGGATATCTCGCGGCCATCGTCGCCGCGTCGAACGCCGGCGGGTCGGGCAGCGTCGTGGGAGACACGACGACAACCATGATGTGGATCGGCGGAGTGGATCCGCTCGACGTATTCGAAGCCTACGTGGCGGCGGTGGTCGCGCTCGTCGTCTGCGGCGTACCGGCGGCGATGCAGCAGCAGCGCCATTCCCCGATTCTGCATCACGAGCACGGGCACATCCACATCGACTGGATCCGGCTGGGTATCGTATTTTTCATCCTGGTCGCGGCCATCGCGACCAATGTCGTGATGAACGTGAAGTTTCCGGAGGTCTCGGACCATTTCCCCTTTATCGGCGCATCCGTGGTGATCGCGCTCCTCTTGAGCGTGCCCCTGCGTCGGCCCGACTGGGAAGTGCTGCCGGAGAGCTTCAAAGGAAGTGTTTTTCTCTTGTCGTTGGTCTTGTCGGCTACGATGATGCCGGTAGAGAAGCTGCCTGCTGCATCGTGGCATACCGCGCTGGGGCTCGGTTTCGTGTCCGCCGTATTCGACAACATCCCACTCACGGCTCTGGCGCTCAAGCAGGGCGGCTACGACTGGGGCTACCTCGCCTACGCCGTGGGCTTCGGCGGATCGATGATCTGGTTCGGCTCGAGCGCGGGCGTGGCCCTCTCCAACATGTATCCGGAATCGAGGTCGGTGGGGCGCTGGCTCTTCCATGGCTGGCACGTGAGTCTCGCTTACGTACTCGGCTTTTTTACCTTGCTGATCGTCATGGGCTGGCATCCCAATGCGCCCCACAAATCGGGAGTCGTTCCGAACAATCCGCCGGCGGTGACCGCCCCGGGCCACGCTTGATTTCGGGTCGGTATAGGAATACGATTCGCGGGCTTTGGCGTGTGCAAGCCCCAGGGGCCCGCGGGAGGAACAAATGGCCCCACGAATCGTTTACCGCAGAAGGTTCCGGGGAACAAGAAGAATAGCGCCGGGACGACCATCCAATGAATTGCCACCATCCGAAGGAGGAGCGAATGAGCAAGGAACAATCCAAGAAATCCGAGACCGCCTCGCGCCGGAAGTTCCTGGCGGGCGCGGCCGCGGCGACCGCAGGCGCTGCGACGCTGGGCTTCCCGATGATCGCCAAGGGCCAAGCCGGCCCGATCAGCATGCGCTGGCAGAGCACCTGGCCGGCGAAAGACATCTTCCACGAGTACGCGCTCGACTTCGCCAAGAAGGTGAACGACATGACCGGCGGCGATCTCAGGATCGAAGTGCTGCCGGCGGGATCGGTAGTGCCGGCCTTCGGCCTGCTCGACGCGGTATCGAAAGGCACGCTCGACGGCGGGCACGGCGTGCTTGTGTATCACTACGGCAAGCAGAACGCCCTCGCGCTGTGGGGATCGAGTCCCTGCTACGCCATGGATGCCAACACGGTGCTCTCGTGGCACAAGTACGGCGGCGGCAAGGAATTGCTGAACAAGCTGTACGCGTCGATCGGCGCAAACGTGGTTTCGTTCCCCTACGGGCCGATGCCGACGCAGCCGCTCGGCTGGTTCAAGAAGCCGATCACCAAGCCGGACGATTTCAAGGGCATGAAGTACCGCACCGTGGGCATCTCGATCGACCTGTTCACCGGAATGGGCGCGGCGGTGAACGCGCTGCCCGGCGGCGAGATCGT
>DASPWT010000239.1:0-12270 GCA_035637655.1 Burkholderiales bacterium | reverse complement strand
CCGCACGAGCACGCGAGCAGACGTGCAGCGCTACAAGGTCGAGCCCTACGCCGTCGCCGCCGATGTCTATTCGGTCGCTCCGCACGTCGGGCGCGGCGGATGGACCTGGTACACCGGCTCGGCCGGGTGTCTGTACCGGGCTGGCCTCGAAGGGATCCTCGGCCTTCGTCTACAGGGAGCGTTCTTGCTCCTCGCTCCCTGCATACCCAAGCAGTGGCCTCGGTTCGAGATCGTCTTCAAATATCGCTCTGCGCACTACGAGATTGCCGTCGAGAACCCCCGTGGCGTCAGCCGCGGAGTCGCTAGCGCCGAACTGGACGGCAAGACGTTGTCAGACCGCTTGACGCGCGTTCCGCTCGCGGATGACGGTCAAGTCCACAAGGTGCGCATGATCCTCGGGTAAGGGCGACGACGACTACATGTGGCTTTCCGCTCGCCACGTCCTTCGAGAAAGAGCATGCACTGAGATCGAGAGCGCGCCGCGACCGCAACGATCGATCACTTCATTAGGGTTCGCCAGCGCAACGAGGACAAGGAAAGTGACGAGGACAAGGATAGAAATAAGGACAAGGAAAAGGACAGGGATTTTCAGACGAGCCGATGTCGTTCAGCCCACGTGTGCTCCGCAGTAACTCGATGCAGCTCGCGGACGCCTTTGCGGTTCGTGGGTTCTGTCGTTGCGAGCCCTAAATCGGCGAGCGGGCATCTAAAAACAATTCCCTGTTCTTTCCCGACCGCGGCACGGTGCTGCACCGCTGGCAGGTGTTCAGCCCATAAGACGAGCTCGTGCATACTATGTTGAGTTTCGGTATGGAGGGATCGCCATGAAACTGACACTCGTCCTGAGCGACTTTCGCTGGCTCGCCGAGCTTCGCGATCGCCAACTTCGCGGCCGCGGCGGCGTGCAGATCCCGGAGATCGACAAGCGAAAGCTACTCGCCATGGGGTTGATCGAAGAGAAGACGGGCGGTTTGGTCCTTACCCGCAAAGGGCGTGACGCGTTTGAACGGCGTGGCTAAAGCGTTTATGACGCGACCTCGTTGGATTTGTTAGGTTGACGGATGGGTGATTTACGGGGTGGATGAACCTGTGCGAAGCGCTGGTGGGCGGACGTTGCACGGCGAAAGTGATCGTCGGATTCGCGTTGAGGGAGGGATGCAGATCATGAAAAGAGTGATGGTGCGCTACAAAGTCAAAGCTGATCGAGCGGCCGAGAACGAGAACTACATTTCCAAGGTGTTTGAACAGCTCAAGAACGACAGGCCGTCCGGGCTCCGCTACGCCTCATTCAAACTAAACGATGGGGTGAGTTTCGTTCACATTGTGTCGATTGATGCCCCCGACGGGAGTAATCCCTTGGGTGAGCTGTCGGCGTTCAAGGCTTTTACTGCCCAGATAAGGGATCGGTGCGAGGAACCGCCGGTCACAGTGGATTTGAAGGAGGTAGGGTCATATCGTTTCCTCGGCGAGTGAGACCCGTTATTGCGATTCCCCCGGTTCTTTCCCTGATGCGCCCCTGTTAATTCCCTGATACGGTCTCTGTTAATTCCCTGTTCCGATCTGCTCCAAAAACAGGTGCGATGGTTGGAGATTGGCTCTGGGCGCGGGTTTCCGAGGAATGAGATGTAATTCGAACCGTCAAAACACGCGAAATTCCCTGTATTTTTCCCTGTTAGCAGGAATTTACGGCAGAGCAGGGTTCGCGCTAGACTGCCCCCACCGCCAATCTCGATCTAGACTGCGGCGCCCGTTTTCGCGCGTCCGACCGCGGCGCTCGCGGGAAACACCAGCGACTTGATCACGACCGGCACGGCGCCGGAAGTCTCCAGCAACGCGCCGATGTCGATGAAGTCGAATTCCTTGAGGACGATGCCGTCGATCGACACGATCGGGTTCGAAAGCCGGGTTTCTTCCCGGCAGTGGATGCCGATCAGCCCGCCGACGTCGCCGTCCCCGACCAGGATGAGCGGCAGGCCGCGCCCAAGCTCATTCGCAAGGCCCGCGACGATTCCCCGGCAGAAGGCGTCCAGCCGCGCGTACGTCGCCGAGCCCTTCCAACGGTAGCAAAGGGCGACCGCCCGCTCGCCGTCGTCGAGATCGAGCCGGCGCAGTGCGGCTCCGACCGATTCGGATATTCTCTCCACGGCGAGAGTCTCGGCGTCGAGCGGCAAATTCGGCGTGATGACCGGCACGTTTTTCAGAGGGAGGACGCTCTGCGGCGCGACCAAGATGGTGCTGCCGCTCACCTGGATCGTGTACTGGGAGGCGCCGATCACGGTGGCGCGGATCCCTTCGGCGGAAGGCTCGATTCGCGGTCCCCAACTCCTGATTCGCGCGAGGATCGCGCGGGCGAACGCCGGGCCAAGATCGCCGAAGGCCCGGTCCTCGCGCCCGTAGATGTATTCCGAAACGCCGCCCGAAAAGCTGACCACGTCCGGCTTGCGTCCGTTGCGCAGCGGGGCTAGCCGCAGCAAGCCCGCCGCGTCGGCTCCGAGAGCGGTCTTGCTGATGATCTCGAACAAATGGTCGGCCATGCGCTCGACCATCGTGTTCAGGCGGTCCGCGTCGGGTTTCTCGCCGATTTGGAGGACGAGACCGACCTCCGCGGCGAATCGCCGGCCGGCTTCTTCGATACGCGCAACGCGTCCCTCGGCGTCGAAGGAGACGATGCGAGCTCCGACGTCGACCGCGGTCAGCTCGGCGATTTCGCCGGCTTCGCACACGGCGATTTTCGTGGTGCCGCCGCCGAGGTCGACGTTCATCACCCGCGCGGATTCCCGGACCGAGCGCGCGCAGGCGCCCGAGCCGAAAGCGGCGAGGGTCGCTTCGAGCGCGTCGCCCGCGCTCACCGAAACGAATTTCCCCGCCTGGGACGCGAACAGCTCGCCGATCGCCCGGGCGTTGCTGCGCCGGACGGCGACGCCGGTGAGGATCAAGGCGCCCGTGTCGATCGCTTCGGGATCGACTCCGGCGAGTTCGTATTGCCTGTCGATGAAGCGCCCGAGCGCCACCGCGTCGATGGCAGCGTCGCCCGCATACGGAGTGAGAAGAACCTCGGACTCGTGAACGACCTTGCGCTCGGACACGACGTAGCGGTTGTCGAGCCGCTCGAGCACGAGGCGCGAGAAGACGAGGTGCGAAGTGGAAGAGCCGATGTCGACGCCGACGCTGACGAGACGAATCTCATCCTCCAACTCGAGGCTGCGCCTGACGTTGCTGAAGAAGATCCTGCCGCCCGCTTCCTCGCTCATGCGAAGGGGGGCTACTTCGCCGCCGGCGCGGCGTACCAGCCCGGCTCCATCCGGTTCGGCACGCCGCTCTTGTGCAGCGTTTCGGCGTATTCCTTGCGGATGTACGGATCCTCCATCCAGTACGGAATGGAGGTTCCGCCCTCGGGAATGTCGATCGCGGTGTAGTCGGTGTGCTTCTCGCCCGGCGCGCCGGGATCGCGCCCGGGGTTGTGCGGGCCGAACCAGGCGGTCAGGCGGAACGGGTCCTTGGAGACGCTGAAGTGCTGGTGGTACCAGCGCGCGCCGCCCGGGGCCGCCGAAACCATGCCGACCGGCTCGTAGTCGACGCGCTTCACTTCGTCCATGCGGCCGTCCTTCCACGGCGTGACGCCGATTCGCTCGGGCCAGGTGTAGGTGTAGCCCTTGCCCTTCACGCAAATGAGCACGGCGGCGGAGGTGTGCGCATGTCCCTTCGAGTAGCGGCCGTTTTCGTGCTGGCCGATCCAGAAATAGAAGCAGTTGTCGGTCATGAACGGCTCGACGCGCCGCCAGCCGGGAGAGCGCCGGTTGTCCAGGGGAAGATCGCAGTTGACGATGTCCGGAATGAAGTTCGTGCGCCGCATCGCCAGGCCCCGCACCGGGTCGGGCTCGACCTCGTCCTTCGGCTTGAAGAAATCGTCAGCGCCGTTGAACCGGTCGCGGAACACGAAGGGATTGTCGAACACCGCGCCCACGTTGTTGATCATGTTGAGCACGTTCGGCGCAGTGGTTCCGGCGAGCAGCAGCGCGCCGCCCGAGGTGGCGTTGACCACCCGGTGCCAGGCGTTCATCGGGATCGAGAACATCGAACCCTTCTGCCACTCGAAGACGTGCCGCTTCGCGTCGCCCTCCTGCCAGACCTCGGTCGTGCCGCGTCCCTCGACGACGAGAAAGATCTCCTCGTACATGTGCTTCTCGGGATTGAGCGCGCCGGCGGGCGGCACTTCGATCACGTAGCAGCCCCACTTGGTCTCGGTTCCGTGGAGCTGGATATAGTGGCCGCGCCCGCCGGTGCGCTTCCAGGGCACAAGCGCCAGGTCCTGTACTCTGCGGATGCCGATGCCGCGGAACACGGGAATGCCCTCGGACTCCATGAATGCATCGTAGGGTGTCGGCTGCTTCTTGAACTCGCCGAAGCCGGCCTTGCGCGTTCCGGTCGGCTCGTGCCAGTGGGTCTGGTCTTTCTCGTGCGGCATGGGCGGCTCTCTTCGTTCTGGTATACAGAACACAGTTCCAAAATTTTGCAACCGTTTTCATTCGACCATATAATCCCCGCCAGCGTCAATCAGCGCCGCGAGCAGCCGGAGGAGGAACCGATGCGGTGGAAGGACTCGATCACCTTGCTTCAGGCGCTGGCTCTGGGCGCTGCCTGCGTTGCGCCCGCGAGCGCGCAGTCTCCGGAGAAAAATCAGGCGGTCTACCTTTACGAAGGCGCCGACCGCGCGCAGCGCCTGGCCGAGCGGGCCCGGCAGGAAGGCGCGCTGGTGGTGTATACGTCGCTTGCGACCTCGGAATCGGTGCCGCTCACCCAGGCTTTCGAAAGGAAGCACGGCGTCAAGGTCGAGCTGTGGCGCTCGCTCAGCGACCAGGTGGTCAGGCGCGCCTTGAACGAAGCCAAGGCGCGCCGTCATGTCGTGGACGTCATCGAGACCAACGCTCCGGAGCTGGAAGCGCTCGCGCGCGAGCAGGTATTGGCGCGGTTTTTCAGCCCTCACATCGCGGACGTTCCCCTCTGGGGCGTGCCCCCGCACCGGATGTGGATCTCGGACCGCGTCGATTTCTTCGTCGTGGCGTTCAATACGGCGAAGGTGCGCCGCGATGAGCTTCCGGCGAACTATGAAGGCTTCCTCGACCCCAGATGGAGAGGGCGGATCGGGCTGGAGGCGACCGATCAGGAGTGGCTCGCCGGGCTCGCCAGGCACTGGGGCGAGAAGCGCGCCCTCGATTTCTTTCGCGGGCTGGTCGCGATGAAGCCCGATGTGCGCAAGGGGCACGTGCTGTTGTCCGAGATGGTCGCAGCCGGCGAGGTGCCCGTCAGCCTCACCAATTACGCATCCAACGCCGATTCGATGAAGCGCCGCGGCAAGCCCATCGACTGGAAGCCGGTCGAGCCGGTGATCGGCAGACCACAGGCGATCGGGCTCGCGGCGAACGCGCCCCACCCGCATGCGGCGCTGCTCTTCGCCGATTTCGTGCTGTCCCCTGAAGGCCAGCAGCTTTTCAATTCCATGGGGCGGTTTCCCTCGAGCCGAAAGGTGAAAAGCGATCAGGTGGCCTTTCCCTACCTGATGCTCGACCCGATCGTTCTGATCGACGAAGACGAAAAATGGCTCAAGCTCTGGAACGAGCTGGTCACGGTCAGGTAGGACGCGCCCGCTTGAAAACGTCGGCGATGGAACGAAAACCCACAACCGCAAAGTCCCGGACCCGCCTCTCGTCGGTCGCGAATTCGCTGCGGCTCATCAAGGCGTTTTCCGAAGACGAGTACGAGATCGGCATCAGCGATCTCGCCAAGCGGCTGGGCCTTGCGAAGAGCACCGTGCACCGGCTCGCCTCGACGCTGCTCGAGGAGGGGATGCTCGAGCAGAACCCCGGAGACGGAAAGTATCACCTGGGACTCGCGCTGTTCGAGCTGGGGGCGATGGTGCGTCGCAAGATGGACTTCACCATGGAAGCGCGGCCTTTCCTGCGCACGCTCATGGAGAAAACCGGCGAAACCGTGCATCTCGCGATTCTCGATCACGATTCGATCCTGTACATCATCACCCACGAGAGCAAGCAGGCGCTGCGCATGGGTTCGAAAGTCGGCACCCGCGGGCCGGTGCACTCCACCGCCGTGGGCAAGGCCCTGCTCGCGTTCCTTCCGGAGGATGAGCTCGAGCGCATCATCGCGCGCGGACTTCCGGCGAGCACGCCCAGCACGATCGTCGATGCCAAAGCGCTGCGCCGCGAATTGGCGGCGGTGCGGGCGCGCAACTACGCGGTGGACGACGAGGAGAGCGAGATCGGTTTGCGCTCCATCGCCGCGCCGATACGCACCTACTCGGGCAACGTGGTTGCGGCGATCAGCATCGCCGGCCCGGTGCACCGCATGGCGAGAAAAGCGCTGCTCGGCTGGGTGCGCGAGCTGGTGGACGCCGCTGACGCGGTTTCGCAACGGCTCGGCTGGCAGCCGTCGCGCGCGGAGGCCCTGCCCAAACGGGCGTGATCGCGTCTCAGAGGCCCAGGCGCTGCCAGATCGTCGAGGTAAGCCCCGCCTGGTTCATGGTGTAGAAATGCAGCCCGGGCGCCCCTGCGGAAAGGAGTCGGTCGCACAGCTCGGTCACGACGTCGAGGCCGAGGCTTCGAATCGAGGCGGCGTCGTCGCCCAGACCCTGCATCTTCAGGCGCAGCCAGCGCGGGATCTCGGCGCCGCAGGCGTCCGAGAAGCGGGCAAGCTGCGAGAAATTCCCGATCGGCATGATTCCCGGGACGATGGGCAGGTCGATGCCGAGCGCCTCGCACTCGTCGACAAAGCGGAAATAGGAATCGATGCTGTAGAAATACTGCGTGATCGCCGCGTCCGCGCCGGCGTCGATCTTGCGCTTGAAATTGCGCAGGTCCTCCTGCGGGCTGCGCGCCTGCGGGTGGAATTCGGGATAGCAGGCGACTTCGATGTGGAAGTGATCGGCGGTCTTCTCCCGGACAAAAGCCACCAGATCGCTCGCATGGCGAAGCTCCCCGGCGCTCGCCGCGCCGGAAGGCAGGTCCCCGCGCAGGGCGACGATGTGATCGATACCCTTCGAACGGTACAGCTCGAGCGTCGCGGCGATATCGGCGCGCGTGGCGCCGATACAGGAGATATGGGGCGCCGCGCGGTGGCCGGCGGACTGGATTTCCAGGACGGTCTCCAGCGTGCGGTCCCGCGTGGAGCCGCCCGCGCCGTAAGTGCAGGAGAAGAACCGGGGCTTCAACTGCGCGAGCTGCTTCCAGGTCGCGTGCAGCTTCTGCATCCCTTCCGGGGTTTTCGGCGGGAAGAACTCGAAGCTGAAGCTGCGCGGGTGTTTTTTCTGGGATTGCATTCAGGCGGGTGAGGATTGCCGGCTCCCGGCGCGCGCGCGCATGCGACGGGCGGCTTCGACCATCCTTGCCAGCGCGGCCTCGGTTTCGGGCCAGCCGCGCGTCTTCAACCCGCAATCCGGATTGACCCACAGGCGATCCAGGGGAATCACGCGCTCGGCTTTTTCGAGCAGCCTCAGCATGTCCCCGGCGTCCGGCACCCGCGGAGAATGAATGTCGTACACCCCGGGACCGATTTCGTTCGGATAGCGGAACTCGCCGAAGCCTTCGAGCAATTCCATGTCCGAGCGCGAGGTTTCGATGGTGATCACGTCGGCATCAAGCGCGGCGATCGCCGGCAGGATGTCGTTGAACTCCGCGTAGCACATGTGGGTGTGGATCTGCGTCTCGTCGGCGACGCCGCTGGATGCCAGCTTGAACGCGCGCACCGCCCAGTCGAGATAGGGTGCCCAGTCCCGCTTCTTGAGCGGAAGGCCTTCGCGCAAGGCCGGCTCGTCGATCTGGATGATGGCAGTGCCGGCGCGCTCGAGATCGAGCACTTCGTCGCGCAACGCAAGCGCGATCTGCAACGCGGTCCTGCTGCGGGGCTGATCGTCGCGCACGAACGACCACTGCAGCATGGTGATCGGCCCGGTGAGCATGCCCTTCATCGGCTTTCGGGTGAGGCTCTGGGCGTAGCGCGTCCATTCCACGGTCATCGGTGCGGGCCGCTCGACGTCGCCGTAGATGATCGGCGGTTTCACGCAGCGCGAGCCGTAGCTTTGCACCCAGCCGTTCTCGGTGAAGGCGAAACCCTGCAGCTGCTCGCCGAAATACTCCACCATGTCGTTGCGCTCGGCTTCTCCGTGCACCAGCACGTCCAGCCCGAGCGCCTCCTGGCGGGCCACGGCGTCGCGGATTTCCGTGCGCATCGCCTCCAGATACGCAGACTGGCTGATCTGGCCTTTCTTGAACGCCGCACGTGCCTTGCGTATCGCGGCGGTTTGCGGAAACGAGCCGATGGTCGTGGTCGGCAGTGGCGGCAGATTCAGCCGGGCTCTTTGCTTTTGAATGCGGGCCGGGAAGGAGGATGGGCGGCGCGTGTCGCGCTCGGACAAGGCGTCCATGCGCTGTTTCACCGCGTCGGAGCGTACCCGCTTCGAGGTCTTTCTCGAAGTCACCGCCTTGCGCGACGCATCCAGGGCCGGTGCGATCGCTTCGATGCCTCGCGCGAGACCCCGCTTGAGCGTCGCGATCTCATCGAGCTTTTGCACCGCGAACGCCAGCCAGTTGCGGACCTCGGCATCGAGCGTCTTCTCGGGCGCGAGGTCCACCGGAACGTGCTGCAGCGAGCATCCGGCCGAGATCCACAGCCGCTCGCCGAGCCGGTCATGCGCCGGTTTGAGCGCCGCGAGGGCGGCATCCAGATCGGTGCGCCAGATGTTGCGGCCGTCGACCACGCCAAGCGACAGAATCTTCGATTCCGGGTAGCCGTCCAGGAACGCCGCGAGCTGCCCGGGCCCGCGCACCAGGTCCAGATGAATGCCCGATACCGGCAGGGACTTGAGCATGGCCGCGTGCTCCGCCACGGGCTCGAAATAAGTGGCGAGCAGGATCCCCGGCGACAGGGATGCCAGGGCCTCGTAGGTCGGGCGGAAGGCGGCGAGCCAGCGCTCGTCCAGCTCGAGACCCAATATCGGTTCGTCGATTTGCACCCAGGACACTCCCAGGAGCTTGAGGCGCGCGAGCAGGCGCTGATAGGCGGGCACCAGGCGCGGCAGCAGATCGAGCTTGTGCGACAGGCCGGACTTGATCTTGCCGAGGTAAAGCAGGGTGAGGGGGCCTACCAGGGAGACTTTGACGGCGTGGCCCAGGTCTCCGGCTTGCGTCACGTCGTCGAACAGCCACTTCACTCCGCCTTCGAAGCGCGATTCAGCGCTCCACTCCGGCACCAGGTAGTGGTAGTTGGTGTCGAACCACTTGGTCATCTCCATGGCGGGTTGAGCGGCGTTGCCGCGCGCGAGGGTGAAGTATTGCGGCAGCGTGAGCGATCGGGGATCGAAGCCGAACCGCCCCGGCACGCAGCCGAGATGCGCGAGCGTCTGCAACACCGGGTCGTACCAGGCGAAATCGCCGACGGTGACGAAATCCAGGCCCGCATCGCGCTGCCATTGCCAGTGTCTGCCGCGCAGATCGCGGCCGACATTCAACAGTTCCGCTTCCGGGAGCTCGCCCCGCCAGAACGACTCCAGGGCGGTCTTGAGCTCCCGCTTCGCCCCGATGCGCGGGAATCCCAGTATGTGTGCGACGGTCACGGTCCGCTCCTTTGACGAATGGCGGAATCATCCGCTATACTCATTTATGAATCCAATGAAAGTTTGTTAATATAGCATGAGTACTATTCATAGTATTCGCGACGGCTGAATCGTCCCCCATGCTCGAAATCCGCCACCTGCGCACGCTGCTCGCGCTGACCGAAGCGGGAACGGTGTCGCGCGCAGCCGAGCGCGTGCATCTGACCCAGTCGGCTCTTTCGCATCAGTTGAAGGCGCTGGAAGCGCATTACGGCGTGGCGATGGTGAAGCGCCATGGGCAGTCGGTAAAGCTCACCGAGCCGGGCCAGCGGCTGGTGGCATTGGCCCGCACGGTGATGGGCGAAGTCCGGACTGCCGAGCGCGATCTTACGAAACTCGTCCGCAAACCGGTGGGAATGCTGCGTATTGTCCTCGAATGCCATACCTGCTTCGACTGGCTGATGCCGATCATGGATGCCTTTCGCAAGCACTGGTCGGAAGTGGAGCTCGATCTGGTATCGGGCTTTCACCCCAACCCGCTCGCACTGCTCGCCGACAACAAGACCGATCTCGTGATCGGATCGGAGAACAAGCCGCGGCGGGGCATCGTCTATCACCCGCTGTTCCGTTTCGAGGTGCTCGCGGTATTGCCGACCGATCACCGGCTGCGGGCGAAACGTTTTCTCGGTGCGGGTGATTTCGCGAAAGAGACGCTCATCACCTATCCGGTGCCCGAAGAGCGCATCGACCTGATCCGGCGGGTGCTGCAACCGGCGGAGGTCCGTCCCCGGCGCCGCACCACGGAACTGACCGTCGCCATCCTGCAGCTGGTGGCCAGCCGGCGGGGCGTGGCCGCGCTTCCGAACTGGGGAATCAAGAACTACCTGGATTACGGATACGTGATCGCGCGGCGCATCGGCAAGAACGGACTGTGGAGCAACCTGTACGGCGCCACGACCCGCGAGGTGGCGCGCCTGCCCTTTGTCCGGGACTTTCTGGAGACGGCCCGGCGCGAATGCTTCGCCAAGCTCGACGGAGTGGTGCCGGTGCAGTGAGGCGCCTGTTTAGCCATCGCCCTGTTTCATCCAGCGCACCGGGATCGTGGTGATATCGCCCTTTCCCAGCCCCGCGCGGGAAGCCTCGTCGTAGCACTGCAGCGCGCTCGAAGCGACCGGGAGGGTGGTTCCGAGCGATCGCGCCTCCTCGATCATCGTCTTCAGGTCCTTGCGCATCGCGTCGACGTCGACGGTGATCGCGCCCACGTCCTTGCCCTGAAGCGCGGCCGCAAGGGCGGCCGCACGTCCTTTGAGCACGTTGGGGCCGCCCGAGGTATCCGCGAAGATATCGACGATGCGCGCAGCGTCCAGGCCGAGCGGACGGCACAGCGCGAGCGCTTCACCGAAAGCCTGCCAGAACACGAGCAGGGGAAGGTTGATCGCGAGCTTCATGCGCGCGCCGGCGCCGACGGGTCCGACGTGCTCCACGCGGCGGCACAGTTGTTCGAGCAGGGGCTTCGCGCGCGCGACGTCGGACGCCTCGCCGCCGACGAAGCCGAAGAGCTTTCCGTCTTTCGCCGGTCCGACCGTTCCGCCCACCGGGCACTCGATCAGGGTCGCGCCTTTGCCCTTGACCGCTAGAGCGAGCAGCTGCTCGGTTTCGGGGCGGACGGTGCTCATTTCGATGAAGAGCTTTCCGGAAACGTTTCCGGACAGAAGCCCATCTCTGCCGTGATAGGTCGCGTCTATGGCCGCGGCGTCGGTGAGGATGGTGATGACCGCCTCCGAGGACGAGGCGAGTTGAAACGGGGTCGCGGCGATTTTCGCGCCGGCGGCGGCGAGCGGCTGGGTCTTGGCGGCGGTGCGGTTCCAGACGGTGAGTTCGTGGCCGAGATTCATGAGACGCTGGGCGATCGCCGTGCCCATCCTGCCTGTGCCTGCTGTGCCGATTTTCAATTCGCCTCCTTGATCCGTTCAGTTGACACCGCGCCGCAGCGTGGAGTCAAATTGGCGCGACAACTATAACAGCTTGAACGAAGCCGAAATCAGGGGACAAGCATGGCCTCGACAAAGAGCGAGCTCCGCGACGGGATGCGCATCGACTGGGATGTCCCGATCAAGATGGACGACGGGCTCGCGCTGCGGGCGGACGTGTACCGTCCGGAGACGGAAGGGCGGTTTCCGGTCATTCTCAGCTACGGCCCTTATGCCAAGGGGCTCGCCTTCCAGGAAGGCTATCCGAGCGCGTGGCAGCGCATGGTCGCCGAGCACCCCGATGTGGCTTACGGCTCGACCAACAACTACCAGAGCTGGGAAGTCGTCGATCCGGAGAAGTGGGTCCCGGACGGATACGCCTGCGTGCGCGTCGATTCCCGCGGCGCCGGACGCTCGCCCGGATACATCGACCCTTTCTCTCCCCGCGAGACAAAAGACTTCTACCTGTGCATCGAATGGGCGGGCGTGCAGCCCTGGGCCAGCGGCAAGGTCGGGCTGAACGGAATCTCCTACTACGGCATCAACCAGTGGCACGTGGCGTCGCTTGCGCCGCCGCACCTCGCGGCGATGTGCATCTGGGAGGGGGCGGCCGACTGGTATCGCGACATGACGCACCACGGCGGGATTGTCTCGACGTTCTGGGCCAACTGGTACGACATGCAGGTCAAAACGGTGCAG
>DASPWT010000238.1:0-5176 GCA_035637655.1 Burkholderiales bacterium | reverse complement strand
CTGGCTGCTCGGCGACCTCTCGCCCGCGGGCGACCCGAGCGCCGCGCTCGTCGTGCTCGCGGCGTGCGCGGCGCTCGCCTTTTCGCAATCGGCCGCGCTCGACGTGCTGATTCTCGGCGAAGACAAGGCGCGCTCGCTCGGAGTCGCGGTGACGCGGCAGCAGTCGATCGCCTTCGGCTGCGCGACGTTTGCCACCGTCGCCGCGGTCCTGCTCGGCGGCTCGATCGGCTTCGTGGGGCTGGTGGTGCCGCACCTGCTGAGGCTCTCGGGCGTCCATCGCCATGGCGCCCTGCTCCCGCTCTCCGCGTGCCTGGGGGGAAGCCTGCTTGCTCTCGCCGATACGCTCGCGCGCACGGTGGCGGCGCCCGCCGAGCTCCCGGTCGGCGTTCTCACCGCGATGATCGGCGTGCCCGTGCTGCTGTTCCTCCTCGGGAGGCTGCGCTGATGCTGCAAGCGGCCGGAATCGGACTCTCGGCGGGCGGGCGCGAGCTCGTTCGCGCGCTCGATCTCGCGCTCGCCCCGGGCGCGTTCTGGTCGCTCCTCGGGCGCAACGGTTCGGGCAAAACGAGCCTTATCCTCGCCCTCGCCGGCCTGCGCGCCCCGCAGTCCGGCGCGATCGCGCTCGACGGCGTCGCGCTGGCCGCGCACCGGCGCGGCGAACTCGCCCGGCGCATCGCCGTGCTGCTCCAGGACGAGGAAACCGATTTCTGGGGCAGCGTGCTCGATTACGTCATGCTCGGCCGGTATCCGCTCTCGAGGAGCGCCTGGAGCCGGGACGAGGAAGGCGCTGGGCTCGCGCGCCGCCGGCTCGCCGAGCTCGACCTCGCCGATCGCGCGGCTCAGGGCTACCGCACGCTTTCCGGCGGGGAGCGCCAGCGGGCCCGCATCGCGCAGGTCCTCCTGCAGGACGCGGACATCCTGCTGCTCGACGAGCCGCTGCAGCATCTCGACCTGAACCACCAGGCGCAGGTGATGCGGACGCTCTCCCGGTGCGCGTCCGGCGGAAAGACGGTGCTCGCGGCGCTGCACGAGCCCGGACACGCCGCCCGGCACTGCGGCTTCGCGGTTTTACTGTATGATGCGGGCCGCGCAAGCCTGGGGCGCTCAAGCGACATGCTCACCCAAGCCAACCTCGAAGCGCTGTACCAGTGCCCTCTGGAAGCGGCGGGCACCGGGAGTTTTCTTCCCTCTTGATCAAGAAATTCATCCGGCGCGTCCTCCGGTTCGGCTCCGGTTCCGAGCCGAGAACCGTCCCGAAGGAGCAGCACGGCATCGGCCGCGAGGCGATCTCGCAGGGCTCGCGCAAGGTCTGCGAGGTGCTGCACAGCCACGGCTATCAGGCGTATGTCGTGGGCGGCGCGGTGCGCGACCTGCTGCTGGGCCTTCGCCCCAAGGACTTCGACGTCGCCACCGACGCCTATCCCGAAGAGGTGCACAAGGTGTTCCGGCGCTCGCGCCTCATCGGCAAGCGGTTCAAGCTCGTGCACGTGATGTTCGGCGAGGAGACCGTGGAGGTCTCGACGTTTCGCGCGCGCACCGCGACGGAGACCGACGAGCTTGGCCGGGTGCTCAGGGACAACATCTACGGCACGCGCGAGGACGACGCCATCCGGCGCGATTTCACGATCAACGCGCTGTACTACGATCCGGCGAGCGAGACTCTCTTCGACTACCACAACGGCCTGAGGGACCTGCAGCGGAAATCCGTGCGCATCATCGGCGACGCGCGCGCCCGCTACCGGGAAGACCCGCTGCGGATGCTGCGCGCCGTGCGCTTTGCCGCAAAGGCGGGATTCTCCATCGACGAGCGCACGCGAAAACCGATACGCGGGCTGGCTCACCTGCTGGAGAACGTCCCCCCGTCGCGGGTCTACGAGGAAATGCAGAAGCTGCTGCTCTCGGGCCACGCGGCGACGGGCCTGCGCCAGCTGCGCAGCGAACGCCTGCACCACGGCCTGCTGCCCCTGCTCGACGTCATCTTCGAGCAGCCGATAGGCGAGCGCTTCGTCACTCTCGCGCTCGAGCAGACCGACAGCCGGGTGCGCTCGGGCAAATCCGTGTCGCCCGCGTTCCTGTTCGCGGCGCTCCTGTGGCACGAGGTTCTCGCGGCGTGGAAAAAAAGCGAGCAGCGGGGACTGAAGCCGATCCCGGCTCTGTTCGAGGCGATGGACACCGTGCTCGATATCCAGTCCGACAAGCTCGCGATCCCGCGCCGTTTCACCGCCGTCATGAAGGAGATCTGGGCGCTGCAGCCGCGCCTCGAGCAGAGGAGCGGCCGCCGTCCCTTCGGCCTCCTGGCGCACGAAAGATTCCGGGCCGGATTCGACTTCCTCGTGCTGAGGAGCGCGAGCGGCGAAGCGCCCGAGGAACTCTCGCAGTGGTGGGAAAAGTTTCAGCAGGCGGACGACGCCGAGCGCCAGGCGATGCTCATGGCGCCGCAACCGGGCGAGCGGCGCCGCCGCCGGCGCCGCCGCCGCAAGAGCGCGTTGCCACCGCCCGACCCGGCGCAGGCTTGAAACGGGCAAAGTTTGGGCTCTGCGGAAAATCCGATGACACCCGGCGCCCCGCGGGTTATTCTTTCGGGGGAGGCTGACAGCAGATGCGCCGCATTCGACGCGCGCGCCTTGGGGGGGCATGAAACGGGTTCTGGTTGTGCATTTTTCGCAAACCGGCCAGCTCGCGCGCGTGGCGCGCGCCCTGGTGTCGCCGCTGGCCGAGGCGAACGATGTTGAGCTCGCGGAAGAGCCGCTTCGCCCACGGCGGCCGTATCCCTTTCCCTGGTCGTTGTGGAGCTTTCTGGACGCGATGCCGGAAACGGTGCTGCTTGAGCCGCCGGCGCTCGAGCCATTCTCCGTGCGCGCGGACGAGCGGTTCGATCTCATCATCCTGGCGTATCAGGTCTGGTATCTCGCACCGTCGGGTCCGATGACCGCGTTCCTGAAAAGTGAGGCGGGAAAACGGCTGCTGCGCGGGCGGCCGGTCGTGACCGTGATCGCGTGTCGCAACATGTGGCTGCTCGCGCAGGAAACCGTCAAACAACTGATCCGGGAAGCCGGCGGGCGGTTGCGCGATAACGTGGCGTTCATAGACGGGGGCGGCACGCTCGCGACTTTCATCACCATGCCGCGGTGGCTCCTGACCGGGCGGCGGGATGCCTTCTGGGGCTTGCCGGCGGCGGGTGTGGCGGAGCCGGAGATCGCAAAGGCCGATCGCTTCGGCCTGGCCCTCCTGAACGCGCTGCGCGCCGACCGCGAACACGAGGACGCACCGATGCTCGCCGGGCTGGGCGCTGCGCGCGTCGATCCGCGATTGATTTTCAGCGAGCGCGCTGCGCAGCGGGCGTTTTCGGTATGGTCGCGGCTGATCCGTCTCGGCGGGGCTCCCGGATCGATCGGGCGATTGCCCTTGCTCGGCGTGTTCTGCGTCTACCTCGTCGCGATGATACTGGCGGTCGTTCCGACGAGTCTGCTCGTACAACGGATCACGCGGCCTCTGTTCGCCAAGCGCCTGCGGTCGCTGCAGGCGTACTACGAGCTACCGTCGGGGCGCTGATGAACAGGCAGAATCCGGACATGGATCGCCGCATCGCCTATATCACGCGCAGCTCGGTGTGCCTGCCGAATGCTCCGGTCGAGAACGACCAGGTCGAAGCGATCCTGGGACAGGTCGGCGGACGGCCATCGCGCGCGCGCCGCATCGTCCAGCGCAGCAACGGCATCCGGCGCCGCTATTACGTGATCGATCCGGCCACGGGAAAGCCGAATTACACCAACGCGAGCCTCACCGCCGCCGCGGTCAGGGGATTGGCTGGTAACGGCTTCGCCCTCGACGACCTGGCGTGCCTCGCCTGCGGAACCTCCAACCCCGATCAGCTGCTGCCCAACCATGCGGTCATGGTCCACGGCGAGCTCGGCGCGCCGGTGTGCGAGGTCGTAGCGACCGCCGGCGTGTGCGTATCGGGCGCCACCGCGCTGAAGTACGGCTGGATGTCGGTCGCGTCGAGCGACGCGCGCAACGCCGTCGTGACCGGATCGGAGATCGCTTCGCTCGGCCTGCTCGCGCAGAACTACGATATCGAGCCGCCCAACGGCGCGGAAATCCTGGAGGCGCACTCCGAGCTCGCGTTCGAAAAGGACTTCCTGCGCTGGATGCTGTCCGACGGCGCCGGTGCCCTGCTTCTCGAGCCCGCCCCGCGCCCCGGGCTGAACCTGCGCATCGAATGGGTGGACATATTCTCATACGCGCACGAGCTGCCGGTATGCATGTACGGCGGCGCGGAAAAGCAGGCGAACGGCACGCTGCGCGGCTGGCTGAGCTATTCGGCGTGCGAGCGTCAGGCGAAATCGCTGTTTACCCTGAAGCAGGACGTCAAGCTGCTGAACGACCAGGTTATCGAGCACACCCTGGTGAAGCCCCTCGCGCGCGTTATCGCGCGCCGCGCGCTTTCGCCTGGAGGTGTCGACTGGCTCCTGCCGCACTATTCATCGGAATACTTCCGCGCTCCGGTCGCCGACGGGCTCGTGCGCGCGGGACTGCCGATTCCCCAGGAACGCTGGTTCACCAATCTCGAACGGGTGGGTAACGTCGGATCGGCCTCGATCTACATCATGCTCGACGAATTGCTCAAGAGCGGCAGGCTGCGGGACGGGCAGCATGTCCTGTGCTGGGTGCCGGAGAGCGGACGCTTCTCGAGCGGTTTCATCTACCTCACCGCCACAGAGCATGCGTGAGCGCGACGTGCCCCAGGAGGGTAACCGGACCCTGGCGGGCCATCGCAAAGCTGTCTACGCGGTCGCCGACGATGGCAAGTTGCGGCTCGTGCCCTCGCGCGGCTGGGAAGTCGAGGAGATCGTTACGCGCCAGGCAGTCGAGGACCTGGAGCGGCGAGCGATGCAGGCTCGCGCGCGAGCGCTCTCGGGCGAATCCTCGCCGCTCGAATACCACATGTATCGCGCGCGCATGGACGTGGAGCTGCTGTCGCAAGTCACCGGCCTGTGGCGCTGGCGCGTGCGCCGCCATCTCAAGCCGGCGGTTTTCTCGCGTTTGCCGCTTGCGCTGCGGCTGCGTTACGCCGAGGCCCTGGGCATCTCCAGCGAGTCCCTGGACCGGGTCGACTAGCGATGCCCGAGTCTTTCGTGCACGCGCACGCCTCGCATTGCGAGTCGGGCGTGATGTC
>DASPWT010000237.1:0-6221 GCA_035637655.1 Burkholderiales bacterium | reverse complement strand
GAGTACTACTTCTACGTCGACATCGAAGGCCACCAGCAGGATGCAAAGGTGGCCAAGGCGCTCGCCGAGCTGCGCGACAAGGCGCCGTTCGTGAAGGTCTTCGGCAGCTATCCGGCCGCCGTTCTCTAGGGCCGCTCCATGAGCCTGTGCGAGCAGTCTCTCTCGTATGTCCGCGCCATCGCGCCCTACCAGCCGGGCAAGCCGATCTCGGAACTCGCCCGCGAGATGGGGCTGGACGAAAAAAAGATCGTCAAGCTCGCCTCGAACGAGAACCCCTTCGGCGTCTCGCCCAAGGCGAAGGCAGCGATCAAGAGAGAGCTCGCGGAGCTCGCGCGCTATCCGGACGGGAACGCCTTCGAGCTCAAGGCCGCGCTCGCGCGCCGCTATGCCGTTCCGCAGGAGTGCATCGTCGTCGGCAACGGCTCGAACGACCTGCTCGAGCTCGCGGCCGGCGCCTTTCTCGCCCCGGGACGGGCGGCGGTGTATTCGCAGCACGCCTTTACGGTCTATCCGCTCGCGACCCAGGCGCGCGGCGCCGAGGGCATCGTCGTGCCGGCGAAAGACTACGCCCACGACCTCGAGGCGATGCTCGCCGCGATCACTCCGGAGACGCGCCTGGTGTTCATCGCCAACCCGAACAATCCCACGGGGACCTTCGCGACGGGAGGCGAGCTCGGCAATTTCATGGCGAACATGCGGCGCGACGTGGCCGTGGTGGTGGACGAGGCCTATTCGGAATACCTGCCGCCCGAGCTGCGCTACGACAGCGTCGCACTGCTCAGGAAATACCCGAATTTCATCGCCACGCGCACCTTCTCGAAGGTCTACGGCCTGGCGGGGCTGCGCGTCGGATACGGGCTCATGCACCCGGACGTCGCGGATCTCTTGAACCGCGTGCGCCAGCCCTTCAACGTCAACAGCCTTGCGCTCGCGGCCGCGGCGGCGGCGCTCGAGGACAGGAAATTCGTGGCGAAAAGCACCAAGATGAACCGCTTGGGGCTGGAGCGCCTCGAGCGCGGCCTGAAGGCGCTCGGGCTCGAGACCATCCCGTCGTGCGCCAATTTCCTCACCTTCCGCGTGTCCCGGGCGGGAACGGTGTACGACAAGCTGCTGCGCCAAGGCGTCATCGTCAGGCCGCTGGCGGGTTACGACATGCCCGAGCATCTGCGCGTCACGGTGGGCACTCCTAAAGAAAACGAAAAGTTCCTCAAGGCGCTGACAGCGGCGCTCGACGCTTGATGGAGCGCATCGAAAAGCTGGTGGTCGTGGGCGTCGGCCTCGTCGGCGGCTCGTTCGCGCTCGCGCTCAAAGGGGCGGGCGCGGTCGGCCGCGTGATCGGCGTCGGCCGGGGCGCCCGGAATATCCGGCGCGCGCTCGAGCTGAAAATTATCGACGCCGCCGGTGCGCTCGATGAGGCCACGTTCGCGGACGCCGATCTGGTGCTGCTCGCGGTGCCGCTCGGGCAGATGCGGGCGGTGATGCGCTCGATCGCGCCGCACCTCGGTGCAAAGACCGTCGTCACCGACGCCGGCAGCACCAAGGAGGGCGTGGTCGCGCTCGCCCGGCGCGCGCTGAAAGGCGCGCTGTCCCGTTTCGTGCCGGGGCACCCGGTCGCAGGCACCGAAAAAAGCGGCGCCGATGCGGCGTTCGCCGGACTGTATCGCGGGCGCAGGGTGGTGCTGACGCCGCTCGAGGCAACCGAGCCGGAAGCGCTCGCCCTGGTGCGCGCCGCGTGGGAGCGGTGCGGGGCGGGCGTCTTCGAGCTGCGGCCGAGGGAACACGATGCGGTGATGGCGAGCGTCAGCCATTTGCCGCACGTGCTCGCCTACGCGCTCGTCGATCAGGTCGCGCGCCACAAGAACGCGCAGCAGCTGTTTTCCTACGCGGCGGGGGGATTCCGCGATTTCACGCGCATCGCCGCCAGCCACCCCGAGATGTGGCGCGACATCTGCCTCGCGAACAAGAAGGCGCTGCTCGCCGAGCTCGTCCGCTACGGCGGGAAACTCGAGCGCGTGAAGAGGATGCTCGAGCGCGGCGACGCGAGGGCGCTCCATGCGCTTTTCTCGGGGGCGCGCGAGGCGCGCGACCGCTGGCTGAAGGACACGTGAAATTCCTCGATCTCGACCCGATCGCGCGCGTGGCGGGCACGGTGAGGATGCCGGGCTCGAAGAGCATTTCCAACCGCGTGCTCCTGCTCGCCGCGCTGGCGGACGGCAAGACGCGCCTCGAGAACCTGCTGGATTCCGACGACACCGGCGTGATGCTGAATGCCCTCGAGCTTCTGGGGGTCCGCATCGAGCGCGATTCGGCCACGGTGCGCGGCGGAGCGTTCCCGAACAAGTCCGCCGATCTTCGCCTGGGCAACGCCGGCACGGCCTTCCGGCCGCTTACCGCCGTCCTCGCGCTCGCCGGGGGCGAGTACCGGCTCTCGGGCGCGCCCCGGATGCACGAGCGGCCGATCGGCGACCTGGTCGACGCCCTGCGAGCGCTCGGCGCGCGGATCGAATATCTCGGCAAAGAAGGCTTTCCGCCGCTTGCCTTGCACCCCGGCACGATCCGGCGGGGGGCGTCGGTTCGCGTGCGCGGGGATGTGTCCTCGCAGTATCTCTCGGCGCTGCTGATGGCGGCACCGCTGGCGGGATCGGAAACGCGGATCGAAGTCGAGGGCGAGCTGATCTCGAAACCCTACGTCGAGATCACCCTGAACCTCATGCGACGCTTCGGCGTCGAGGTGCGGCGCGAGGGCTGGAGGTCGTTCATGGTTCCGGGCAAGCGCTACTCGAGCCCCGGGGAGATCCGCGTCGAGGGAGACGCCTCCTCGGCCTCGTATTTCCTCGCGGCGGGCGCGATCGGCGAGGGCCCGGTACGGGTGGAAGGCGTGGGGCGTTCGAGCATCCAGGGCGATATCCGCTTCACCGAGGTGCTGGAGAAGATGGGGGCGAGCATCTCGATGGGCGACGACTGGATCGAATCCGGCGCACCGGCCCGGGGAAAACTGAAAGCGATCGACGCGGACTTGAACCACATTCCCGACGCCGCGATGACCGCAGCGGTCGCGGCGCTCTTCGCCGACGCTCCGAGCACCATTCGGAATATCGCCAGCTGGCGCGTCAAGGAGACCGACCGCATCGCCGCGATGGCGGCCGAATTGCGCAAGCTCGGCGCCGCCGTGGAGGAGGGGGCCGACGCTCTCCGGATCACGCCGCCCGCGGCGCTCAAGCCGGCCACCATCGACACCTACGACGATCACCGGATGGCGATGTCCTTTTCGCTTGCGGCGCTCGGCGGAATCAGAGTGCGCATCAACGATCCGGCGTGCGTCGGCAAGACGTTCCCGGAGTACTTCGATGTGCTCGCGAGTATTTCGCAGCGGGTTGCGGCGTGAGCGCGGTGCCGGTCATCGCGATCGACGGCCCGTCGGCATCGGGCAAGGGCACGGTCGCGCAGCGGGTCGCGCAAACTCTCGGCTTTCACCGCCTCGACAGCGGCGCCCTTTACCGGCTGGTGGCGCTTGCAGCCGCGCGAGAGGGAATCGATGCCGGCGACGAAGCGAAGCTCGCCGCGATCGCGGCCCGGCTCCCGGTCCGCTTCGAGGGGGAGGAGATCTTTCTCGAAGCCGAGCGCGTGACCGACGCCATCCGCACCGAGGAAAACTCGTTCGCGGCCTCGCGGGTGGCGGCCTTGCCCGCGGTGCGCCGGGCTCTCCTTGACAGGCAGCGGTCGGCTCGCGAGCCCCCGGGGCTGGTCGCCGAGGGGCGCGACATGGGCTCGATCGTGTTCCCCGATGCCAGCCTCAAAGTGTTCCTCACGGCGAGCCTGGAGGCGCGCGCCGAACGTCGGTATAAACAGTTGAAAGAGAAAGGAATCGCTGCTACACTGGCCGCCCTTTTGCAGGATTTGCGCGAGCGCGACGCACGCGATGCGACGCGCAGCGCGGCGCCTCTCAGGCAAAGCCCCGGAGCGCGGCCGCTCGACACAACGTCGATGAACGCCGAACAGGCGGCGGCCCAGATAGTGGACTGGTACCGCGGGGGGAACAGGTGACACAAAGCCAAGCAGCGCAATGGCTTGGCTTTTTTGTCGTGGATCAACGAACCCCGTCCTCAAGCGACGGGCAGATGCAAGGTGTCTATGTCGAATGCCGCTCCCGCAGTAGCTCCCCAGGATCCGCAGGAAAGTTTCGCCGCCCTTTTCGAGGAAAGCCTCACGCGCAAGGAAATGCGCACCGGCGAAGTGATCACCGCCGAAGTCGTCCGCGTGGACATGAACTACGTCGTCGTCAACGCCGGCCTCAAGTCCGAATCCTTCATCGCCCTCGAGGAATTCAAGAACGACAAGGGCGAAGTCGAAGTCAAGCCCGGCGATTTCACGAGCGTCGCCATCGAAGCGCTCGAGGACGGCTACGGCGAGACGCGCCTGTCGCGCGACAAGGCGAAGCGCCTCGCGGCCTGGCTCGATCTGGAAAAGGCGCTGGAAGCCGGCACGCTGGTGAAGGGGATGGTTTCGGGCAAGGTGAAGGGCGGCCTCACCGTCATGACCAACGGCATCCGCGCCTTCCTGCCCGGGTCGCTCGTCGATATCCGGCCCGTCAAGGACACCATGCCCTACGAGGGCAAGGAGATGGAGTTCAAGGTCATCAAGCTCGACCGCAAGAGGAACAACGTGGTCGTGTCCCGCCGCGCGGTGCTCGAAGCCTCGCAGGGCGCCGAGCGCCAGGCGCTGCTGGCAAACCTGCAGGAAGGCTCGGTCGTCAAAGGCATCGTCAAGAACATCACCGATTACGGCGCGTTCGTCGATCTGGGCGGCATCGACGGCCTGCTGCATATCACCGATCTCGCCTGGCGCCGCGTGAAGCACCCCTCCGAAGTGCTCAATGTGGGCGACGAGGTCACCGCGAAGGTGCTGAAGTTCGACACCGAGAAGAACCGCGTTTCCCTCGGCCTGAAGCAGCTGGGCGAAGACCCCTGGGTGGGTCTCTCGCGCCGCTATCCGACCGGAACGCGCCTGTTCGGCAAGGTGACCAACCTGACCGACTACGGCGCCTTCGTCGAGGTGGAGCAGGGCATCGAAGGCCTGGTGCACGTGTCGGAGATGGACTGGACGAACAAGAACGTGCATCCGTCGAAGGTGGTCGCGCTCGGCGACGAGGTCGAGGTCATGATCCTCGAGATCGACGAGGAGCGGCGCCGCATCTCCCTCGGGATGAAGCAGTGCCTTCCCAATCCCTGGGAAGAGTTCTCGATGAACTTCAAGAAGGGCGACAAGGTCAAGGGCCAGATCAAGTCGATCACCGACTTCGGCATCTTCATCGGGCTTCAGGGCGGAATCGACGGCCTAGTGCACCTCTCGGACCTGTCCTGGACGCTGCCCGGCGAGGAGGCGGTGCGCAATTTCAAGAAAGGCGAGGAGACCGAGGCGCAGGTCCTGTCGATCGATGTCGAGCGCGAGCGGATTTCGCTCGGGATCAAGCAGCTGGAAGGCGATCCTTTCAACAACTTCGTCGCGAGCCACGAAAAGGGCAAGCTCATCTCGGGCACCGTCAAGTCGGTCGACGCCAAGGGGGCGGTCATCGCGATGGGCGACGACCTCGAGGGCTACCTGCGCGCCTCCGAGATCTCCCGCGATCGCGTCGAGGACGCCCGCACCCATCTGAAGGAAGGCGACAGCGTCACGGCGATGATCATCAACGTCGACCGCAAGAACCGGACCATCAATCTTTCGGTCAAGCAGAAGGAATTTGCCGAGGAGAACGAAGCGATGGCCAAGCTCCAGAGCGAAAGCGCCGCCAGCACGGGAAGCACCAACCTGGGCGCGCTCCTGAAGGCGAAATTGGACAACAAGAACGCTCAACAATAATCCCAGACCGGCATGACCAAGTCCGAACTTATTGCGAGGCTCGCGACGCGTTATTCGCAGCTCGTCGCCAAGGATGCCGAATTCACCGTCAAGATGATCTTGGACGCGATGACGCAGAGCCTGGTGAAGGGGCAGCGCATCGAGATCCGCGGCTTCGGGAGCTTCGGGCTGAACCACCGGCCGGCGCGCGTCGGCCGCAATCCGAAATCGGGGGAGAGGGTGCACGTGCCGGAGAAGTTCGTGCCGCATTTCAAGGCGGGCAAGGAACTGCGCGAGAGGGTCGATCAAAAATAGGAGACTGGGCCGGCGGCATGCGGACGGCGGCATCGACGCGGTGCCGCCGTTTTGCTTTGGAGCGCGTGGTT
>DASPWT010000236.1:0-4078 GCA_035637655.1 Burkholderiales bacterium | reverse complement strand
GAACGCGATGCCGAACCTGCGGCCGGCCGCCTCGAGCACGCGCAGGCCCTCGGGCACGACCTCTTTTCCGATGCCGTCGCCGGGGATGACGGCGATCTTGTAGCTCTTCATCGATCCGTCACCTTTCAGAATGCGACGTTTCGTCCGCCCTTCAACTTCAGCATTTCGCGCGCTTCGTCGGGCGTCGCGATCGAAAGGCCGAGTTCCTCCAGAATCCGGCGAATCTTCGCGACCTGCTCGGCATTGGTTTTTGCGAGCGTGCCGCGCCCGAGCCACAGGCTGTCCTCCAGGCCGACGCGCACGTTGCCGCCCATCACCGCCGACATCGCGGCGACGAACATCTGGTTGCGCCCGGCGCCGAGAACCGACCAAAAATACTGGTCGCCGAACAGACGGTCGGCGGTGCGCTTCATGTGCATCACGTCCTCCGGATGCGGGCCAATGCCGCCGCGGATGCCGAACACCGACTGGATGAATAGCGGCGGCTTCACCAGCTTGCGGTCGAGGAAATGCGCCGCTGTATACAGGTGGCCGATGTCGTAGCACTCGATCTCGAAACGCGTGTCGTTGCCGCTGCAGGACTCGAGGATGTGGGCGATGTCGCGGAACGTATTCTTGAAGATGCGCTCGTCGCTGCCTGCGAGGTAAGGCTTCTCCCAGTCGTGTTTCCAGTCCTTGTAGCGCCCGAGCATCTCGTACAGGCCGAAATTCATCGAGCCCATGTTGAGCGAGGCGACTTCGGGTTTCAACTGCAGCGCGGGCTGCAGCCGCTCCTCGACCGTCATGGTCGGCGCGCCGCCGGTGGTGAGATTGATGACGACGTTCGAGGCCGCCTTGATCCTGGGCAGGAAGCGCATGAACATCTTCGGATCCTGAGTCGGCCGGCCGTCGGCGGGCTCGCGCGCGTGCAGGTGCACGATCGCGGCTCCGGCCTGCGCCGCGCCGATCGCGCCTTCGGCGATCTCCTCCGGCGTCACCGGCAGGTGCGGCGACATGCTCGGCGTGTGGATCGCGCCGGTCACGGCGCAGGTGATGATGACCTTGCCTTGTGCCGCTGCCATTCCCGGCCTATTTCCTCTGCTCGACGATCTTGACGCGCTTCACCGCCTCGGCGAGTTTATTCGCGTCCGCGTCCCAGAATTTCTGGAACTCGGGCGCGTCGAGATAGTTGATCGGCGTCTCGAGCTTCGCCATGGCGTTGCGGAAGTCGGGGTCCTGCACGGTCTGGCGGACCGAGTCGCGCAGCTTCTGCTGGACCGCCGGCGGAGTCGCGGCGGGCGCCATCAATCCCGCCCAGATGAAATATTCTGCATCGATGCCGAGCTCCTTCAGTGTCGGCACGTCCGGAAGCGAGGCGAGCCTCTTGCCCCCGAAGCTCGCGAGCGGCCGCAGCCGCCCGCCCTTGATCTGGCCGATCATGGCCGCCGGACCGCCCACCGTGGAATCCACCTGCGAGCCGAGCAGGGCCTGCACCGCCGGTCCGCCGCCGCTGTAGGGAACGTGCCACAGCGTGATCCCGGTGGCGTGCTCGAGAAGCGTGTAAGGCATGTGCAGCGCGCCGAATATCCCGGAAGAGCTGTAGCTGATCTTGCCGGGACGCTGCTTCGCATCCTCGACGAAATCCTTCACGGTCGCCCAGGGCGCTTCCTTGCGCACCACGAGAACGACGGGGTCGGCGGAGATCAGGGCGATTGGAGCGAGCTGGTTCAGTTCGTAAGGCGGCTTGTGTCCCTGGAGGCGCTCGGCTTCCGGGATCACCGAGATGGAGGAGAGCGCCATGAGCAGCGTGTAGCCGTCCGGCTTTGCGTTCGCCACGTAGGCGTTGCCCGTGGCCCCTGCTGCGCCGGGCTTGTTTTCGATGATGACGCGCTGCTTCAGCACCTTTTCCATCGCGAACGCCGTGGGTCGCGCAGTGATATCGGCCACGCCGCCCGGCGGGAACGCCACGACCATCGTGATGGGGCGGGACGGATACGCGTCCTGCGCGAATACGGGAACAGGCAGGAGCGCCAGGGCGATCAGCGCGATGCGTTGACGCATGCTTTCCTCCGGACGGACGTTTTATTTGGCGGCACAATCATCGGGGCTCGAACGCCCGGCGTCAAGCGCCGCGCGCGGCCCGGCGATCCGCTAGAATTCCCCGGAGAAGCGCCGATGAATCTGCTCGCGATCGATACCTCCGCCGATTTCTGCTCGGTAGCGGCAAGCCGCGGCGAGGCGCTGTTTTCGCGTCACGAGCCCTCCGGTCAGCGCCACGCGGAGCGGGTCCTCGACATGGTCGATCAGGTGCTCATAGAGGCGCGGCTCGAATTGGCGCAAATCCACGGCATCGCCTACGGCGCGGGTCCGGGCTCGTTTACCGGCCTTCGCATTGCGGCGGGCGTCGCTCAGGGGCTCGCGCTTGCGCGCGGCATCGGCGTGGTCGGAATCGGAACTCTGCTCGCTCTTGCGGAGGAAGCCGCAGGCTCCCGGATCATCGCCTGCCTCGATGCGCACAGGGGCGAGGTGTATCATGCCGCGTACCGGAGGGCCGGCGCCAGATGGGAAGAAGTTTCCGCTCCCGGCCTGTACCGGCCCGAGGCCGTGCCCCTTGCGTCCGGCACAGACTGGCTGGGCTGCGGCGACGGATTCGCCGTTTATCGCGAAGGCCTCGCGGCCCGGCTCGGAGAATGCGTTTCGGCGATCCGTCCCGAGACGACCCCGACTGCGCGGGCGGTGCTGAAACTTGCGGTCCCGCGTTTTGCCGCGGGGGAGGCGAGGGACGCTGCCGAGGCGGTGCCGGTGTATCTGCGCGACAAGGTCGCGCTCAAGACGAGCGAACGCCGATGAGCGCCGTACTGCGACCTGCCCGTAGCTTCGAGCCGATGAGCGAGGCGGATCTTCGCCCGGTGCTCGAGATCGAGCAGAGTCTCTATGAATTTCCCTGGACGCTGGTGAATTTCCGCGACTCGCTGCGCGCCGGATACCGCTGCTGGGTGGTCCGCGACGACAGGCAGCTGATCGCTTACGCGGTGCTCGTGCTGGCCGCGGGCGAGGGCCATCTTCTGAACTTGAGCGTTGCCCCCCGTGCGCAGCGCCGCGGCCATGGGCGCAGCCTCCTCGAGCACGTGGTCGGAATCGCGCGAGAGCACGAAGCGAAGGTCTTGTTCCTCGAGGTCCGACCCACGAACGAGGCGGGACAGCGCCTCTATTCCGGCTACGGCTTCAAGCAGATCGGAGTGCGGCGCGGCTACTATCCGGCGCACCGAGGCCGCGAGGACGCGCTGGTTTTCGCGCTCGACCTGTGAGCGCGCGTAGCGAGCGCTATCTGGAAGAGATGGGGCTCGCTCCCGTGTGGAAGCTGCGCGGGCCGAAGCGGGAACCGGGAATTCGGGATCGAGGAAAACCCGGGGAAAGCCGCTCGGACGCGCCGGTCGCTTTGAAACCGCCGCCGCCGCGCCGCGAAATCCTTCCCCCCGTTCCGGGCCTCGTGAGGGCCGCCAAGCTCGATCTTGCCGATGACCGCGCGGCGCGCATTCTGCGCATGGATTGGCCGGAGCTGAAAACCGCTGTGGCGGCTTGTCAGGCCTGCGGCTTGCGCAAGACCTGCACTCAAACGGTGTTCGGTGTCGGAGACGAGCAGGCCGATTGGTTGCTGGTGGGCGAGGCCCCGGGTGCCGAGGAAGACGCGCGCGGCGAACCCTTCGTCGGACAGGCCGGTCGCCTGCTCGACAACATGCTCGCCGCGATCGGCCTCGCGCGCGGCGAGAACGTCTACATCTGCAACGTGCTCAAGTGCCGTCCGCCGGGCAACCGCAATCCGGAGCCCTTCGAGGTCGGCCAGTGCACGCCCCATCTGCTGCGCCAGCTCGATCTCATCAAGCCCAAACTGATCCTCGCGATGGGGCGCTTCGCGGTGCAGGCCCTGCTCGACACCGAGGCGAGCATTGCGAGCTTGCGCGGGCGCTTGCATCGCTTTCAGGGAGTGCCGCTCATCGTGACCTATCATCCGGCTTACCTGCTGCGCAATCTCCCCGACAAGGCCAAGGCCTGGGAGGATCTGTGCTTCGCGCGGCGCAGCATCGCGGCCTTGTAATCC
>DASPWT010000235.1:0-7218 GCA_035637655.1 Burkholderiales bacterium | reverse complement strand
GCGAGGCTGCGCGCGGAAAGTTCCTCGATGCGGGTGATGCCGAGCCGGCCGAGCTGCTCCATGAATCCGGTTTCCTTCTCGGGCAGGGCGCCCGGACGCGGCACGCGGCCTTCAGCGACCGCAATGACCACGAGGTCCCCGACATTCGCCTCGTAGATTTCGTAGTCCGAAAAGTTTTCGCCAAGGGCTGCGAGCACGGAGCCCAGAAGCCGGTCGTTGAACTCGTAGACGTGCAGCCACTGCACGAACAGACCTCCCGGCGCGAGATAGCGCTTCGTATCCCGGTAGAACTCGGTGGTGAAAAGGCCGGCGACGCCGTTGACCCAGGGATTGGAAGGCTCGGAAGTGATGACGTCGTAGCGTTTCGCGTGGCGCGCGAAATAGCTCTTCGCGTCCTCGAAATACACGTTGCTGCGCGGATCGCGGTAAGGCCGCGCGACACGCGGGAAGAAAGCGCGCGCCCCGGACACCATGGCCGGTTCGATCTCGATGTTGTCGAGCACGCGCGGGCCGGCGTGCGACAGCACCACTTCCGCGGTGAGCCCGGAACCCCAGCCGATGTTGGCGAAAGTCTTCGCATCGGGTTTGATGAGCAGCGGCAAGGCCGCGAGCAAGGCCTGGGTGTATTCGTCCGAGATGGGAGGGAAATCCGGGCCGAGACGAAGGCTGGCGTCCGGCTTGCCGTTGGTGATGATCGTCATGATGTGGGTGCCCGGATGGGCGCGTACCGCGACCGAAGCGGTCTTGCCCTCGCGGTAGAAGTACACGTGGCCGAAATCGGGGCTTGCTAGACCGTAGCGGAATACGCCGGAGGAGAGGCGTTCGGGTTCGAGGATGCTGGCGCGCGCTGTCGCCGTCGCGGCGAGCATGCCGAGGATGACCGCGGCGAAAGCGTAGAGGCGCCGGAAAGTCGCGAGCGAATATCTCAGCAGCCACGCGCCGAGCAGTATGTCGGCGGCAGCTCCGAGAACCAGGGTGAGCTTGAGCCCGGCTTCAGGCATGAGAAGGTGCACGGCGAGGAGCACTCCGGCGATGGCGCCGAGGGTGTTCGAGGCGTACACCTGGCCGATCGCGCGCTCGCCTCGCCCGCCGCGCAGCAATACGTGCGTGAAAAGCGGCAGCGTCATTCCCGCGAGGAAAGTGGCGGGCAGCATCACCGCGAAGGCGAGCGCGTGGCTGAACAGGTTGAACAGGGGATAGGCGCCTTCATTGCGCTGTAGCACGCCGAGCGCCCAGGCCATCCAGTCGAATGTCCAGTGATAGACGAAAACGGTAGCGAGCGCTGCAAGGCCCATGAAGACCTGCACGAAGCCGGCGTAGCGCACCGGATCGGCGATGTGGTCGATGCGGCGCCGGATCCACAGTCCGCCGAGCGCAAGCCCGGTGATGAAGGCCGACAGCATCAGCTCGAATGCGTGGAACGACGAGCCCAGCACGAGCGACAGCATTCTTATCCAGACGATCTCGTAGATGAACGACGCGAGGCCGGTGACGAATGCACCGGCCAGGAAAAGCCGGACCAGGTACCTTGCGGAGAGCGCGGCGCCGCCGAAAGGCGCCGCTGCAAGTGCCGCGGGTTCCCCGTGGCGTGCAATGGCGAAGACCGCCGCGGCGAGCGCGAGATTGAGCGCGCCGGCGAGGCGCATCGTGCCCGCCATGCCGAGCCAGCCGAGCAGCAGGAAAGCGGCCGCGAGAGCGCCGATCGCGGCGCCGATGGAGTTGGTGAAGTAGAGCATCGCCAGATGATGCCCGCTCGCCTCGGGCCCGCGCCGGATCACCGCACCGCTCAAAAGCGGGAAAGTCATGCCGAGCAGCGCCGTCTGCGGCACGATCAACGCAGCGCACAGCGAATACTTGTAGATCTCGACGGCCCCCGGCGATCCGAGCGCCGGGATCACGTGATCGAGCGAGAGCTGCGTCAGCAGCACGAACGACTCGTGGAATATCAGCGCCGCCCCCCCGATCGCCGCCTCGATCCAGCCGTAGGCGGCGAGCAGGTTCGTCAATCGCGCGCTCCAGCGGCTCGCGAGCCAAGCCCCGAGCGCCATGCCGCCCATGAAAGCGGCGAGCACGAAGGACTGCGCGAACGCCGCCGCACCGAGGAAGAGCTTCAGATAGTGCGACCAGACGGATTCGTATATGAGCCCGGTGAAGCCCGACAGCGCAAACAGGGCGAACAGGAGCTTGACGTTTCGGTCGGGCATGTTCCCTCCGCAGAGGAGAGGCTCAATGATGCAGTATCTTGGACAGGAACAGCTGAGCGCGCTCGGAGCGCGGCTTTCCGAAAAAATCCTCCTTCAAGGCGTCCTCGACGATCTCGCCGCGGTCCATGAAGACGACGCGGTGGGCGACCATTCGGGCGAAGCCCATCTCGTGCGTGACCACCATCATGGTCATGCCTTCGCGGGCGAGCTCGACCATGACGTCGAGCACCTCGTTGATCATCTCCGGGTCGAGCGCCGAGGTGGGCTCGTCGAACAGCATCGCGATCGGATCCATGGCGAGCGCTCGGGCGATCGCCACGCGCTGCTGCTGGCCCCCGGAGAGCTGGCCGGGATACTTGTCCTTGTGGGTGGAGAGTCCCACGCGTTCGAGCAGCTTCAAGCCTTTCTGCGTCGCTTCCTCCGGGCTGCGCCCGAGCACCTTCACCTGCGCGAGCGTCAGGTTGCGGGTCACGCTCATGTGCGGAAACAGCTCGAAGTTCTGGAACACCATGCCGATCCTCGAGCGCAGCTTCGGGAGATCGGTCTTCGGGTCGCCGACCGAAACGCCGTCGACCGTGATTTCGCCTTCCTGGAACGGCTCCAGGCCGTTCACGCACTTGATGAGCGTCGATTTTCCGCTCCCCGAGGGCCCGCACACGACGACGACTTCACCCTTGTTCACCTCGGTCGAGCAGCCGGTGAGGACCTGGAAAGCGCCGTACCACTTGCTGACGTTCTTGAGCGAGATCATCGGACCCTACTTGATGATTGCGATGCGTTCCTGGAGCTGCCTGACCAGGGCCGAAAGGCCGTACGAGACGACGAAATACACCACGGCCACGAAGCTGTACATCTCGACCAGGCGGTAGTCGCGGTTGGCGACTTTCGCGGCGGCGCCCAAGAAATCCGTGGCGGAGATCACGTACACGAGCGAGGTGTCCTGGAACAGGATGATGGTCTGTGTGAGCAGCACCGGCAGCATGTTGCGGAAAGCCTGGGGCAGGACGATCCGTGCCATCGTCTGCCAGTAATCGAGCCCCAGCGCGTAACCCGCCCAGACCTGCCCCCGCGCGATCGACTGGATGCCGGCGCGCATGATCTCGCAGTAGTACGCGGCCTCGAACATGGTGAAGGTGATCGCCGCCGACCAGAAGGCGCCGACCTTGATCGGCTCCTTGGCGCCGATCACCCAGGCGCCGATGTACGGCACCAGGAAGAAGAACCAGAAGATCACCAGCACCAGCGGGATCGAGCGCATCAGGTTGACGTAGGCGCCCGCAACCATCGACACGGGCTTCAGGCTGGAGAGCCGCATCATCGCGAGCAGCGTGCCGAAGACGATGCCGCCGGCCATCGCCAGCGCCGTGAGCGTGAGCGTGAAGGTCATGCCCTCCCGGAAGAGGTAACCCCAGGAGCGCTGGATGACGTCGAAATCGAAACCCACGGGCATTTGCTTTTCTTTAACCCTCGTGTTGCAGCGCAGGCAGTCTCTGCGCTGCAACACATCGTAGGTGTTGCATTTTAGTGCCCCGCCTGCGGCGCGCCGCCGACGGCGATCAGGCCGGGAACGCGGACCTTCCTCTCGAGCGCGCGCATCGCGAGCACCACCACCAGGTTGGTGAGCAGGTAGATCACCGTCGCGGCGGTGAACGCTTCGAACACTCTGAAGCTGAATTCCTGCATCGCCCGCGCCCGTCCGGTCAATTCCAGCAGGCCGATGGTCAGCGCCACCGAGGAATTCTTTATGACGTTCATGAATTCCGAGGTGAGCGGCGGCAGGATGATGCGGAACGCCTGCGGCAGGATGACGGTGCGGTAGGTCTGGGTTTCAGTCAGCCCCATCGCGATGCCGGCCATGCGCTGGCCGCGAGGCAGCGAATTGATGCCGGCGCGGACCTGCTCGGCGACGCGCACCGAGGTGAAGATGCCCAGGCACAGCACCGCCGGGACGTACGAGCTCCAGGGCGGCGGCATCTGCTTGATCGCATCGCCCGCCGCCTGGGGCAGGAATTCCGGCACCACGAAGAACCACAGGAACATCTGCACGATCAGCGGTACGTTGCGGAAGATCTCGACGTACAGGTTTCCCAGGCGCACCACCCATTTCATGGGCGTGGTGCGCAGCGTGCCGACCAGCGCGCCGATCGCAAGCGCGATCACCCAGGCTGCAAGAGCAGTGGCGAGCGTCCAGCCCAGGCCGACGATGAGGTAATGGAGATAGGTTCCCGTACCGCCCGGCTCGGTCTCGAGCAGGACCTTCCAGTGCCAGTTGTAGTTCAATCCCCTCCCTGAAACACTATTTGTAGGCGGCGGGGTCTCCGGAATCCGTGGGGTTGGCGAGCACCCGCTTGAACTGATCGCTCATCGGCACGTTCAGGTTGATGCCCTTCGGCGGTACGGGCTTCAGGAACCACTTCTCGTAGATCGGGTTGATCTGGCCCGACTTGTAGAGGTTGGTCATCGCGGCGTTGACCACCTTCTTGAACGCGGCGTCGTCCTTGCGCAGCATGATGCCGTAAGGCTCGACGGAGAGCGCTCCGGCCGAGATCGCATAGTCGCCGGGGCTGCGCGATTGCGCGGCGAGGCTGTAGAGCAGGATGTCGTCCATCACGAACGCCACGGCGCGGCCGGTCTCGACCATCTGGAAGGCCTCGGGGTGGCCGTTTGCCGAGATGATGTTCATGCCGAGGTTCTGCGCTCCGTTGATCTCGGTGATCTGCTTGATGTTGGTCGTTCCCGCGGTCGAGACGATGGTCTTGCCCTTCAGGTCGGAGAGCGAGCGGATGTTCGCGGACTTCTTCGCGATCCAGCGGTTGGCGGTTACGAAGTGAGTGATCGTGAACCAAACCTGTTCCTGGCGCGCGAGGTTGTTGGTGGTCGAGCCGCATTCCAGGTCGATCGTGCCGTTCGCCATGAGCGGAATGCGGTTGGCCGAGGTGACGAGCTGGTACCTGACGTCGAGCTTGGGCATCTTCAGCTCGGCCTTCACCGCGTCGACGATCCTCAGGCACAGGTCGATCGCGTAGCCGACCGGCTGCTGCTTGTCGTCGTAGTAGGAGAACGGGATCGAGGCGTCGCGGTGGCCGATGGTGATCGAGCCGCTGTCCTTGATCTTTTTTAGAGTGCCTTCCTGCGCGCCCGCGGGAACTGCAACGGCCACAGCCAGTGCGGCAAGAATCAGGGTGATCGGTCGGGTCATGTCAGTCTCCTTGTGGGCCGTTCGAGTCGGGGCTGGATGGTGGGGAGGCTGCACGATTCTACGGGAGTCCCCCGCTCCTTGTCCAAGCGGCACCGGCGACCGCGGAGGGGCAGAGCGCCCCGGGCGGATTAGAATTTGATCTCCTGTCTGAGAAGGAGCGCGACATGAGCCAGGCGCCGACGCGCATCGAGCACGATCTCCTGGGCGACCGGGCGGTCCCTGCCGACGCTTATTACGGTATCCACACGTTGCGCGCGTTGGAAAACTTTCCCATCACGGGGACTGCGATCTCCATCTACCCGGACCTCGTGCGCGCGCTCGCGTGCGTCAAGCAGGCGGCTGCGCTCGCGAACAATGCCCTCGGACTGCTTCCGGACGACAAGGCCGATGCGATCGCGCGAGCCTGCGAGGAGATCCGCGGAGGCAAGCTCCTCGACCCGTTCGTCGTGGACGTCATCCAGGGCGGGGCGGGCACTTCGACCAACATGAACGCCAACGAAGTCATCGCCAACCGCGGGCTCGAGCTGCTCGGCCACAAGCGCGGCGAGTACCAGCATCTGCACCCGGTCGAAGACGTCAACATGAGCCAGAGCACCAACGACGTCTATCCGACGGCAGTCAAGGTGGCATTGCATTTCGCGATCGACCGCCTCGGCGCAGCCATGCGGGAGCTGCGCCGCGCCTTCGACGCCAAGGCGCAGGAGTTCGCCGACGTCCTGAAGATGGGGCGAACGCAGCTCCAGGACGCCGTGCCGATGACGCTCGGCCAGGAACTGTCCACGTATGCCGTGATGCTGCACGAGGACGAGGAGCGCTTGAGGGAGGCGGCGCTGCTCATCACCGAGATCAATCTGGGGGCGACCGCCATCGGCACCGGCATCAACGCCCACCCCGATTACGCGGCGCTCGCGTGCCAGCGGCTCGCCGAACTCACCGGCATCGGGCTCGTGACCGCTTCGAATCTGGTCGAAGCGACGCAGGACGCGGGCGCCTTCGTGCAGCTCTCCGGCGTGCTGAAACGGATCGCGGTGAAGCTTTCCAAGGTCTGCAACGACCTGCGGCTGCTGTCCTCGGGCCCACGCGCCGGCCTTGGCGAGATCAACCTGCCGCCGGTGCAGGCGGGATCCTCCATCATGCCCGGCAAGGTCAATCCGGTCATCCCGGAGGTCGTGAACCAGATCGCGTTCGAGGTCATCGGCAATGACGTGACCGTGAGCTTTGCCGCTGAAGCAGGGCAGCTGCAACTGAACGCCTTCGAGCCCGTCATCGCCTACAGCCTGTTCAAGAGCCTGATGCATCTTCGCAACGGGTGCGACACCCTGCGCGAGCGCTGCGTTACCGGCATCACCGCGAACCGGGAGCGCATGGCGCAGGCGGTCCGGGAGTCGATCGGTCTCGTGACCGCGCTCAATCCCTATATCGGCTACTCCGCGGCAAGCGAGGTCGCGCGGGAAGCCCTTGCCACCGGCAGGACCGTATACGATCTGGTTTTGGAGAAAAACCTGCTCTCCAAGGAACAGCTCGACGAGATCCTGCGGCCGGAAATCCTGACGCGGCCGGGGCGTCAGGCGCCGCCCGAGCCGTCGGGGGCGAACAAGGCCAAGCTTTAGGCTACGCCGCGCGTCTCTCCCTTTTTCCCAACACGTTGCGCAGGGTTCGGCCGGTGAAGCTCGTGTCCATGGCGGCCACGTCCTCGGGGGTCCCCTGAGCGAGGATGCGCCCGCCGCCTTCGCCGCCCTCGGGGCCGAGGTCGATCACCCAGTCGGCGGTCTTGATCACATCCAGATTGTGCTCGATCACCACCACGGTATTGCC
>DASPWT010000234.1:0-8173 GCA_035637655.1 Burkholderiales bacterium | reverse complement strand
CGGCGGTAGATGTCATCGACCGCAAATTCGAGCTCACGGTCCGGGAAAAGCGTCCCCTTACGCGTTTCAGCCAAACGCTTGAGCTTTTCGTAGGTCCGCGCCCGCGGACCATTCGGACGCCCGAGGTTACCGCCCGTCGAGCGCTCCTGTTCCACGAGGGCGCTCACCGCCTGCTTAACGATGTCGTGATGCCGCTCCGCGCGAGGGCGCGAGGGTGTGTCGGGGACGCACGCTGCGGCACGCAGGATGTCGAGCTGCGACTCGGTGACTACCTTGCCGTCGCTCGCCAGCCATGCGAGTGCGTCGTTGTCTTCCGCAGTGCGCAGATATACGAGCACGCCATCTTGCTCGGTTCGAGCCTTCGATGAATACACTACGTTGGGCAAGGTCTCGACGGCTTTGCGCAGATCCTCGTTGTCTTTGGTGGCGTTATTCCAGATTTGCCAAGCATAGGAGCTGAGATCCACCTCGTCGTCGGCCGGGTCGTCCAGAGCGCCTGCCTTTTCGTGATAGAGGTCCTCAAGTCTGAGCGTGTCCGGATCGTCCTCGAAGAAGGCCTCGTCCGTCCCGACTACTTCGGCGTTTTGTTTCAGGCGCTCGCGGACTTTGGCGCGAAGACGGATGATCCGCTCGACGCCCTCGGCCGGCATGAACGAATAGCACTGGATCGATTCCGCCTGCTGGCCGATGCGATCCACACGCCCAGCGCGCTGGATCAGGCGGATGATGGCCCAAGGCAGGTCGTAGTTGACGACGATGGCGGCGTCTTGAAGGTTCTGTCCCTCAGACAGCACGTCGGTGGCGATCAGAACGCGCAGTTCATCAGCCTTGGTTATTTCCTTGCGCCCCTCATTCGAGACCGGACTGAAGCGTAGCGCGAGCCGTGTGGGGTCGGCCGCATCGCCTGTGACCGCCGCAAGCGCTTTCACACCGCGGCGATCGAGCTCTTCCTTTAGATAGCGCGCGGTGTCGGCAAATTGCGTGAAGATGAGAAGCTTCTCGTTCCTGTGTCGCTTGCCGATCAGCTCCGCGAGTGCGTTCAGCTTCGCGTCGCCTTGTGGATTCCAAGCTCCCGCCAGTGCGAACACTCGCAGAAGCAGTTCTGCGTCCGCTTGGAGGTCGGCGGCGAGGTCCTTCTTGAACAGCCGCGGCGAAAGCCACTTGAAGCGGCGCCCGCCGTGCGCCTTATAGGTGCGGTACGACCTGACCGCTTCGGCGCGCAGAGCGGCTTCCGAAGGTTCACGGGCGGTAAGCGGTTCAATTCCTTCGCCGTCAACGCCATCGTCGTCAAGCTCCAGAGCTGCCTGGCTGTCCTCGTCGTCGAAGAATCGGGTGTCTAGAAGCGCGGCGTCCTGGGTACCGATGGGGAGATCGAGTCCGTTCTCGATGGCGTAGAGGTAAATGAAATTCCGCAAGATGTGGCGCTCGATCGAGAGCAGGAACGACGATCCAGAAGATTCGAGCCGCTTGAAGAGGTTGGTGCGGCAAAACCCCATCAGCCGCGTACCCGCGCGCCCGAGGTTCTCGATCATGCGTTCCTCGGCGGCAGTGGGCTTGGGGTCTATTCGTTCCTTTACATAGTTGCCTAGACCATAGCGCGGGAGCCTGAGCCGGTTGACGGCATCGACAACGTCATCGGCGTAGAGGCGCGCGTATTGATCGTTCGGATCTTCACCCTGAATGGTGAAACCCACAGTGCGGGCCTCGCGAATCGGAAAGTAGGCGCGCTTGTCGCCGGCCAGTTCCACATAGCGCCGGCCCTTTTCGTCGAGCAGCGCGTAATTGTCGAGGATGAAGGAGCGCGTGCGCCGGACCATGTAATGGCGCAGCAGATCATGCCAGTCCTCCATCTCCTCGCTGTGCTCGAAGGCTTGTAGCGAGTTCGCCTTGCACTGCTTCTTGGTCTCGAAGAGACGTTCGTTTCCACCGAAGTGTCGTTCGATCGCCCGCTGCGGCCGGCAGGGCAGCGTCTTGTCTTCCGGGAGGAACAAACGTAGCTGGTTGGAAAGGTCGAGGTACTGCTTGTTGTAGGGCGTCGCCGAGAGCAGGATCACTCGTGAATGGCATTGCCGAAGGTATTCGAGAATCGCTTTGTAGCGTTGTCCTTCGCGATTGCGAAGGTTGTGGCTCTCGTCGATTAGAACCAGATGATAGGGCCGGAGGTTCGGTAGCTTCTTGCCCACCAGCGTCAGCGGCAAGACCATGCCCCGGAGCCCGTAACGTTCGCGGTAGCGCTCCCACATCGGCACGAGGTTCTTCGGGCAGAGGATCAGGGTCTCGATGCCATGCTCGTCTTCGAACATGCGCGCGAGTGCGGCGCCGATGCGGGTCTTGCCTAACCCGACCACGTCGCCGATCAGTACGCCGTAACGTTTGTTCAGGTGGTTGGCCGCGATCTGAACCGCACGACTCTGGAATTCGAGCAACTCATCCTTGAAGATGTCAGGGATGCGAAACGCGGTGATCCCCTCGCGGGCCTCGCGCGACAGGTGGTAGGCCATCTTGAGGTAGATGTGAAACGGCGGGAGCGCCTCCTCGCGTGCCCAGCTTCGTTCGATGATTTGGGCGACATCTTCCGTGATGTCGAGCGACCAACGGTCGCTCCAGCGCGCGTCGAACCACGCGGAAAGTTTCAGACAGGCGTCTTCGTCGAGCACGTCTACATTCAGCTCGCCTTGTTTGAGGAGTCCTGAAAATGTGAGATTGCTGCTTCCGACGTAGCCGATCATCGGGTTTTGCGGGTCCGTCCGATGAACGAGATAGAGTTTGGCGTGAAGCGTGTACTGGAGGAACAGCTTGATCTTCAGCTTGCCGGAACGAAGCTGCCGCGCAAGCACCCGCAAGGCCCGTTCGTCTGCCTCGGTCGGTGCGCCGAAGGCGAGTTGCTTCTCGAAATCCTCAGCTAGGCGCCGCCGCAGCCGGTCCACCTGCTGCTTGTCGAGCCCGATAGGATCGCCTTCGAGTGATAGGCCCTCTCGAAGTTCGTCCTCGGGCAGTTTCTGCATGCCTACGAGCAGGCGGCAACGGCTGCTCTCGTTGCCTGTGTAGAGCTCTACAAGATCGGCGATCTGCCGCCAGCCACGCAGGTTGAAGTATCCGACAGAAAAATCGGCGTGGGTGCTGACTTCGAGCGAAGCCCGAAGTGCGGGTAGCAAATCGCGGTCGATGTTGTCGAATATCCGGGGCACGGGCTCTTATGATCTTTTTTGCAATCGACGAGCCGCAGGATAGAACAGCAAACAGTCCTTGGCTACATCCGAAAGACCCCGAACTTCGTCTCCTCGATCGGCGCGTTGAGGGACGCCGAGATCGCAAGCGCCAGGGTGCGGCGCGTTTCCTCCGGCGCAATCACTCCGTCGTCCCAGAGCCGCGCGCTGGCGTAGTAAGGATGCCCCTGCCGCTCGTATTGGTCGAGGATGGGACGCTTGAAATCCTCCTCCTCCGCCTTGCTCCAGGCGCCGCCCTTCGCCTCGAAGCCGTCCCGCTTCACCGTGGCGAGGACGGAAGCCGCCTGCTCCCCTCCCATCACCGAGATGCGGGCGTTCGGCCACATCCAAAGGAAGCGCGGCCCGAAAGCGCGCCCGCACATGGCGTAGTTGCCCGCACCGAACGAGCCGCCGATGATGACGGTGAATTTCGGCACCCGGCTGCATGCGACCGCGGTCACCATCTTGGCGCCGTCTTTGGCGATGCCGCCCGCCTCGTACTTTCTCCCCACCATGAAGCCGGTGATGTTCTGGAGGAAAAGAAGCGGAATGCCGCGCTGGCTGGCGAGCTCGATGAAGTGCGTGCCTTTCAGCGCCGATTCCGAGAACAGGATCCCGTTGTTCGCGACGATGCCGACCGGGTAACCCCAGATGCGCGCAAACCCGGTCACCAGCGTGGTGCCGTAGTCCGCCTTGAACTCGTCGAGCTCGCTTGCGTCGACGATGCGCGCGAGCGCCTCGCGCACGTCGTAGGGTTTGCGCTTGTCTTCGGGGATGACCCCGTGCAATTCGTCGGCGGGGTAGAGCGGCTCGACCGGCTCGCGCAGGGCGAGGCCCGCTTTTTTCGCGTTGCCGAGGTTGGCGACGATAGCGCGGGCGATCGCGAGCGCGTGGGCGTCGTTCTGCGCGTAGTGATCGGCGACGCCCGATTGTCGCGAGTGCACCTCCGCCCCACCGAGTTCTTCCGGGGAGACGATTTCCCCGGTCGCGGCCTTCACCAGCGGCGGGCCGCCGAGAAAGATCGTTCCCTGCCCTTTGACGATGATGGATTCGTCTGACATGGCCGGCACGTAGGCGCCGCCGGCGGTGCACGAGCCCATCACCGCCGCGACCTGCGGAACTCCGGCAGCCGACATGACCGCCTGGTTGTAAAAGATGCGGCCGAAGTGCTCCCTGTCGGGAAAGACCTTGTCCTGCTCCGGCAGGAACGCACCGCCCGAGTCCACCAGGTAAATGCAGGGAAGCCGGTTCTCAAGCGCGATCTCCTGCGCGCGCAGGTGCTTTTTCACCGTGATGGGGTAGTACGTTCCGCCCTTGACCGTGGCGTCGTTCACGACCACCACGCACTCCCTGCCCGAGACGCGGCCGACGCCGGTGATGATGCCGGCGCCCGGCGCGTCGTCCTCGTACACGCCGAACGCGGCAAGCTGCGAGAGTTCGAGGAACGGCGAGCCCGGGTCGAGCAGCAGGCGCAGGCGCTCGCGCGGCAGCAGTTTTCCGCGCGCCACGTGCTTGGCGCGCGCCGATTCGTCGCCGCCCTGTGCGGCGCGCTCGACCTTGGCGCGCAGGTCGGCGACGAGCGCAGCCATCGCCGCGGCGTTCGCCTGGAACTCGTCGGACTGGGGGTTGAGCTTGCTCTTGATCGCGCTCATCGAGCGTCTCGCGCGCGGCCCGGGAGCGGATGCCCTGGGAGCAGATCGTAGGGATGCTTCCATCGCGGCTCGACGCGAATGCGCGCGAGCCACTCCCGAATGCCCGGATACTGGTTCCAGTCCGCACCCAGCTCGTCCTCGAAGAATAGGTAGGCGCAGGCCGAGATGTCGGCAATGGTAAGCCGCTCGCCGACGACGTAATTACGTCCGGTCATATGGGTGTCCAGCACTTTCCAGGCAGCCTGGGCGCGCTTGCCGAATTCCTCCACGACCGTCTTGTCCGGGTTCGACGCCAGGACGCGCAGGTAGCGGTAGGTGGCGGTGTAGCTGGTGAGCTTATGGTTGTCCCAGAGCAGCCAGCGCAGGATGTCGCGCCGCTCGGCGTTGTCGTTCCAGCCGTAGCGCCCGAAGCGCTCGACGAGGTAGTCGAGAATGACGCCCGACTGCGTCAGGCGGAATTTGCCGTGCTCGAGCACGGGCACCTCGCCCATGACGTTGATCTTCCGGTACTCTGGGGTGCGCGTCTCACCGTTGAAATAGTCGACGAACCGCGGCTTCCAGTCCGCGCCGACGAGCTCCAGGTAAAGCGCCGGCTTGTAGGAATTTCCGGACTGCGCGAACCCGTAGACCAAATACTCGGCCATCGTTCTACCAGCCTCCCGTCGCGAGCCATTTATCGATCTGGTCCAAACGATCGGAACCCCAGAAAGGCTCGCCGTCGACGATGATGTATGGCGAACCGAAGGCCCCGCGCGCGATCGCTTTGTCGACTTCAGCCCGGGTGCGGTCCTTCACCGCCTGATCGGCGATGCCGGCGCGGGCTTCATCGGCCTTCAGGCCGAACGTCGCGCACACGGCGACCGTGTTGTCGGCGCTCGAAATGTCCACGTCATCGAGGAAGTAAGCATGGTAGAGCGCCTTGGCGAGGTCCTTCGCCCGCCCGGGTTCTTTTGCGTCCAGCCAGTAGAAAGCGCGACAAGGGGAAACCGAGGAAATGGGAAAAACCGTGGGAGGGCGATAGGGAACGCCGTGATACTTGGTCGTTCGGATTATGTCGCGTAAATGATAAGCGCCCTTCATCGGTATGGTGGGCACCGGTACGCCGCCCGTCGTCTTGAACGCGACCCCGAGCAGGAACGGCCGCCAAGTCACTTCGCGGCCGTATTTCGCCGTGAGCGCATCGATTTTCTCGCTCGCGATATAGCCGTAGGGCGAGGAAAAGTCGAAATAGAATTCGATCGGGTTCGGCATCACGCAATCTCGATCGCCATGGCGGTGGCCTCGCCCCCGCCGATGCATAGGCTCGCGATGCCGCGCTTGCCTCCGGTCTTCTTGAGAGCGCCGATCAGGGTGACGAGGATGCGCGCACCCGACGCTCCGATCGGGTGGCCGAGCGCGCAGGCGCCGCCGTGGATGTTGACCTTGTCGTGCGGCAGGCCGTGTTCCTTCATTGCGGCCATAGTGACCACCGCGAACGCCTCGTTTATTTCGTAGAGGTCAACTTTGCCGGCGCTCCAGCCGGTCGCATCGAAGAGCTTTTTGATCGCGCCCACCGGCGCTGTGGTGAACCAGCCCGGCTCCTGGGAATGCGTGCTGTGGCCGATGATTACCGCCAGCGGCGCGAGGCCCAGTTTTCCGGCGGTGGAACGGCGCATCATCACGAGCGCTGCCGCTCCGTCCGAGATCGAGCTCGAATTCGCCGCGGTCACCGTGCCGTCCTTGCGGAACGCCGGCTTCAGCGTCGGGATCTTCTCGAAATTGGCCTTGAACGGCTGCTCGTCCTGCTCCATGAAGCGCTCGTTTTTCCCCGCCTTGATCGCCGCATTTACGTTTATGGGCGTGATCTCCCAAGCGAACGCGCCGTTCTTGCTGGCGGCTTGGGCGCGTTCGAGCGATGCGATCGCGAATCTGTCCTGTTCTTCCCGGGCGAAGCCGTACTTTCCCGCACAGTCTTCGGCGAAGCTGCCCATCAATTTGCCTTTGTCGTAAGCGTCCTCCAGTCCGTCGAGAAACATGTGGTCGAGGACCTGCTGATGGCCCATGCGGTAACCCGAGCGCGCCTTCGGAAGCAGGTACGGCGCATTGGTCATGGATTCCATGCCGCCGGCGACCATGACTTCGTTCGTGCCGGCCGCGAGGAGATCGTGGGCGAACATCGCCGCTTTCATGCCCGAGCCGCACATCTTGTTGACGGTGGTGCAGCCCGTGGAAAGCGGCAAGCCTGCGACGATGCTCGCCTGGCGCGCGGGCGCCTGGCCCTGGCCAGCGGGAAGGACGCAGCCCATGATCACTTCCTGCACTTGATCGGGCTTGATGCCGGCACGCTCGACTGCGGCGCGGATCGCGGCTGCGCCCAGCTGCGGCGCAGTGAGGTCTTTCAACTCGCCCTGAAACGCGCCCATCGGCGTGCGTGCGGCGGAGACGATGACAACAGGATCGTTCAACATGGCAGTTCTCCTTTCTTCATAGCTGCCGGGCTCAAGCGGTCTCGGAAAACAGCTCTCGCCCGATCAGCCAGCGGCGGATCTCGGAAGTTCCCGCGCCGATCTCGTAGAGCTTGGCGTCGCGCCACAGGCGCCCGGTCGGGTAATCGTTGATGTAGCCGTTGCCGCCGAGGCACTGGATCGCTTCGCCTGCCATCCAGGTGGCCTTTTCCGCGGCGTAGAGGATCGCCCCGGCCGCATCCTTGCGCATGGTCTCGCCGCGGTCGCAGGCCTGGCCGACCGCATACACGTAGGCGCGACAGGCGTTCAGGGTCGTGTACATGTCGGCGAGCTTCCCCTGCATCAGCTGGAACTCGCCGATCGGCTGGCCGAACTGCTTGCGCTCGTGCACGTAGGGCACCACCACGTCCAGGCAGGCCTGCATGATGCCGAGGGGCCCGCCTGCGAGCACCGCGCGTTCGTAATCCAGGCCCGACATCAAGACGTTTACGCCGCGGCCCGCCTCCGACAGTATATTTTCCTCCGGCACCTCGCAGTCCTGGAACACGAGCTCGCAGGTGTTCGAGCCGCGCATGCCCAGCTTGTCGAGCTTTTGCGCAGTGGAAAAACCCGTGAAGCCTTTCTCGACGATGAAGGCTGTGATGCCCCCCGTTCCAGCATCGGCGTCCGTCTTCGCGTAGACCACGAGCACGTCGGCGTCCGGCCCGTTGGTGATCCACATCTTGCTGCCGTTCAGGACGAACCTGCCCTTGCGATATTCGGCCCGGGTTTTCATCGAGACCACGTCCGAGCCCGAACCGGGCTCGGACATGGCGAGGGCGCCAACCCATTCACCTGCGACGAGCTTCGGCAGGTATTTGCGCTTCTGAGT
>DASPWT010000233.1:0-4098 GCA_035637655.1 Burkholderiales bacterium | reverse complement strand
AGAGAAGCAGATCGTACAAATCGAACTCGGCGACGACCAGGTTGCCGCGCTTCAGCTGGATGTTGCGCATCGAGCCTTTGGTGGAAGGCCCGCCCGCGGCGAACACCGCGCTCACCACCGTGCTGAGCGAGCTCACCGTGTAGGTGCCGGGGCGCTTCGCCTGCCCGACGACGAAAATCTGGATCGAGCGCAGCCTGCCGAGCGTCGCCGTCAGCTGGAAATTGCGGAACGTGCGCCCGAACACGGTCTTGAGAAAGGCGGGAAGATCGCTCGCCTTGATCCCGGCGACGTTGATCACGCCCACCTTGGGCACGCTGATCGTGCCGTCGCGGTCAACCGAGGCGTTGTAATCGACGTCGATCTGGCCCCAGGCGCGGATCTGGATCTCGTCGCCCGGCCCGACGACGTAGTCGGCCGCGACCGGAATGTTGTCGACCGGGGCGAAGGTGCTCGGCACGGTGCGGAAGAGGTTGGCGCCGAACATCGGCAGATCGCGGCCGATCGCCTGCATCACGAACTGCTGGAACTCGTTGCGCTCCCTCTGCTCGGCTTGAAGGTCCCGCTGAAGCTGCTCGAATTCGAACTCCTTGATGCGCTCCTGCAGATCGCTGCCCGGGAATGCGGTGCGCGCACCCGGCGCGGCGCCCGATTGCGTGCCCGTTATCGCGCGCGGGCGGTTGCTGATCGTGTTGAGCGGGCCGCGGATGTCCTGGAGGCTCGGCATCGCTGGAGCCTGCTCCTGCGTTATGGGAGCGGTCGTGGTTTGCTGTTGGGTGGGATCGACCTGCGCCCAGGCGGGCATCCCGAGCGGGATGCTGAGAGCGATTCCGAAAAAGAAAAAGTTAGTCCGCATATAAGATCCATTTCAAAAACTGAGTCGGGAACTTACGAACTATCTGCAGGAGTTACCAGCAGGGCGTTGAATCTTATCCCCAATTTAGAGGGGAGTCCAATTCGCGCTCGGACTCTCCGCTCCGCATCGAAGAGGGGTGCCATGTCGCCAAGCGCCGGAGCGGCCCCCTTCCCGGCATCGGGCCACCAACTCCTTCTATAATGAAGGAATCGAGTCGAACGCAGCCATGAAAGATGAACGCCCCTGACAAGCTCCTCAAGATTTCACCGGCGCCAGGTATTTACATTATCCGACCTGCGCACGCGAACGCGCGCTCGTCGCGCTGTCGCGCCGCGGTCTTGTTGTTGACGGGTCTGCGGCGAGCAAACCACGCGCGCGGTGGAAAGACCGGCCGCAAGTATTTGAAGGAAATTCGCGCTGCGCGATATGCCCGCCGAGCGCTTCGTTCTTGACGCAAGCGTAGCGGTTGAATGGTTCTTGCCGGGCGGCGGCCCCGGAGGCCGGTACGCCGAGGGCATTCTGGAACGAATAGGCGGGGACGAGCTTGTTCCTGCTGTTCCCGATCTGTGGCATTACGAGCTCGGCAGCGTGCTGATTGCTGCGAAGCGCGACAAGCGAATCTCGGCTGCGAAACTTCGGGCATCGCAGCTTGCGATTCGGGGACTCAAACCCGAGACACTTGCAATTGAGATCGACGCGGCAGCGCTCATCGACCTCAGCCGACGCTACCATCTCCAAGGGTACGACACGGTTTATTTCGAGCTTGCTCGCCGGCTGACCGTTCCGATCGCCTCGCTCGACGAGGGCATAAGAACGGCATGCAAGATGTTCGGCGTCGTGCTGCTGTAAGGCATCTCCCTGCCGTTCCATCGATCTAGGGTAAGGGCAACGCACGCTACAATACCCGGCATCATGAACAAACCCAAAGTCGCGCTGATCACCGGAATCACCGGCCAGGACGGCGCGTATCTGGCGGAGTTTCTGCTCAACAAAGGGTACGTCGTTCACGGCATCAAGCGCCGCACCTCCCTGTTCAACACCCAGCGGATCGACCATCTCTATCAGGACCCGCACGTCTCGGATCGCCGCTTCATCCTGCACCACGGCGACATGACCGACTCGAGCAGCCTGGTCCACATCACCGGGGAGGTGCAACCGGACGAAATCTACAACCTCGCCGCGCAAAGCCACGTGGTGGTGTCGTTCGAGGAGCCGGAATACACCGCCAACGCCGACGCGCTCGGCGCGCTGCGGGTGCTCGAAGCGATCCGCATCCTGGGACTCAAGGACAAGACGAGGTTCTACCAGGCTTCGACCTCCGAGCTCTTCGGGCTCGCGCACGAATCGCCGCAGACCGAAACGACGCCCTTCTATCCGCGCTCGCCCTACGGGGTGGCCAAGCTCTATGCCTACTGGATCACGGTCAACTATCGCGAGGCCTACGGCCTTTTCGCCTGCAACGGCATCCTGTTCAACCACGAATCGCCGGTGCGGGGCGAGACTTTCGTCAGCCGCAAGATCACGCGGGCGCTTGCGCGGATCAGTCTGGGCCTCGAAGACTGCCTCTACCTGGGGAACCTCGACGCGCGGCGCGACTGGGGCCACGCGCGCGAGTACGTGGAGGCGCAGTGGCTGATGCTGCAGCAGGAAAAGCCCGAGGATTTCGTGATCGCCACCGGCGAGCAGCACAGCGTGCGCGAGTTCGTCGTCGCCGCGGCCAAGGAGCTCGGCATGCAGGTCAGCTGGAAAGGCAGGGGACACGACGAGCGCGGATACGACCAGAAGGGGCGCTGCATCGTGGCAGTCGATCCGCGGCACCTGCGTCCGACCGAGGTGAGCAGCCTGCTCGGCGATGCGAGCAAGGCCCGGCAGAAGCTCGGCTGGAAGCCCAAGGTGCGCTTCCCGGAGCTGGTCGCCGAGATGGTCCGCGAGGATCTCAAGGAAGCCGAGCGCGACCAGCTCGTGAAACGGCACGGCTTTCAGACCGGTCAACGCCGCGAGTAGGGCGAGCTCGAGGAATCCGGGCGACACATGGAGTTGAACGCGCGGATCTACGTCGCGGGCCACCGGGGTCTTGCGGGTTCGGCGCTCGCGCGGCGCCTGGCGGGCGGGGGCTTCCGCAATCTCCTCACCCGGACCCACGCCGAGCTCGAGCTGACCGACCAGGCCGCCGTCAGGAAATTCTTCGAGCAGGAAAAGCCCGCCTACGTCTTCATGGCGGCCGCGAAGGTCGGCGGGATCCTGGCGAACAACAACCACCCCGCGGAGTTCATCCAGTCCAACCTCGCCGTGCAGACCAACGTCATGCACGAAGCCTGGCGGAACGGCGCCAGGCGCCTGCTTTTCCTCGGATCGTCGTGCATCTACCCCCGCGACTGTCCCCAGCCGATCAAGGAGGAGTATCTGCTGACCGGCCCGCTGGAATTCACCAACCGCGCGTATGCCGTCGCAAAGATAGCGGGCGTGGAGATGTGCCGCAGCTACAACCGGCAGTACGGCACGCGCTACCTGGCCGCCATGCCGACCAATCTCTACGGCCCCAACGACAACTACGATCTCGAAAGGGCCCACGTGCTGCCTGCGCTCATACGCAAGATGCACCAAGCGAAGGCGGGCGGCCTCGACCGAGCGGTGATCTGGGGCACCGGCTCGCCGCGGCGCGAGTTCCTCTACAGCGACGACATGGCCGATGCCTGCGTGATGATGATGAGCCTCCCGGACGAGGCGTTCGACGCGGTGCTGCGCGGCCCCAACGACTTCCCGCTCGTCAACGTCGGATGCGGCGAAGACCAGACCATCGCGGAGCTTGCCCGCGCGGTGGCGGCTGTCGTCGGATTTCGCGGCGCGCTGGAATTCGACGCGAGCAAGCCCGACGGAACGCCGCGGAAGCTCCTCGATGCCGGCCGGCTGCGCAAGCTCGGCTGGTCGCCCAGGATCGGTCTCAAGGACGGGATCGCCGCGGCCTACAAGGATTTTCTGGCGCAGGAGGTTTCGGAACGGCGGGGCGCCACGTCGGGAGCGAAAACATGAAAATCAAGACCAACGGCATCGAGCTGAACTACGTCGTCGAGGGCAACGGCCCGTGGCTCGTCATGAGCCACTCCCTCGCCTGCGATCTCTCCATGTGGGACGAGCAGGCGGCGGTGCTCAGGCGCAATTACAAGGTGCTGCGCTTCGACGCGCGCGGCCACGGCGCGAGCGACGCGCCCGAAGGCGAATACACGCTCGACATGATGGCCTACGAC
>DASPWT010000232.1:0-2887 GCA_035637655.1 Burkholderiales bacterium | reverse complement strand
GCGCGACGCCGACTTTCGCCAGATTCGCGCGCGTCTCGGGCTGTTTGAGCACGGTCTCGACGTCCCGCGCGATGCGCGCGCCGAGGTCAGGCGCAATCGACGCGGGCGCGAAAAATCCCTGCCACAGTGTCGCCTCGTACTGAGGCAGGCCCTGCTCGGCGATGGTTGGCACGTTCGGTGCGGCGGGGTAGCGCTGCTTGCTCGTGACGCCGAGCGCCCGCGCCCGCCCCGAATTCGCGAGCGGCAGGCCGACCGGCATGCCGGCGAAATAATAGGCGACGCGCCCCGGAATCACGTCCTGCACGGCGGGTGCACCGCCTTTGTAGGGAACGTGGATCGCGGTGATTCCGGCCATCATGTTGAACAGCTCCCCGCACAGGTGATCGGAGTTGCCGACTCCCGAGGAGGCGAAGGTCAGCCTGCCCGGCTGGGCTTTCGCACGCGCGATCAGCTCCTGCACGTCCTTCGCCGGAAAATCGGGCCCCACGATCAGGATGTGCGGCGTCGCGGCTACCGGCGCGAGCGGCACCAGGTCCCGCTCGGCGCTGTACGGCAAGTTCGGAACTGCGGCGGCGCTGATCGCGAGGCCGTTCTGCGCGAAGAGCAAGGTGTAGCCGTCGCCGTGCGCCTTGGCGACCGCGTCTGCGGCGAGATTGCCCGCCGCGCCGCCGCGGTTCTCGACGAACACCGTCTGCTTCCAGGTGGCGCCGAGGCGGTCCGCCATCACGCGTCCGACGATGTCGGTCGAGCTTCCCGCCGCATAGCCGATCAGCAGGCGCACGGGCTTGGCCGGGTATTGCTGCGCGATAGCGGGCAGCGCAAGCGCGAGAACGAGAAGCGGGAGGATGCGGCGAAGCTTCATGGAGAGCTCCTTCATTTATGCGCGAACATTTTCTTTCCCGGCACCGGCATCTCGGCGGTGAGGATCTCGCCGTTCAGCGAGTCGGTGATGTGGAGCGTGCTGCGCTTGGCGCCGCCGTAGGCGATGTTGGTCATGAGGCGATGGTGTTTGCCCGCGTGTACGATGTGAGTAGGAAGGGCGTTCGAATCGAAGCGCCAGACTCCCACGCCGAGGTGGCACACGACGAGCCCGTCCTCCTCGTCCGCCTCGATGCCGTCCGGGCCCGCGTGGCCGCCGGAGAGCTGGATCGCGACGCCGGTCTTGGAGAGCGTGCCGCCGGCCATGAGCGGCAGCCGCCAGATCTGCTGCGAGCGCGTGACGGCGAGGTACACGTGCGTGTTGGTCTTGTTGAGCGTGATGCCGTTGGGGGAGGGCGCATTGTCCACCAGGCGCTGCAGCTCGCCGTTCGCGCGCAGGCGATACACGCGCCCGCTCGGATCGGCGATGCCGGTCTGTCCCTGGTCGGTGAAATACAGATCGCCGTTGTCGGCGAAATGCAGGTCGTTCAGGCCCTTGAAGCCCTCGCTGAACGCCGTGGCGAGGTAAGTCTCGATCTTCCCGGACTTCGGGTCGAGCAGCATCAGGCCGCGCTTGTAGTCGGCGATGAAAACCCAGCCGCCCTTGTGGATCTTGAGCCCGTTCGGCCAGCCGTCGTACTGCACGACCAGCTCCCATTCTCCTTTCGGGTCGATGCGGAAAATGCGCCCGAACGGAATGTCCACGCACCACAGGTTCCCCTCGCGGTCGAACGAGGGGCCTTCGAGGAAGTTGTCCACCTGCGCTCCGCCCCGGTTGGCATCGGACCAGGCGGTCTGGCGCTTGTTGCGGAATTTCGCCGGCAGCGAGGTAAAGGTGCGCGCCTGGATGCGCTTGATTTTCTGGAAGGGGTTGTGCACGCAAAAACTCCGGGAGGGGACGCGAAAGCATAACCCAATGGGCAGGAACCCGGCGATGCTCCTCAAGCCGATACGCGCAGGCCGACCAGGCGCTCGAGCGTCTCGGTATCGTGCGGGAGCTCGCGCGACTTGGCGCGATGGGCAATCCTGCCGCGCTCGATCACGACGGCGTCCTCGGTGAGCGAGAGCGCGATCCCGGTGTGCTGCTCGACCAGGATCATGGCGGTTCCCTGCCCGGTCATCATGCGCAGGATCGCCCCCGCCAGTTCCTCCACGATGATGGGCGCGAGGCCCTCGAGCGGCTCATCCAGCAGCAGGAGCGCCGGGTTGGTCATGAGCGCGCGCGCGATCGCGAGCATCTGCTGCTCGCCTCCGGAGAGCTGGCTGCCCATGTTCGCCTTGCGCTCGGCGAGGCGCGGAAACAATTCGTATACAGCCTTCAGGTCCCAGCGGCCGGGACGCGACGCCACGGTCAGGTTCTCCTCGAGCGTCAGCGAAGGGAAAATCTCGCGCTCCTGCGCGACCCAGCCGATTCCGCCGCGGGCACGCCGGTGTGGCGGCATCGCAGTGATGTTTTCGCCGCGCCACAGGATCGCGCCGCGCGTGAGGCGCGTAGTGCCCATGATGGTGAGGAGCAGCGTGGTCTTGCCGACTCCATTGCGGCCGAGCACGGCGAGGCTCCCGTGCTCGGGGATCTCGAGCGACACCTCGTCCAGCACCACGGCCTCGCCGTAGCCGGCGCGCACGCCCTCGAGCCTGAGCAGGGGCTCAGCCATGGGCCGCCTTGCCGAGATAAACGGCCCGCACCTCGGGATTGCGGGCGATCTCCCCGGGGCTTCCCTCGACGAGGATCCTGCCGCCGACCATGACGATGATGCGGCTCGCGAAGCGGAACACGACGTTCATGTCGTGCTCGATGAAGAGCACCGTGAGCTCGGAGGCGAGGCCGGAGATCGCCTCGAAGAGATCCGCGCTCTCGTCCTTCGGAACGCCCGCCGCGGGCTCGTCGAGCAGCAGCACCTTCGGACGCGTTGCGAGCGCGAGCGCGATCTCGAGCAGGCGCTGCCGGCCGTAGGCGAGCTCGCGCGTC
>DASPWT010000231.1:0-26515 GCA_035637655.1 Burkholderiales bacterium | reverse complement strand
TTCCTCCGGTTTCAGCTCGCGCACGACTCTGCCGGGCGAGCCGACGACGAGGACGCCGTCGGGATACGTCTTGCCTTCGGGGATGACGGCGCCGGCGCCGATGAGGCAGCGGCTGCCGATGACGGCGTGGTTCATGATGATGGCGCCGATGCCGACGAGAGTTCCGTCGCCGATGGTACAACCGTGCAGCATCGCCTGGTGGCCGACTGAGACGTTTTTCCCCAGCGTGAGCGAGATCCCCGGATCGACGTGCAGGACCGCGGCGTCCTGGATGTTGCTGCGCTCGCCGATGGTGATGGTGTCGTTGTCCCCGCGGACCACGGCGTTGTACCAGACGCTCGCCTGGTTGTGCAGGATCACCGAGCCGATCACGGTGGCGTTCTCCGCGATGAACCACTCCTTGCCCTGGAATGAGACTTTGCGCTCGCCGAGTGAGTAGACCGCCATGATTGCGGCCGATTATATCGGAAGCGCGCGGCGCATCGGCCGCCTGTTATCATCACGCGCTTCATGAAGCCGAGTCAGTCCGAGTTCATCCAGATCCGCGGCCTGCGCTATCACTGCCGCTGCTGGGGTGAAGAGCGCGCGACTAAGCTCTTCATGCTGCACGGGTGGATGGACGTGTCGGCCTCGTTCCAGTTTTTGGTAGACGCCTTGCGCGGAAACTGGCGCGTGATCGCGCCGGATTGGCGCGGCTTCGGCTTGAGCGAATGGGCGAAGAGCGACGGCTACTGGTTCCCGGATTATTTTGCCGATCTGGATCGACTGCTCGAGCACTTTCAGCCGGATTCTCCCGCCGTGCTCGTCGGCCACAGCATGGGCGGCAATGTCGCCGCGATGTACGCCGGCATCCGGGCCGAGCGCGTGGCGAAGCTCGTCAACCTGGAAGGTCTTGGGCTCACCGGGACGCGAGCGGAGAAGGCGCCCGAGCGCTACGCGCGCTGGCTGGCCGAGCTGCGCGAAAAGCCGGCGTTTCGCGACTACGAAAACTTCGAAGCGCTCGCCGAGCGCCTGCGCGGCAACAATTCCCGCCTGAGCGTCGAGAAGGCCGCGTTCCTCGCGCGGCACTGGGGGAGGTCGAAGCCCGACGGCCGCGTCGAGCTCGCGAGCGATCCCGCGCATAAGCTCGTCAATCCGGTTCTCTACCGGGTCGAGGAGGCCGAGGCCTGCTGGCGTAAAGTCGCAGCGCCCGTGCTCTGGGTTGTGGGCGCCGAGTCGAAGGCGGCCGAGTTTTTGAAGCTCTCGCCTCAGGATCTCGCCGCGCGCAAAGCATGTTTCCGGCACCTGACCGAACGCGTGATCCCCGAAGCAGGTCACATGTTGCATCACGATCAGCCCGAGCGGCTCGCCGCGGTGATCGAGGAGTTTCTCGGGTAAGATGCCTCATTGAATATCGATCTGCATTGCCACTCGACCGCTTCCGATGGTTTGCTCAAGCCGGAAGCGCTCGTCGCGCGGGCCGCCTCGAACGGCGTCGAGATTCTCGCATTGACCGATCACGACGGAGTGTCGGGGCTCGCCGAGGCGCGCACAAAAGCCGAATCGGAAGGCGTTCGCTTCGTCGACGGCGTCGAGATTTCGGTGACTTGGAAAGGGAGCACGGTTCACATCGTCGGTCTGCAGATCGATCCGCAAGATCCGGTCTTGCGGTCCGGGCTCGAATCGGTCCGGGAAGGCCGCGCAAGGCGGGCGGAGAAAATGGGCGATGCGCTGGCCGCCGCCGGCGTCCCAGACAGCCTCGCCGGGGCGAAGACTTACGCCGAGAACCCGAGCCTCATCAGCCGCTCGCACTTCGCGCGTCACCTGGTGAAGACGGGCCACGCGCCGAACGTCAAGAGCGTGTTTCAGCGCTACCTCGTGAAAGGCAAGCCCGGCTTCGTCCCGCACCAGTGGGCCTCTCTCAAAGACGCCGTGAGCTGGATCCGCGCAAGCGGTGGAATCGCCGTCGTTGCGCACCCGGGCCGCTATAACTTCCCCAAGCCCGAATTGCATGCGTTTCTTGCGGAATTCAGGGACTGCGGGGGCACCGGAATCGAGGTCGTGACCGGAAGTCACTCGCCGGAGCAATATTTCGAATTCGCGCGCATCGCGCGCGAATTCGGCCTCACCGCCTCGCGCGGCTCCGATTATCACGGCAAGGGGGAGAGCAGGGCCGATCTCGGCGCGCTGCCGCAGCTGCCCGACGATCTGAAACCCGTCTGGCACGACTGGTAGGACGCGTGGAGCGGTAGGGCGGCTCTGATAAAATGACGCGTTAGAGCGAGCGGGCCGGCCATGGATTTCAATGAGATCACTAAGATGATCGCGGTTTTCGCCGTGCCGGTCGTCTTCGCGATTACTCTGCATGAAGCCGCGCACGGCTATGTCGCGCGCCACTTCGGCGACACGACGGCCTTCATGCTCGGCCGCGTCAGCCTCAATCCGGTACGTCACATCGATCTGGTTGGCACCATTTTTCTGCCGGTGGTCACGCTGTTCGCAACCGGTGGAAGAATCATGTTCGGATGGGCGAAGCCCGTGCCAGTCAATTTTCATGCCCTGCGACGTCCCAAGCGAGACATGCTCTGGGTGGCTCTTGCCGGCCCGGCAGCAAATCTGGTGATGGCCCTCGGGTGGGCCGCCGCCCTGAAGATAGGAGCGCTGTCAGGGCTCGCACAAGGCGATTTCCTGCTACAGGTGCCCGTCGCAGGTGTTGAGGTGAATCTCGTTTTCATGGCGCTAAATCTGTTGCCGATTCTTCCTCTTGACGGGGGTCGGGTTGTCGTTTCCCTGCTGCCCGTTCCTCTCGCGTTGAGTTTTTCCAGACTCGAACCATTTGGGCTGCCGATTCTCCTCGGACTCGTTGTTATCAGCTCATACGGATACAATATTCTTGGCATGTTCCTCGATCCGATAATGTTTGTATCAAAATCGGCTATCGCGACGATCTTTCAACTGTATCCAATCTAAATGTACGAAGAACGCGTGGTCTCCGGCATGCGCCCCACCGGCGCGATGCACCTGGGGCATTACCACGGCGCACTCAAGAACTGGGTGAAGCTGCAGAGCGAGTACCCGTGCCTCTACTTCGTCGCCGACTGGCACGCGCTCACCACGCACTATGAAACGCCCGAGGTGATCGAAGAGAGCGTCTGGGACATGGTGATCGACTGGCTGGCGGCCGGTATCGACCCGGCGCAGGCGACCCTGTTCATCCAGTCGCGCATCCCGGAGCACGCCGAGCTGCACACGCTGCTTTCGATGATCACGCCGCTCAGCTGGCTCGAGCGCGTACCGAGCTACAAGGACCAGCAGGAGAAGCTCATCAACCGCGACCTTTCCACCTACGGTTTTCTCGGCTACCCGCTTTTGCAGGCGGCCGACGTGCTCGTGTACCGCGCGAAATACGTTCCGGTCGGCGAAGACCAGGTCCCGCACGTCGAGATGATGCGCGAGGTAGCACGGCGCTTCAACCATGTCTACGGCCGCGAGCCCGGATTCGAGGACAAGGCCAAGGCCGCCGCGAAGAAACTGGGCAGCCGCAAGGCCAAGGTGGTGATGGAGCTGCGCACCAAGTATCAGGAACAAGGCGATGCCGAGGCGCTGGCAGCGGCGCGCGCGCTGCTCGACAAGCAGGGAAATCTGTCCGTCGCCGACCGGGAGCGCCTGTTCGGCTTTCTCGAGGGGGGAGGCCGGATGATCCTGGTAGAGCCCGAGGCCTTGTTGACCGAAGCGTCCAAGCTTCCCGGGACAGATGGGCAGAAGATGTCGAAATCCTACGACAACACGATTTCACTCCGCGAGGACGCGGAATCGGTCAGGAAGAAGATCCGCACCATGCCGACCGACCCGGCAAGGGTGAAGCGCAGCGATCCGGGTGATCCCGACAAGTGCCCGGTCTGGCAGTTCCACCTAGTCTACAGCGATGAAAAAACCCGCCAGTGGGCGAACCAGGGCTGCCGCACCGCCGGCATCGGCTGCCTTGAATGCAAGCAGCCGGTGATCGATGCGGTGCTCGCAGAGCAAGGCCCCATGCGGGAGCGCGCCCAGAAGTATCTCGACGATCCGACCCTGGTTCGCAACATCGTCGCCGACGGGTGCGAAAGGGCGCGCAAGCTCGCGCGGGAGACCCTGCGCGAGGTGCGCGGAGCGATGGGGCTGGCTTACACATGAACGAGCCGTTGCAGCGTACCATCCCGACACCTGCGCTCGCAGCCGGCGCACCGGGTGCGCTCGTAGCAAAAGTGCGCGGCGAACCGTTTACCGAGCTGCCGCAGGACCTGTATATCCCGCCCGACGCGCTCGAGGTCTTTTTCGAGACCTTCGAGGGGCCGCTCGATCTGCTGCTCTACCTCATCCGCAAGGCGAACCTCGACATCCTCGACATACCCATGGCGCGGCTCACCGAGCAGTACATGGAGTACGTCGAGGTGATGCGCACGAAGAATCTCGAACTGGCCGCCGAATACCTGGTCATGGCGGCGATGTTGATGGAAATCAAATCGCGCATGCTGCTGCCGCGCCCGACGATGCCGGGCGGGGAAGGCGAGGACCCGCGGGCCGAACTGGTCCGACGCCTGCTCGAGTACGAGAAGATGAAGCTCGCCGGGCAGAGGCTCGACGCGCTGCCGCAGCTCGGGCGGGACTTTTTCCCCGTGGAGGTCTGGATCGAACAGGCTCTCGCGCAGCGCCTGCCGCAAGTAAACGCCGTGGACCTCCAGGAAGCGTGGCGGGGCCTCCTCGTGCGTGCGAAAATGATGCAGCACCACCGCGTCACCCGCGAGGAGCTTTCGGTGCGCGAGCACATGAGCGTCATCCTGCGGCGGCTGCGCGGCGGGGGCTTCGCCGAGTTCGGCGAGCTGTTCGATCCGGGGCGCGGCGTGCCGGTGCTCATCGTCAACTACCTCGCTGTACTCGAGCTCGTCAGGGAAAGCCTGATCGAGATCACGCAGTCCGGATCTTTCGCGCCCATCTACGTGAAGCTGGCTGATGCTCAATCCGAATGAAGTGAAGATCGTGCTCGAGGCGGCTCTGCTCGCCGCGCAGGAGCCGCTTCCGATCTCGGAGCTGCGCAAGATGTTCGACGAGGAGGTCGGCGCAGACACGATCCGCAGGCTGCTCGAGGAGCTGCGCGAGGCGTGGAAGGACCGCGGAGTCGAGCTCGCGGCGACCGCGAGCGGCTGGCGCTTCCAGACGCGCGCCTCGTACCAGAAATTCCTCGAGCGCATCCATCCCGAAAAGGCGCCCCGCTACTCGCGTGCCGTGCTCGAGACGCTTGCGATCGTCGCCTATCGGCAGCCGGTGACTCGCGGCGACATCGAGGAGGTGCGCGGCGTGACCGTTTCAGCCGAGGTGATAAAGCGCCTGGAGGAGCGCGGCTGGGTGGAACTGATCGGACACAAGGAGGTGCCGGGTCGCCCGGCCCTGTACGCGACCACCAAGACTTTCCTCGATGACCTGGGCCTGCGCTCATTGCAGGAACTGCCGCCCCTGGAAGACATCGCCAAAACGCTTGACCTCACACAGATCCCGCCGCCCGCTTCGCAGCCCGCGCCCGACGAGTCAGAGACTGCGCACACGGTCTAAACCCGCGGCGCCTGCCGAGAAGCTTCACAAGGTCCTGGCGCGCTCCGGGCTGGGCTCGCGCCGCGACATGGAAGCCGCGATCGCTTCCGGCAGACTCGTAGTCAACGGCACGCGCGCCGCGTTGGGGCAGCGCGTGGGGGCGCGCGATCGCGTCGCACTCGACGGGCACCGCGTCTCGTTGCGGTTCGAAGAGCGCACGCCGCGCCTGCTGATCTACCACAAGCCGGCCGGGGAGCTCGTCACGACGCGCGATCCGTCGGGCAGGCCGACCGTGTTCGACCATCTTCCGAGAATGCGGGGCGGCCACTGGATCGCGATCGGCCGGCTGGACTTCAATTCCGGCGGGCTCTTGCTCTTCACCGATTCGGGTGAGCTCGCCAACCGCCTCATGCATCCGAGTAGCGAGATCGAACGCGAGTACGCGGTGCGGGTGCGGGGCGAGCTCTCGCGCGAGCAACTCCGCAGACTCGCTCAAGGGATCGTTCTCGACGACGGTCCGGCCAGGTTCGACAGTATCTCGGCGGGCGGGGGCAGCGGATCGAACCGCTGGTACCAAATCGTGCTGCGCGAAGGGCGCAACCGCGAGGTCAGACGAATGTTCGAGTCGCTGGGAATCACCGTGAGCCGCCTGATGCGCGTGCGCTTCGGGCCGATCTGGCTGCCGTCCCATCTGCGCCGGGGCCAATGGCGCGAGCTCGAGCCCAGGGAGGCTGCGCCGCTGCTGAAGGTCGCCTCGTAAACCCCGTTTTCGTTGTTCCGGGTGAAGTTTCTTGCTATACTTTCGGCGTCTTAGTGATGGGCTTTCGAGCCCATTTTTTATTTATGCTCGAGGTTTGCGCGTGTCGTGAGCCCGCTTGAGTCTCTGCTTGAGCGCACCGTAGCCGGCCTGGGATACGGGCTTGCCGACTTCGAATATATAAATAACGGTAGGATGTTACGCGTGTTTATTGAGAAATCACATGAGCTTCCGCCCGGCCGAGCGGGCGTGACCGTCGCCGACTGCGAATCCGTGAGCCGGCAGCTGCAGCGGGTCTTCGAAGTCGAGGGGATCCAATACGACCGGCTGGAGGTTTCGTCCCCGGGCCTGGACCGCAGGTTGAAAAAGGCGACGGATTTTGCCCGTTTTGCCGGCTGTGAGGCCCGGGTGCGCCTGCGCCATCCGGTGAACGGCCGCAGGAATTTCGTCGGCACCGTGCGTGCCGTGGAGGGCGACCGGGTCGAATTCGACTGCGACAGCGGCCGGCTCGCGTTCGACCTCGCCGAGCTCGACCGCGCGCGCCTGGTGCCCAAGCCATGATGCCGGAGGGATACATGAGCCGCGAGCTGTTGTTGCAGGCGGACGCGCTCGCCCGGGAGAAGAACGTCCACAAGGACGTGGTGTTCGGCGCGCTGGAGATGGCCATCGCTTCCGCGACGAAGAAGCGCTTCAACGACGACGTCGATGTGCGGGTCGCGATCGACCGCAATACCGGGGACTTCGAGTCCTTCCGCCGCTGGCAGGTGGTGGCCGATGAAGCGGTGGAGAATCCGCCCCAGCAGATCGCGTTCTCGGAGGCGCAGAAGCAGTACCCGGACATCCAGCTCGGGGACTATATCGAGGAGGCTCTCGAGCCGATCGATTTCGGCCGCATCGGCGCGCAGACCGCGAAACAGGTCATCCTCCAGAGGATCCGCGACGCCGAACGCGAGCAGCTGCTGAACGATTTTCTCGGCCGCGGCGAAAAGCTCATCAACGGCGCGATCAAGCGCGTCGAGCGCGGCAACGCGATCATCGAGGTCGGGCGCGTCGAGGCAGTGCTGCCGCGCGACCAGATGATCCCCAAGGAAAATTTACGGGTGGGCGACCGCGTGCGCGCCTTTGTCATGCGCATCGACCGCAATGTGCGCGGGCCGCAGCTCGTGCTCTCGCGCACTGCCCCCGAATTCATCATGGAGCTGTTCCGACTCGAAGTCCCAGAAATCGAGGAAGGGCTGCTCGAGATCAAGTCGGCCGCGCGCGACCCCGGCATTCGCGCGAAAATCGCCGTGCATTCCCGGGACAAGCGTATCGACCCGATCGGCACCTGCGTCGGCATGCGCGGGGCGAGGGTGCAGGCCGTGACGCAAGAACTCGCGGGCGAGCGCGTCGACATCGTGCTGTGGTCGGAGGACCCTGCCCAGTTCGTAATCGGCGCGCTCGCGCCAGCGGAGGTGTCATCGATCCTCGTGGACGAGGACAAGCACAGCATGGACGTGGTCGTGGACGAGGAAAACCTCGCAATTGCAATCGGACGAAGCGGCCAGAACGTGCGTCTCGCCTCCGAGCTGACCGGCTGGACGATCAATCTCATGACCGAGGCGGAATCGAACAAGAAAAACGAGGAAGAGGCTTCGTCGGTGAGGAAGCTTTTCATGGAGCGGCTCGACGTCGACGAGGAGGTCGCGAATACCCTCATCCAGGAAGGCTTCTCGACTCTCGAGGAGGTGGCTTACGTGCCCATCAACGAGATGATGGAGATCGAAGGTTTCGACGAGGCCACGGTAAACGAGCTGCGCAACCGCGCGCGCGACGCGCTCCTCGTACAAGCCATCGCGAGCGAGGAGCAGGCGGAAAACCTCGATCCGGCGCTGCTCGGCCTCGAGGGCATGGACAAGGACCTAGCGACGAAGCTTGCCAGGTCGGGGGTGAAGACTCGCGACGACCTTGCCGATCTCGCCACGGACGACCTCGTCGAGATGGCGGGAGTCGATGCCGAGCGCGCCAAGAGCCTGATCATGAAGGCTCGTGAACACTGGTTTGCCCAAGAGTAAGGCCGGCCCATGGCCCAGACGAGCGTTGCCCAATTCGCCGGCGAGCTGAAAGTGCCGCCGTCGGTACTGCTCGAGCAGCTGCGGGCCGCAGGCGTGCACAAGGAGCTGGCCGAAGACGTTCTTTCGGATCAGGACAAGACCCGACTCCTGGAATACCTGCGCAAGTCGCACGGCTCATCGGAACCCAAAAACAAGATCACCCTGACGCGCAAGCAGACCTCGGAGATCATCAAGAAGTCGGATGCGAGCGGCAGAGCGCGCACCATCCAGGTCGAAGTCAAGAAGAAACGCATCTTCGTCAAGCGCGATGCAGAACCGGGCGCTCCCGCCGAGGCGTCGGGTCCTACCGGGGCAGCGGTCGATTCGCACGAAGCGGAACTCCGCGAGGAGGAGCAGCGCCGGAACGAGGAGTTGGCGGCGCGGCAGGCCGCGGACGTGGCAGAGAAACAGGAGCGCGAGCGCAAGCTCGCCGAGGGCAAGCCGAGCGAGGTGAAGACGCAGGCGCCGGCTCCGGCCTCCGACACCACGCTGCACAAGCCGAAGGTTGCACCGGGGGCGGAAAAGAAGGGTGCGAAGAAGGCGAAGGAAATCAAGGTCTGGAAGGACGAAGGCGTCAAGCGCCGCACGATCAAGACGCGCGGGGACGTGCAGGGGGCCTCCGGTTGGCATAACCCCAAGGGCAGGCACAAGACCGCGGTCGCACCGGCCGCTGAAGGCGTGCAACAGTTCAGCGCGCCCGCCGAGCCGGTCGTGCGCGAGGTCACGGTGCCGGAAACCATTTCCGTAGGCGATCTCGCCCACAAGATGTCGGTCAAGGCCGCAGAAGTCATCAAGGTGCTGATGAAGCTCGGCAACATGGTAACCATCAACCAAGTGCTCGACCAAGAAACCGCGATGATCGTCGTGACCGAGATGGGCCACGTCGCAAAGGCTGCAAAACTCGACGATCCGGAATCCCTGCTCGCCGACGCACCCGAGCATCACGAGGCCGAGCTGAGGCCGCGCGCGCCCGTGGTCACGGTGATGGGGCACGTCGACCACGGGAAAACCTCGCTGCTCGATTACATCCGTCGCACGAAGGTCGCCTCGGGCGAAGCGGGCGGCATCACCCAGCACATCGGCGCCTACCACGTACAAACGCCGCGCGGCATGGTCACTTTCCTGGATACGCCGGGGCACGAGGCCTTTACGGCGATGCGCGCACGCGGTGCAAAGGTGACCGACATCGTCGTGCTGGTGGTTGCGGCTGACGACGGGGTGATGCCGCAGACGATCGAGGCGATCCATCACGCCAGGGCAGCCGAAGTCCCGATCGTCGTGGCGATCAACAAGATCGACAAACACGAGGCGAACCAGGAAAAGGTCAAGCAGGAGCTGGTGGCACAGGCGGTGGTACCCGAGGAGTACGGCGGGGATTCGCCATTCGTTCCGGTATCGGCGAAAACCGGCGCCGGAGTCGATACGCTGCTGGAACAGGTGCTGCTGCAGGCCGAAGTTCTGGAACTGAAGGCTCCGGTCGACACGCTCGCCAAAGGCCTCGTGATCGAGGCGCGGCTGGACAAAGGCCGGGGGCCAGTGGCCACGGTGCTGGTTCAATCCGGAACGCTCCGGCGCGGCGACATCGTCCTCGCCGGGAGCAGTTTCGGCCGGGTTCGCGCCATGCTCGATGAGAGCGGGAGCGCGGTTCACGAGGCCGGCCCATCGATTCCGGTCGAGATCCAGGGCCTGTCGGACGTGCCTGCGGCAGGCGAGGACGTCATGGCGCTAGGCGATGAGCGCAAGGCGCGCGAGATCGCGCTGTTCCGTCAAGGCAAATTCCGCGACGTGAAGCTCGCGAAGAAACAAGCCGCCAAACTGGAAAACCTGTTCGAGCACATGGGCGAAGGCGAAGCGAGGGTGCTCGCGCTTCTCATCAAGGCCGACGTACAAGGCTCGCAGGAGGCGCTCGTCCATGCGCTCAGCCGTCTTTCGACCGACGAGGTCAAAGTCAACGTGGTGCACAGCGCGGTGGGCGCGATCACCGAGTCCGACGTGAATCTGGCGCTCGCCTCCAAGGCCGTGATCATCGGCTTCAATACCCGCGCCGATACGGCTGCGCGCAACGCGGCCGAGGCCTCGGGGGTGGACGTACGCTACTACAACATCATCTACGACGCCGTCGACGAAGTGAAGGCGGCGCTCTCGGGTATGCTCGCGCCGGAGAAAAAAGAGAACATACTCGGACTGGTCGACGTGCGCCAGGTATTCAAGATCTCCAAGGTCGGGGCGGTGGCCGGATGCATGGTGCTCGAGGGCATCGTGCGCCGCAACGCCCTGGTCAGAGTCTTGCGCGACAACGTGGTCGTCCACACGGGCGAGATCGATTCACTCAAGCGCTTCAAGGACGACGCGCGCGAGGTGAAGGCCGGCTTCGAGTGCGGCATGTCGGTGAAAAACTTCAACGACCTCAAGGTCGGCGACCAGTTCGAAATCTACGAAGTCCAGGAAGTGGCGCGGACGCTCTAGCGTCCGCGCCATCCTCCAGACGCGCTTAGCGCGACGAAGGATCTGGCTGTACGATGGCCGATCCCTTCGCTCCGACCTCATGGCCAACCAGCAACGCCTGCGCCGCGTCGCCGATCAGATCCAGCGCGAGCTGTCGGAATTGCTTCGCGCCGAGCTCAAAGACCCGCGCGTCGGCATGATTACCCTGACCGGGGTCGAAGTTTCCCCCGACCTTGCCTATGCCAAGGTTTTTTTCACGACTTTGGCCGATGCGGAATCCTTGAAGAGGATCGAGGCGGGGCTCCGGCACGCGACAGGATTCCTGCGCACTCAGCTCGGCAAGCGGCTCAAACTGCGCGTGACGCCCGAGCTGCATTTTCGTCACGACGTTTCGGTGGAGCAAGGCGTGCGCCTGTCGCAGCTGATCGACGCGGTGGTGATCGGAAAGAAAGCGGACTGACCTACCGTGGAAACCACGCGCGCAGCAGTCAACGGAGTGCTGCTCATCGACAAGCCGGTCGGACCGAGCTCGAATGCAGTGTTGCAGAGAGCGAAGCGCCTCCTCGGGGCGGCGCGTGCAGGCCACACGGGAACGCTCGACCCTCTGGCGAGCGGCTTGCTCGTCATCGGATTGGGCGAGGCGACCAAATTCGCCGAGGCGCTGCTCGGTGCGGACAAGGCTTATCGCGCCCGGGTAAAGCTCGGCGAGCGTACCGAGACCGGGGACGCGGAGGGAGCGGTGCTCGAGCGCTCGGAAGTGACCGCCACGCGCGCCGATCTGCTCGCAGTGCTGGATCGTTTTCGCGGCGAGATCGACCAAGTCCCGCCAGCGCATGCTGCGATCAAACATCGGGGTCGCCCCCTCTACGCCTACGCGCGGCGCGGTGAGCACGTTCCCCGCTCACCACGACGGATCGTGATCCGCCGGCTTGAGCTGGAGCAGTTCGAAGGAGACAGAGTCCGCCTGTTCGTCGAGTGCAGCAAAGGCACTTACATCAGGGCGCTCGCCGAGGACCTCGGAGCGGCGCTGGGTTGCGGGGCGCACCTCGCCGGACTGGAGCGCACAGCCGTCGGCCCGTTCCGGCTTGGGCAGTCGGTCACTCTGGAAGCGCTCGAGGCGCTCGCGCCGGCCGAGCGGCGCGAGCGGCTCCTGCCGCCGGAAGCCCTGCTCGGGTCCACTCCGCGCGTAACGCTCGAAGCCCGGCTGGCGGCGAGGTTCCGGCAGGGTCAGGCGGTTTCAGTCATGTCCGCAAGCGGAAACGTCGCGGTCTTCGGCGAAGGCGGGATGTTCCTCGGCACGGGCGAGGTGGACTCATGCCGGACACTCAAGCCGAAGCGGCTGCTTGCGCTGAACTGAACGCGTTGCCGGCGCAAAACAGCTTGTTGAAGGCGCTGATTTCAAGGTAAAATGCCGGCCTTTCGCGAAGAGATAAGAGAGCATGCGGGTCAGCGTTACGGAAAAGGCGCAAATCGTCCAGCAACACCAGCGTGCGGCGGGCGATACGGGTTCCCCGGAAGTGCAGGTCGCCCTGCTTACGGCCCGGATAAACGGCCTGACCGACCATTTCAAGACGCACGTCAAGGACCATCATTCGCGGCGCGGATTGCTGAAGATGGTGAACCAGCGTCGCAAGATACTCGATTACCTCAAGCGAAAAAACAACGGGAAATATCACCAGCTGATCGAGCAACTTGGACTGCGCAAGTAAATCCTCGACGCCCATGGGATTCCGATGGGCGTTTTGATTTCCAGATACGGCCCGGCGTCACTGCGTCGGCGTCGGCCTCACCCAAATGACCGGGCACAGCGCCCGAGTTCCGTCAACCGACCGAGAAAACCATGCAGCTAACCCCCATCAGGAAGACATTCACCTACGGCGCGCACCCGGTGACGCTGGAAACCGGGGAAATGGCGCGCCAGGCGTGCGGAGCAGTCGTGGTAAACATGGACGACACTGTCGTGCTCTGCACCGTGGTCGGAGCAAGGCACGCCAAGGCAGGCCAGGACTTCCTGCCGCTCACCTGTGACTACATCGAGAAGACCTACGCCGCGGGCAAGATTCCAGGCGGCTTTTTCAAGCGCGAAGGCAGGCCTTCGGAAAAGGAGACGCTGACCTCCAGGCTGATCGACCGGCCCATCCGTCCGCTGTTTCCGGACGGGTTTTACAACGAGGTACAGGTGGTTGCGCAGGTGCTCTCATGCAATCCCGAAGTCGATCCCGACATTCCGGCATTGATCGGGGTCTCGGCCGCGCTGACTATTTCCGGCGTCCCGTTCAAGGGCCCGATCGGGGCCGCGCGCGTCGGCCATGTCAACGGCCAGTACGTGCTCAACCCCACCGCGACGCAGCAGAAGGAAAGCCGGCTCAACCTCGTGGTCGCCGGCACCGAGCACGCCGTGCTGATGGTGGAATCGGAGGCGCACGAGCTTGCCGAGGACGTCATGCTCGGCGCGGTTGTTTTCGGCCACGAGCAGATGAAAGCGGCAATCCAGGCGATTCACGAATTGGCCGACGAAGCCGCCAAGCCCGCCTGGGACTGGAAGCCCGCGGAGAAGGATCAGACGCTCGTTGGCCGTATCAAGGAGCTGGCCGAGAGCGAGCTGCGGGCGGCGTTCTCGTTGCGTCAGAAACAGGCGCGTTCCGAGGCGATAGACGGCATCTGGAAACGCGTATTCGAAGAGGTCGGCGTGGGCAAGGAAGGCGGGCCCGACGCAAACGCGGTGAAGGAAATATGCTTCGAACTCGAATCGCGAATCGTCCGCAACCAGATCCTGGACGGTGAGCCGCGCATCGACGGCCGCGACACCCGCACGGTTCGGCCGATCAGCGTTCGCGTGGGCGCGCTGCCCCGCACGCACGGCTCGGCACTGTTTACGCGTGGCGAAACGCAGGCACTCGTGGTGGCGACGCTCGGGACCGGGCGCGACGAACAAATCATCGACGCGTTGATGGGCGAGTACAAGGAGCGCTTCATGCTCCATTACAACATGCCGCCTTACGCCACCGGTGAGACAGGTCGCATGGGCTCGCCCAAGCGTCGCGAAATAGGCCACGGACGGCTGGCGAAACGTGCGCTCGTGGCGGTTTTGCCGGCAGCTGAGGAATTCGCGTATTCGATGCGCGTCGTGTCCGAAATCACCGAGTCGAACGGCTCATCCTCCATGGCCTCGGTTTGCGGCGCTAGCCTCGCGCTCATGGACGCGGGCGTGCCGATGAAGGCGCACGTCGCGGGTATCGCCATGGGACTCATCAAGGAAGGAAAGCGCTTCTCCGTTCTCACCGATATCCTGGGCGACGAGGACCACCTCGGCGACATGGACTTCAAGGTGGCGGGAACCGAGCGCGGCGTGACCGCCCTGCAGATGGACATCAAGATCGAGGGCATCACCAAGGAGATCATGCAGGTTGCGCTCGCCCAGGCGCGCGAAGGCCGCCTGCACATCCTCGGCATCATGAAGGAGGCGCTGGAGGGATCGCGTGCCGAGATTTCGAGCTTCGCCCCGCGCATCATCAAGATCAAGATCAACCCCGAGAAGATCCGCGACGTGATCGGCAAGGGTGGAGTGGTGATTCGCGGCCTTCAGGAAGAAACCGGGACGACGATCGAGATCTCCGACGACGGCACGATTTCGATTGCCTGTGTCAACGCCGACGGCGGCCTAGCCGCAAAGAAACGCATCGAGGACATCACCGCGGATGTCGAAGTGGGCAGGGTCTACGACGGCACGGTGCTGAAGCTGCTCGATTTCGGCGCGATCGTGCAGCTGCTGCCCGGCAAGGACGGGCTCCTGCACATTTCGCAGATCAGCCAGGAGCGCGTCAACAACGTATCCGACTACCTCAAAGAGGGCCAGCGGGTAAAGGTCAAGGTGCTCGAGGCAGACGAGAAGGGCCGGGTGCGCCTCAGCATGAAAGCGGTCAAAGAGGCCGCCGCGGCAACGCCATCCTGAGCGGCTGGATCCCCGCTTACGCGGGGATGACCGGCTGGACGGCTTCGCCGTCAGCCGGTCACTTTGCGACCTGCTTCTCTTTCAGCTCGTCGAGGGTCTTGCAGTCGATACACAATGTCGCGGTGGGCCGGGCCTCGAGCCTCTTCAGGCCGATCTCGATGCCGCAGTTCTCGCAATAGCCGTAGTCGTCCTTGTCGATGCGCGCGATGGTTTCGTCGATCTTCTTGATGAGCTTGCGCTCGCGGTCGCGGTTGCGCAGCTCCAGGGCGATGTCCGATTCCTGACTGGCGCGATCGTTGGGATCGGCAAACACGGTCGCGTCGTCCTGCATCGCATGGACGGTCCGGTCGATGTCTTGCGAGAGTTCCAGCTTCAGCGCTTCGAGCACCCTCTTGAAATGCGCACGCTGTCTGAGATTCATGTACTCCTCGCCCTTTTTCGGAAGGTAAGGCGGGAAAGTTTTGTGCAGCAGCTCCAAGTTACAATCTCCGCGTCGCGTGCGAGAGGCACTGATACCAGAAATCAACAGGGCGGGCAAGCGAATTTCGCCCGCCATTGCTGATCTCTCCGCGTTGACCACCTCGGGTACGCAGGCGTAAGATGCCACACCCGCGGGGTGTAGCGCAGCCTGGTAGCGCGCTTGCTTTGGGAGCAAGATGTCGGGAGTTCAAATCTCTCCACCCCGACCAGATTTGGCGGCAGCCGCAGCCGAGACGGCTGCAGTGTGCCTTACCCGTGCCCGTAGCTCAAACTGGATAGAGCACCAGCCTTCTAAGCTGGGGGTTGTGGGTTCGACTCCCGCCGGGCGCGCCAATTTTTCCGCTGACTTTCCGAAAGCAAAGACAATCCCTGCAAACGAAAGGAATTCCCGATGATCGAAGTCCATACCTGGCCCACCCCCAATGGGCACAAGATCCACATCATGCTCGAGGAAACCGGACTCGAGTACGAGGTTCGGCCGGTAAACATCCGCACCGGCGAGCAGTTCAAGCCGGAGTTCCTGAGAATCAGCCCGAACAACAAGATCCCGGCGATCGTGGACCGCAACGGGCCGGACGGAAAGCCGATCACGGTTTTCGAGTCAGGAGCGATTCTCGTTTATCTGGCGGGAAAAACGGGGAAGTTTCTGCCCCGCGACGATCGCGGAAAATACGTCGCGCTGCAGTGGCTGATGTTCCAGATGGGTTCGGTCGGCCCGATGATGGGACAGGCCGGCCATTTCAGGAGCAACGCCGTGCCCGAGCGCATCGAGTACGCCATCAACCGCTACACGAACGAGGTCAGGCGGCTGCACGGCGTGATGGAGAGGCGGTTATCCGAAGCGCCTTTCTTTGCCGGTGCCCAATACTCGATCGCCGACATCGCGATTTTTCCGTGGCTGCGGGCGAGCGAACGCAACGGCATCGACTGGGCGGAGTTCCCCAAAGTGAAAAGATGGTTCGACGGAATCGACGCGCGCCCTGCCGTGCAGCGCGCGCTGAAGGTGCTCGCAGACGCACAGACCACGCCTCCCGGGCAGTACGATCCGAAAGCACGCGAGATTCTGTTCGGTGCGACGCAATACCAGCGTCATTGAACGGAATGTAGGGTTTCCGCTACAACCCCTGTCGGGTTTTCCTGACATCAAACCCAAATTGAGCACAAAAAGTACGAATTTCAGATAGATAACACCAGGAAAAGCTTGCCGTTTTTTCTCTGTTACCCTATGGTCAACAGCGAATAAAGGCTCGAAGAAGCCGGGAGGTTTATCGAGGAGGGCCGATGGGCCAGGAACTCCGAATCATCATGGTGGAGGACGTCGAGAGCGACGCCGAGCTCGTCGAACGCGAGCTGAAGCGCGCTGGCCTTGCAGTGCAGGCGCGCCGCGTAGAGCGCGAGGAAGACTTCCGACGCGAGCTCGGCGAATTCCGTCCCCATGTCATCCTTTCCGACTTCAGCATGCCGCAATTCGACGGCATGAGCGCGCTCAGGATTGCGTCCGAGATCGTCCCCGATGTCCCTTTCATTTTCGTCTCCGGAACCCTTGGTGAGGACTACGCCATTCGGGCGCTGAGGAACGGCGCGACCGACTATGTCCTCAAGAACAACCTGGTGCGCCTGCCGCCCACGATCGAGCGGGCGGTGAGCGAGGCGGCCGGGCGCGCCGAGCGCAGGCGCGAGGAGGAGCTGCTCGCGCTCGAACACGCCGTGGTCCGGCACATCGCGGACGCCGACAGCGCCTCAATCGGGCTGAAGGCGATCATGCGCGCGATATGCGAAACCGAACGCTGGGACGTCGGTCGGTACTTCCGCGCGGACGAGAAGGCCGGGGCGTTGCGGTTCAGCGAAGCCTGTAACGCCGCCGGTTCCGACATCGAGCGGTTTATCGAGAAATCGCGCGACATCAATTACGCGCCTGGCGTCGGACTGGCAGGTAAGGTGTGGCAGTCGGGACGGCCCCTCTGGGTCGCCGACATCACCCGCGACTCCCGCGTCGCGCAGGCCGGGCTTGCCCGCGACGCGGGTATCCACGGTGCGTTCGTTTTCCCCGTGAATACCGAAGGCAAAACGATCGGCGTGCTGGCTTTCAACAGTCGCGAAGTCCGCGAGCCAGAGGATCGGCTGCTGCGGGCCATGCACCTGATCGGCAGCCAGATCGGGCAGTTCCTCGCGCGCCAGGAACAGCAAAGGCACATTGCCCGCCTCAATCGGATTTACGCCGTGCTGAGCGGAATCAACTCGACCATTGTGCGCGTCCGCGAGCGAGAAGAGCTGCTTCGCGAAGCCTGCCGAATCGTGGTCCAGGCCGGGGGATTCCGGCTGGCGTGGCTCGGCCTAGTGGACGCGAAAGCGAATCGGGTAAAGCCCTTGGCCTGGGGGGGCGCAGGCGAAGACTACATCGGACTGATGCCACTCGGGCTGGATGAGAACGCGCCCAGCGAGTACGGCCTCGCCGGGCGCGCCATCAAGGAACGCAAGGCGATGATCGTCGACGACATGGCGAAGGACACGCGGGTCGCGCTCGATAAGCAGGCGGGCGAGCGTGGTTTCCGCTCGCTCGCCATCCTACCGTTGTTCGTGGCTCAGGAGCCCGTCGGCGTGCTCGCCCTGTATGCCGACACGCCCGGTTTTTTCGACGCCGAGGACGAAATGCGGCTGTTGCTCGAGCTTGCCGGCGACATCGCTTTCGCGCTCGAGCATATCGAGAAAGCCGAACGGCTCACCTACCTCGCCTACTACGATCCGCTCACCGGACTCGCGAACGCGACTCTCTTCCGCGAACGCCTCGCGCGCTTTGTGGATGCGGCACGCGAGTCCGGGCACAAGCTTGCGCTCGGGCTCGTGGACGTGGACCGGTTCAAGACCATCAACGATTCGCTCGGGCGGCCGGCGGGTGACGAGCTGCTCAAGCAGATCGCGCAGCGGATTTCCGAATACGTGAAGGACCCGAGCGAGCTTGCGCGGGTGGCGGCAGACCGCTTTGCGGTGGTGCTCGCGCGCAGCGGCCGCGAGGACGACGTCGCGCGGCTCACCGAGCGGCGGCTCACGGAATGTTTCGGCACGCCGTTTCGCGTGGGCGAGGCCGAGCTGCGGATCTCGGCCAAGGTCGGGCTCGCGCTGTTCCCGAACGACGGCGCGGACGCGGACACGCTCTATAGGAACGCCGAGGCCGCCCTCAAGAGGGCAAAGGAAACGAACGAGCGCTACCTCTTCTACACGCACCAGCTGACCGAGAGGATCGCCGAGCGGCTTTCTCTGGAGAACAAGCTGCGCCAGGCGCTCGAAAGACAGGAGTTCGTCCTGCACTATCAGCCGAAGGTCAGGACCGAGACCCGGCGCGTGATCGGCGTCGAGGCGCTGATCCGCTGGATGAGCCCGGAGCGGGGCCTCGTTCCGCCGCTCGAGTTCATACCGCTGCTGGAAGAAACGGGGCTCATCGTCGAAGTCGGTGGATGGGCGCTGGAGCAGGCCGTGCGTGACCACGTGCACTGGCTTGAGCAGGGAGTGATCGCTCCGCGCGTTGCGGTGAACGTCTCCGCGATCCAACTGCGCAGGCCGAATTTTGTCAACATCGTCGAGACGGTGATCAAGCAGGACGCCACGCCGCACGGGCTTGACCTCGAGATCACCGAGAGCTTGCTCATGGAGGAGATCACGGCCAGCATCGAGAAGCTGAAGGCGCTGCGCGAGCTGGGCGTGAGCGTCGCAATCGACGACTTCGGCACCGGCTATTCGTCGCTCGGCTACCTCGCGAAGCTGCCGGTGCAGTCGCTCAAGATCGACCGATCCTTCATCATCACGATGCTCAAGGACCGCGACGCCATGACGCTCGTCTCGACCATGATCTCACTCGCCCGCGCGCTGCGGCTGAAAGTTACCGCCGAGGGCGTCGATTCGGAAGATCAGGCGAATTTCCTGAGGCGCGCGCGTTGCGACGAGATGCAGGGTTACTTGATCGGCAAGCCGGTGCCGCGCGACAGCATGACGGCGCTGCTCAGGACGGAGGCCACTCCCGCAACGAGGAGAGCGTGAGCCCAGGGCGCCGATTTCTTACCCGGCGGAGTGGGAGGCGGTGGCGCGGAAAAAGCGGGATGGGGTGGCCGATGGGATTCGAACCCACGACAACCGGAATCACAATCCGGGACTCTACCAGCTGAGCTACGGCCACCGTCGATCAGCGGGCTGAATTATACCGTAGAGACGGCCCTCGCGATTGCGAGTTCCTAGAGTTTCGACAGGATCTCGCGGAACTTCGCCTCGACTTCGCGCCGCAGCTCGCGGCTCGCGCGTGCCACCGGAGGAAAGTCTTTCAACATTTCGAAGGGCCGGCACGCGTCGATCACGGCGCGCGAGTTCCAGGTCGTGCCGCGCGGAATGCGTGGATCCAGAGGGCCGCTCCACATCTTGCGGAGAATATCGATGTCCTCCGCGGGATCGCAGCGTGTGCACATCGCCCAGAGCACTTCGAACAGATCGGTAGGGTCGATGTCGTCGTCGACCGCGACCACGAACCGGCCGAGATAGGAACCCGACTGGCAGCTCGCCGCAGCCAATGCGGCCTGCTTGGCATGCCCGGCGTAGGCTTGCTTGATGGCGATGACGTTGAACATGCGTGCGCCGCCCGCTTCATGGCACCAGACGCCCTTCACCCCGCTCAACCCCGCGCGCTCGACCTCGTCCCAGATCATCCCGGCCTTCATCACGCATTTGCTGTAGGAGAAATCCGACGGCGGGCGCATCGGCGTGGCCATGGTCAGGATCGGGTCGTTGCGGTGATAGATGCGCTGCACGCGGATCACCGGCTGTTCGCTCTTGCCGCCGGCGTAGTAGCCGGTGAACTCGCCGAACGGTCCCTCGGGCGCGACGTCGCCCGGGAGCATCTCGCCCTCGAGGACGATTTCCGCGTGGGCGGGCATGAGCAGACGGTGGAGTTCGCTCTCGACCACGTCGAACGGTTCGCCGCGGTGTCCGCCCGCGTAATCGTATTCGGAAAGCCCGAAACGCAGCTCGTTGCCGCCGGCGAGAAAGAGCAATGGATCGTGACCGCAGGACACGAGCACCGGGCAAGGCTTTCCCTGCTTGAAATACTTCTCGCGGATCTGGCGGCCGTGCTTGCCCGGCGACATCCAGACGCCGACCCTCTTCGCGTCGTGCACCATCACCCGGTAGGTGCCGCAGTTGACCCAGTTTTCCTCCGGGTCGCGCATGATTACGAGGTCGTCGGTGCCGATGTAGCGGCCGCCGTCCAACTCGTGCAGGAACGGGACCGGAAACTTGAGGACGTCGACTGCGTCGTCGCGCAGGACGTTTTCAAGCACCGGCCCGTGTTTTACGACGCGAGGCGGAATGGCACGGTGGCTTTTCATGCGATCGCGGTACGCGCGGACCACGTCGAGAGGATGAGCCGGAACCGGAAAGCCCAGCGTGACCGCAAGGCGCCTCATGGAGTTGGTCGACCCGGACAGCACGCGAAAACCTTGCGGATATCCGGGGACATCCTCGAACAGCACTGCCGGCGCATAGGGACGCTCGTTCACGGATTCGGCGAGCGTGCCCATTTCCAGGTTCCAGTTTGCACCCGGAATTTTTAGCAGCTCGCCCGCGCGTTCGATGCGGGAAAGAAATTCCCGCAAGTCTTGGTGCGGGCGGTCGTAGTCGTTCCAGATCTTGATGGGAGCGGGGTCGTTCATGGGCTGTCAATCGCCATGACCGGTTATTGTAAAGCCGATCCCGGAAGATCTTCGCGGCTCAAGACAAATACGCAATCGTAACCGGCGCTGGTCTCAGGCCAGATGAACGGAAGGCGCGGAAACGCCCGCTCCAGCTTGCTGCGATTGTGGCCGACCTCCACCACGAGCAGTCCTCGCGGCCGCAGAAAATTCCTTGCCGCCAGCAGGATCCTGCGGGTGAATTCCAAACCGTCCCGCCCGCCGTCGAGCGCAAGCCGGGGTTCATGCCGATATTCGGGCGGGAGGCCCCGCATCGTCGTGGCCGCGACATAGGGGGGATTGGCGGCGATGAGGTCGTATCGCTCCGGTTTCAGGCCGGCGAACAAGTCTCCCCGCGAAAGTCTGACGCGCCGGCCCAGACGGTAGGCCCGTAGGTTCCGGCGCGCGACGGCGAGCGCCGCTCGCGAAACATCGGTTGCGTCAACCGTAGCGTGCGGAAAGGCCAATGCGAGCAATACGGCCAGGCAGCCCGAGCCGGTGCACAGGTCGAGCGCCCGGCGCACTTCCCGCGAGCGCGTGAGCCAAGGTGAGAGCCGATCTCGAAGCAGCTCGGCGATGAAAGAGCGCGGCACGATGACGCGCCCGTCCACGTAGAACCGATGCTCCCCCAGCCACGCTTCCTTGAGTAGGTAGGCGAGCGGACGGCGCGTGCGGACGCGTTCCTCGATCAGCCGTGCAGCGCTGCGGCGTTGCCGCGCCGTCAGCTCATACGCAAGCGCTTGCGCGAGCCCGTCGTGGGGCAAGCGCAGCACGCTCGTGAGCAGCCACGCCGCTTCGTCTCGCGCGCTGTGGGTTCCGTGGCCGAACCGGAGGCGGGCCGCCCGGAAGCGCCGTTCCGCGTAGCGCAGCCAGTCGCGCAGCGCCGCCGGGCGCGCAGCATCGATGCGAGGGGGGAGGGGCGACCGGGTCAGGATGCGAGAAGGCGCTCGAGAAGGCCGAAGTAGATTTTGCGCAGACCCTCGATCGCGGCGAGATCGACGTTCTCGTTGATCTTGTGGATCGAGGCGTTGACCGGACCGAACTCGACCACCTCGGGACAGACCTCGGCGACGAAGCGGCCGTCGGAAGTTCCGCCCGTAGTGCTGACCTCCGGGGTGGCGCCGGTGACCTCCCGGATCGCAGCGCTCAAGGTCTCGACCAGTTTGCCCCGAGGTGTGAGGTAAGGGCTGCCTGAGAGCGACCACTCGAGATCGTAGTCGAGTCCATGGCGGTCCAAGACCGAACGGACCCGCTGCTCGAGCCCTTCAGGTGAGCTCGCCGTGGAAAAGCGGAAATTGAACATGATTTCCAATTCACCGGGAATCACATTGGTTGCGCCGGTACCGCCGTGGATATTCGAGATCTGCCAAGTGGTGGGCGGAAAATATTCGTTGCCCCGGTCCCATTCGGTAGCGGCGAGCTCGGCGAGCGCCGGCGCCGCAATATGGACGGGATTTTTCGCCAGATGCGGGTAGGCCACGTGGCCTTGGACACCCTTCACCCGCAACGTGCCGGAGAGCGAGCCGCGCCGGCCGTTCTTGATGGTGTCGCCCAGCTTGGAGACGCAAGTCGGTTCGCCGACGAGGCAATAGTCGATGCGTTCGCCCCGGCTCTTCAGCAGTTCGACCACCTTCAAAGTGCCGTCTAAGGCGGGACCTTCCTCATCGGACGTGATGAGCAGAGCGATCGATCCCCGAGGGGAGGGGTGCCTGACTAGGAAGCTCTCCACTGCCACGACGAAAGCGGCAATCGAGGTCTTCATGTCCGCCGCTCCGCGCCCGAAGAGCTTTCCATCGCGCTCGGTGGGAACGAAAGGGTCGCTCTCCCACTTGTCGATCGGGCCGGTGGGCACGACGTCCGTATGGCCGACGAAGCACAGCAGGGGACGGGCGTCGCCGCGTCGGGCCCAGAGATTGGTCACCTCGCCGCGCCGGAGCGGCTCGAGTGCAAATCCGATCCGCGCGAGACGTTCGCCCAGCAGTTCCTGGCAGCCGCCGTCTTTGGGAGTGACCGAGCGGCGCGCGATCAGCTCGCGGGCAAGCCGGAGTGTCGCGGCCGGTTCAACGACCGGCATCAATGCTATGCGCGCTCCGTTTCGTCGAGCTTGAATTCGCTGAACGGGGCACTGCCGCCGAGCGCCGCCGCGGGTCTTGCGCCAGGGGTTCGTTCCTTGCCCGCCGCAAAATCGGCGCCGGCCGCGGTGTTGTTGATGAGCCAGAGCAGATTGTTCGCGGAGTCCGCGTTGGAAAGCGCCTCGTCCTGCGTGATGAGACCGTCCTTAATCATCTTGAAAAGCGACTGTTCGAAGGTCTGTGAGCCGGGGGTCAAGGCCTTCTCCATCGCCTCCTTCATCTCGCTGATCTCGCCTTTTTCGATCAGCTCGGCCATGTAACGGCTGTTCAACATGATCTCCGCCGCCGCGGATTGAGTGCCCTTCACGTTTCTGACGAGGCGCTGCGATATCACGCACTTGAGCGTGGAGGAGAGATCCGACAGCAGCGCGGGCCGGGTCTCCAGCGGGTAGAGGCTGATGATGCGGTTCATCGCGTGGTAGCTGTTGTTGGCGTGCAGTGTCGCGAGGCACAGGTGTCCGGACTGGGCGTACTGGATCGCCGCGGTCATCGTCTCCCGGTCGCGCACCTCGCCGATGAGGATGCAGTCCGGCGCCTGGCGCAGGGCATTCTTCAGTCCCACCTTCATGTCCAGAGTGTCGGTCCCGACCTCGCGCTGGTTCACGATCGACTTCTTGTTCTGGAAAATGAATTCCACCGGGTCTTCGAGCGTGAAAATGTGTCCCGTCTTCTGTCCGTTGCGGAAGTCGAGCATGGCCGCAAGGGTCGTCGATTTCCCAGATCCGGTCGCGCCCACCATCAGGATCAGGCCTCGCTTCTCCAGGATGATGTCCTTGAGCACCGGCGGCAGGCCGAGCGAGTCGAGCGGCGGGATGGTGCCGGGAATGTAGCGCACCACCACGGCGGGCGAGCCTTTTTGCCGGAAGGCGCTGATACGAAAGCTGCCCACGCCCTGCAAGGTGTATGCAGTGTTCAGTTCGAGCGTGTCCTCGTACTCCTTTTTCTGCTTGTCGTCGACCACCTCATAAAGAAGACCGCGGACGGTGTTGGCATCCATTGCCTGCTGGTTAATGGGCATGGCGATGCCGTTGATCTTGATATTGATGGGGGAGCCGACCGATAGGAAGATGTCGGAGGCCTTCTTGTCGGCCATCAGCTGGAACAGTCGCTTCATCGCGGACATGGGCACCCCCTCGAGACGCGGCAGTTCGCTACTCGCCGCGCAACAGCTCGTTGATGCTGGTCTTGGCGCGGGTCTTGGCGTCGACCTGCTTCACGATCACCGCACAGTATAGGCCGTATTTAGCGTCCGGGGAGGGCAGGGTGCCGGGCACGACCACCGACCCCGCGGGAACCCGCCCGTAGAGAATTTTGCCGCTGGCCCGGTCGAGAATCCGGGTGCTCGCCCCGATGAACACGCCCATCGAGATAACCGCGTTCTCCTCGACGATGACGCCTTCGACGATTTCCGAGCGCGCGCCCACGAAGCAGTTGTCCTCGACGATGGTGGGGTTCGCCTGCAGGGGCTCGAGGACCCCGCCGATACCCACGCCCCCCGAAAGGTGCACGTTCCTGCCGATCTGGGCGCATGAGCCCACCGTGGCCCAGGTATCGACCATCGTGCCTTCGTCCACGTAGGCGCCGACATTGACGTAGGAAGGCATGAGCACGACGTTTTTCGCGATGTAGGCCCCGCGGCGCGCCACGGCAGGAGGCACCACGCGGAATCCGCCGCGCTCGAACTGTTCGCGATCGTAGCCCTCGAACTTCGTTGGCACTTTGTCATAGAACTGCAGCGTTCCGGCCTTTACCGGCCGATTTTCCTCGAGCCGGAAGGACAGCAGCACGGCCATTTTTATCCATTGGTGTGTCTGCCAGGAACCGCCGATTTTTTCGGCGACGCGCAGCCGGCCGTGGTCCAGGTCATCGAGCACCCGGGCGACCGCCTCGCCCACTTTGGCCGGCGCCGAGCCGGGGGAAAGCTTGGCACGGTCTTCCCACGCCCGTTCAATGGTGTTCCGCAGCTCCTGCATCGACGTCCCGCTCATAGTTTCCTGGCGAATTCTACGATACGGCGAGCCGCCTCGAGGCATTCGCCGATTTCCGCAACCAGCGCCATGCGCACGTAGTTCGTGCCAGGGTTGACCCCGTTCGACTCACGCGCGAGGAAACTTCCCGGAAGGACGGTGACGTACTGCTCCGCGTAAAGGCGCCGGGCGAAATCGGTATCCGCGATGGGGGTGCGGGCCCACAGATAAAAGCCAGCGTCGGGGAGCCCGACTTCGAGTGCCGTCTGCATGAGCGGCGCGACGCGGGCAAATTTCTCCGCGTATTTCCTGCGGTTCTCCCGGACGTGGTGTTCGTCGTTCCAGGCTGCAACGCTGGCTTCCTGTACCGCAGGATTCATGGCGCCGCCGTGGTAGGTACGGTAGAGCAGGAATGCCTTGAGGACAGCGGCGTCACCGGCGACAAAGCCCGAGCGCATGCCAGGAACGTTGGAGCGCTTGGACAAGCTGGAAAACATCACCAGTCGCTCGAATCCGCGACCCAGCTGCGCGCTTGCCTGAAGGGCTCCCAGGGGCGGGGCGGCTTCGTCGAAATAGATCTCCGAATAGCACTCGTCCGACGCGATGATGAAGCCATGGCGATCGGCGAGCGCGAAAATTTCCTTCCACTCGGCAAGACCCAGCACGTTTCCGGTCGGGTTGCCCGGCGAGCAGACGTAGAGCAATTGCGTCCGGCGCCAGACGTCCTGAGGAATCGCAGCATAGTCGGCGGCGAATCCGCGTTCGGCAGGGGTGTTCACATAGTGCGGGCGCGCGCCGGCGAGCAGCGCCGCACCCTCGTAAATCTGGTAGAAGGGATTGGGGCAGACCACGACGGCATCCTTGCGCGCGGGATCGACGACGGTCTGCGCAAAGGCGAACAGAGCCTCGCGCGAGCCGTTGACCGGCAGCACCTCGGTCTTCCAGTCGATAGCGCGCAGGCCGTAGCGCCGCACCAGCCAATCGGCGATAGCCTGGCGCAGCGCTTCGCCGCCCGCTGTGGGAGGGTAGGCGGCGAGCTTCGCGAGGTTCTCGGACAACGCGCGCTTGATCAGTTCCGGCGTCGGGTGCCGCGGCTCGCCGATGCCCAAGCTGATTTGCACCAGCCCCGGATTCGGCCTCACACCCTCGAACAGACTGCGCAATTTCTCGAACGGGTAGGGCTGCAACGATTGCAGTCGGGGATTCACGGTGCCTGCTCTTTAGCGCGTGCCCCGCTGCTCATCGATAGTCGCGAGCTGGAACCCCGCTGCGGGCTTCCAGCCCGGCTTGCGGTGTTCGGCTATGACGCTGGTGAAAATCCCGCCGCGAACAAAGAACCGCGCGGCAAGACGCAGGAACCGCGGCGAGAGCAGCTTCACGAGGTCATCGCAAATGCGGTTGGTGACAGCCTCGTGGAAAGCCCCCTCGTTCCTGAAG
>DASPWT010000230.1:0-8561 GCA_035637655.1 Burkholderiales bacterium | reverse complement strand
CCACACCATGATCGACACCATAACGCCGATCGCCGCATTAATTGGAAACGCTACTGGAACATGCCGGTACAATATGCGGACCTGCTCGGCGTAGACTTGATCTCGCCGGTTCGTCGAGGCCGGATCGGTGACGATCTGTTTTTGCGGGTGGACGTTCCTCACGGGCGGTGGCCCCGGCGCGCCGACAGGCGCTATTTTGCTCGGCCTACACTATCTTCAGAAACAACATTGTGTGGCGGACGGCGCCCATCTTACCACTGAGGACCGGCCCTTCCTCAGCAGGCTCGGACGTTCCGCCACAAGCGGAACCGCCGCCCGCGCGAAGAGGGGCTGGAAAAAGAATCACGCAGGGCTTGCGCTACTGAATCACGCCGCCACCCAGGCACACCTCGCCGCGGTAAAGAACCAGCGACTGCCCAGGTGTGACCGCCCATTGCGGCGCATCGAACTCCACGTCGAGCCCCAACGGGCCGAGCTGCGCGACGCGGCAAGCCGCGTCCGCCTGACGGTAGCGGGTCTTTCCGCCATAAGGCACGTGAGGATCCGGGGGAGCGCCGATCACCCATGCGGGATCCTGAGCCGAAAGTCGCTCGCGCAGGAGCAGTGGGTGATCGTGTCCCTGCACCACGATCAATTCATTCTTGTCGCTATCCTTGCCCGCGACGTACCACGGCTCGCCCGCCGAGCCCTTGCGCCCCCCGATGCCGACGCCCTTGCGTTGGCCGATGGTGTAGAAGGAAAGCCCGATGTGTTCCCCGACGACCCTGCCTTCGGGCGTGCGCATCGCTCCGGGCTGCCTGGGCAGATAGCGGCCGAGAAACTCGCGGAACGGCCGTTCGCCGATGAAGCAGATTCCGGTCGAGCCGCGCTTCGCGAAATTGTGCAGCCCCGCATCCTTCGCGATCGCGCGCACCTCGGTCTTCTTCAGCTCCCCGACCGGAAATACGACGCACGCGAGCTGCTCCTGATTCAGGCGGTGCAGGAAATAGCTCTGGTCCTTGGAAAGATCGACCGCCTTGAGCAGCTCGAAACGGCCCGCATTTTCGCGCACCCGGGCATAGTGGCCGGTCGCGATGCGCCGCGCCCCGAGCGCCATGGCGTGATCGAGGAAGGCCCTGAACTTGATCTCGGCGTTGCACAGCACGTCCGGGTTGGGCGTGCGGCCGGCGGAGTATTCCGCGAGGAAGGCGCCGAAGACGCGCTCCTTGTATTCCGCCGAGAAATTCACCGCCTCGAGCTCGATCCCGATCACCTCGGCGACCGAGACGCAGTCGATCAAGTCCTGCCGCGTAGAGCAGTATTCGTCGTCGTCGTCCTCCTCCCAGTTCTTCATGAAAAGTCCGACCACGTCGAAGCCCCGGCGCTTCAGGAGCAGCGCGGCGACCGACGAATCCACGCCGCCCGACATGCCTACGACAATGCGTTCGCCCGCCATCGACGGACTCAGGCCACGCGGCGCTGGTTCCTGCGGATGAACTCGGCGATGCGCGCGATGCCCTGCTCGATCGCGGTTTTAGAGGCGGCGTAGGAGAAGCGGATGTGCTGACCCTCGCCGGGCACGCGTGCGCCGAAGTGGATGTCGGCGAGCACCGCGACCCCGGCCTCGTTGAGGAGGCGCTTTCTGAACTCCTCCGAATCCGCAGCCCCGACCATGCGGCAGGCTTCGGTCACGTTCGGCCAGGCGTAGAAGGCGCCGCCCGGCGTCTTGCAGGAGACGCCCGGCACCTTGTTCAGCAAGCCCACGATCAGGTCGCGCCGCTCGAGGAACGAGTCGCGCATTTTCTTCGCATCGTCCTGCGGACCGTTGATCGCCTCGAGCGCCGCCCACTGGCTGACGTGCGAAGCGCAGGAGTCGGTGTTCGTCACCCAGCGCACGAACTGCGGCGCGAGAACGCGGTTCGAGGCGAAACCGATGCGCCAGCCGGTCATCGCCCAGGTCTTGGACGCGCCGTCGGAGATGATCGTGCGTTCAACCATTCCGGGAAGCGACGCGATCGAGCAGAACTCGCCCTCGTAGCACAGCCGCGAGTAGATCTCATCGGCGTAGATCCAGACTTCCGGATGCCGCCTCAGTATGGCCGCGATGGCCTCGAGGTCCTTTCTAGTCAGGATCCCGCCGGTCGGATTCTGCGGCGAGTTGAGGACCACGAGCTTTGTTTTTTTCGTGAGCTTCGACTCGAGCTCGGCCGGATCGAAAGCGAAGTTGCGCGCCTCGCGCAGATGCAGCGGCACGGGCACCGCGCCGTTTGCGACGATCTGCGACTCGTAAATCGGAAACCCGGGATTCGGATAGATCACCTCGTCGCCGACGCCGTAGTCGGTCGTCGAAAGAATCGTATAAGCGATAAAGGGCTTGGCCCCGCCGCCGATCACGACATCCTCCGGGCGGATGGTCAGCCCGCGCATCTCGCCCATATAGCGCGCCGCCGCCTCGCGCAGCTCGACGATTCCCGCCGAGGGCGTGTAGCCGTGCCGGCCTTCGCGCACCGCCCGCACGGCCGCATCCTGGACGTTTACGGGCGTGTGGAAATCCGGCTGCCCGATGCAAAACGAGATGATGTCCTTGCCCTGGCGGACGAGCTCGTTCACCTCCGCGAGGACGACGAAAGCGTTCTCGGTGCCGAGGTTCTCGGTGCGGCGGCTGATGCGCGGCATGGGCGGACGGTCAGGCGGATGCTTAGGGACGCCATTTTAGCCTATGCGACGCTGCCTTCGTGCCCTATCATTGCGCCGTATACGGAGACTCGGATGCTGATCAACTGCGCGGCATATCAGGACGGCAAGAAGCTCGGCGACATCGCGCCCGAGGACATCAGCAAGTACGTCAGCCGCCCCGAGTGCTTCGTGTGGGTCGCGATGAAGGACCCCGGGCCGGGCGAGCTCGCCGCCATGCAGCACGAGTTCGATCTGCACGAGCTCGCCGTCGAGGACGCGCGTCACGGCCACCAGCGCCCCAAGATCGACGAATACGGAGACTCGCTGTTCGCGGTGCTGCACAACATCGAGGTCGTGAGCGGCGAGCTCAAGGTCGGCGAGGTCGATCTTTTCGTCGGCAGGAATTTCGTGCTGTCCGTGCGCAATCAGGCCGAACCGGGCTTCGCCGCGGTGCGCGCGCGTTGCGAGCGCGAGCCCGAGCTGCTCAAGCACGGGGCGGGATTCGTGTTCTACGCGCTGATCGACGCAGTCGTCGACCGCTATTTTCCGGCCCTCGACGCTGTCGAAGCCGAGTTCGAGAAGTTCGAGGGGCAGATCTTCTCCGGCAAGTCGCTGCGCGCCAACATCGAGGGGCTTTACTACGTGAGGCAGAAGCTCACCACGCTGCAGCACGCGGTGCTGCCGCTGCTCGAGGCGGTCGGCAAGCTGTACGGCGGCCGCGTCCCGCAAGTGTGCTCGGGGCTACAGGCTTACTACCGGGACGTCTACGACCACCTGGTTCGGATCAACCAGAACATCAACAGCCAGCGCGACACCGTGACCACCGCGATCCAGGTGAATGTGGCCATGATCACCTTCGGCGAGACCGAGGTCACCAAGCGCCTCGCGGCCTGGGGCGCGCTCATCGCGGTGCCGACCTTCATCGCCAGCGTCTACGGCATGAACTTCGAGCAGATGCCGGAATTGAAATGGGCGTTCGGCTATCCCATCGCGCTCGGGGCGATGACCGCGATCGACCTCTATCTCTGGGTCCGCTTCCGCAAGACGGGCTGGCTTTAGAAAAACCGGGGACAGACCACGGTTTTCAGTTCAAAACAGCAGTAAAACCGTGGTCTGTCCCCGGTTTCTCGCGGCGTAGAGCGCCCGAAAAGTCTTCCCGGACTTCGGCGCGGGGAAAAACCGGCCGCGGGTCCACTCCCGCCCGAAGGGCAGCGCGACTATCATCCCGTTGCGGCCGCCGAGGATGCGCAGGAAGCGCACGGCGATCGCCGTCGCGAGCGCGTACAGGCGCGGACGCCGCGCCGTCCATGACCACAGCCCGATGGCCGCCCTCTCGGACCGGGGGCGCAAGCCGCGATCGACCTGTTTTTCGCGAAGCCGGCGCAGCAGCTCGGGCAGCGGGATTTTGACAGGACACGCGACCGAGCACGCGCCGCAGAGCGTTGCCGCGTGGGGAAGATCGAGCGCGTTCGCAAGGCCCACGTAACTGGGCGTGAGCACCGAGCCCATCGGGCCCGGGTAGACCCAGCCGTAGCTGTGTCCCCCGACCGCCCTGTACACCGGGCAGTGGTTCATGCAGGCCCCGCAGCGGATGCAGCGCAGCATCTCCTGTATGTCGCCGCCCACGAGATTGGTGCGGCCGGCGTCCACCAGGATGAAGACCATGTGCTCGGGCCCGTCGCGATCCTGCCGAGCGCGCGGACCGGTGAACAGGCTCACGTAGTTGGAGATCGGCTGGCCGGTCGCCGAGCGGGTCAGGAGCCTGAGCAGGGTCGAGAAATCCTCCAGGGTCGGGAGCACCTTCTCGATGCCGGTGATGCACACGTGCACGCGCGGCAGCGTCGTCACCATGCGGCCGTTGCCTTCGTTCGTGACGATCACGCCCGATCCGGTTTCAGCGATCAGAAAGTTGCCGCCCGAGATGCCGAGATCGGCCGAGAGGAAATGCTCCCGCAAGACCTCGCGCGCTTCGCGGGTCATGCGCGGGATGTCGTCCTTGCGCGGCGCGTGGTGATGAGCCTCGAACAGGCCCGCGACCTCCTCTTTGCTCTTGTGAAGCGCCGGCGCGATGATGTGCGAGGGCGGCTCCCCGGCGAGCTGCAGGATGTATTCTCCGAGGTCGGTCTCGACGGGCCTGATCCCGTTCGCTGCTAGCGCCTCGTTCAAGCCGGCCTCCTCCGAGAGCATCGACTTCGACTTGATCGCTTTCCTTACGCCGTGCCGACGGCAGATCTCGATGAGCAGCTCGCACGCTTCGGCACCGGTCTCGGCAAAGAGCACCGTCGCGCCGCGACGCACGGCTTCCGCCTCGAAACTCCCGATCCAGGCATCCAGGCTCTCGAGCGAACGGTCGCGGATCGCCGCGCCCTCTCCGCGCAGCGCCTCGAAGAGCTCCGCGCCGAACTCGGCCACCGCCCTGGCGCGAAGCGCTGTGAACCCCGTGGACTGGAATTTGCGCAGGTTCGCCTGCAAGGTCGCGTCGGCGAGCGCCGCGTGCGAGCGCGCCTTGAAGTGCATCGACTGGATCTGCATGGGCGCTAGCCCTCGGTCGTCCCGGCGAGCACTTCGGCGACGTGCAGCACCTGCGTGTTCGCGTCGCCGCGCCGGCGCAGCCGCCCTTCGATGTTCAGCATGCAGCCCAGGTCGCCGAGCACGACCGCCTGCGCGCCGCTCGCCGCGATGTTCGCGCATTTTTTCTCCGCCATCGCCGAGGAGATCTCGCCGTACTTGATGGAAAAGGTGCCGCCGAAGCCGCAGCAGGTTTCGCACTCTTCCATCTCGACGAGCTTGAGTCCCGCCACTTTCGCGAGGAGTTGCCGCGGCTGTGCCTTCACGCCGATCTCTCTCAAGCCCGAGCACGAATCGTGATAGGTCACGGTGCCCTTGAAGCTCGCGGAAACCGCGGGGCGCTTCGCCATCTTGGTCAGGAATTCCGTGAGCTCGTAGGTGCGCGCGACTAGCCTCTGGGCCTTCGCGAGCATCGCGGGCTGGTTTGCGAAGACTTCGGGAAAATGCGCACGGATCATCCCGGCGCACGAACCCGAAGGCACGACCACGTAGCGGCATTCCTCGAACTGTGCGATCAGCATTTCGGCGAGCGCGCGCGTCGCTTCCCGGTCGCCGGAGTTCCAGCCGGGCTGCCCGCAGCAGGTCTGCAGCGCCGGTACCGTCACCTCGTATCCGGCGCCCTCCAGGAGCTTGAGCGCCGCAAATCCGATCGAGGGCCGCATCAGATCGACCAGACAGGTGACAAACAGGCCGACTCGCATGGAGAGATTCCGGAAACGGGAGTACCGGTGGCGTCGAATCATAGCACGCGGGATTGCACGTTCCGCATCGCGCGTTCCATATCGTGGTATAAAATTGCGATGCTTTGACGGTCGTTCCGCATCTCGAACACCGGAGACCAACATGATCATCGACTTCGATTCCCATCTGCGCGAAGGCTATTTCATGGATGAGGTCTACAAGCTCGAGGGCTCCTATGAGCGCTTCAGACCGGTCAAGTTGACCGAGGGGCGCACGCACGGCACGAAATTTCTGCATTCGCTCGACCCCATCGGCCCGCAAGGCCACGCCGCGCACCGGCATCCCTACATCTACGACCCGAAGACCAATTGGCGCGGCGGCGACGTCGCGGCGCGGCAAGTGGGCGGCTACGACATGGCGCACCGTCGCGTGGACATCGGCAAGGAAGGCATTGACAAGCAGCTGATATTCCCGACGCAGATCACGGTCGCGACCTCGAACATCGGCGGGTTGGGACGCGAGTGCGCGCGCTTGTTCAACGATTGGGTCGCGAAGCTCGTGAGAGGTCACGAGGAGGTGTTTCTGCCGGTGGCGATGGCGCCGGCGGGCTGTCCCGAAGCCATGGCGGATGAGTTGCACCGCTGCGTGAAGGAGCTCGGCTTCAGGACTTCGCACCTCGTGCCTTATTGCGGAACGCGCAATCTGGACGACCCGAGCTTCTACCCTTACTACCAGGCGGCGGAGGAGCTCGGCATTCCGCTGCTGTGCCATCCTAACAGTAACGGCGAACTGGTCGACCGGTTCGACAATTTCTACAAGACGCACGTGCTCGGGCGCCCGACCAATTGCAGCGCCGCGCTGGTGGCGCTCGTGCTCGGAGGCGTGTTCGAGAAGTTCCCCAAGCTCGAGGTCGTGTTCTTCGAGTGCAGCGCCGAGTGGATCCTTTACTGGATGCACCGCATGGACGACGACTGGGAATGGGCGAAGGACTTCCCGCAGATTTCGGGCATGCTCAAGATGGCGCCCTCGGAGTACATACGCCGCAACTGCTACGTGACCTGCGAGGCCGACGAGGCGGACCTAAAGCGGCCGATCGCCGAGCTGGGCGAGGACCGCATACTCATGGCGAGCGACTATCCGCACTTCGACTCGGAGTACCCGAACACCGTCTCGAGCATCCGCGCGCGCAAAGACCTCACCGAGCGTCAGAAGAGCAAGATCCTCGGGGAGAACGCAGCGCGCCTGCTCAATCTCTAGCGGCCGCATGCGCGGGTTTCTGCTTCTCTTCGGCCTCGCCGCCGCGGGCGCGAGCCTCGCGGTCGAGCCCACGCCGGGCGTCTCCGCCGTCGCCTCCTACTCGGGTCCGGATCGCACCGAGCGCCTCGTCGCCGCCGCGAAGAAGGAAGGCGAGCTGATGCTGTACTCGTCCCTCACGCAGGACGACCAGCTCAAGCTCGTCGCGGACTTCAAGCGCCGCTACGGGGTCACCGTGAAGTTCTGGCGCGGCAGCCAGGCGCATATCCTGCAGCGCGTGCTCAGCGAAACGCGCGGCGCCCGCTTCGAGTTCGACGTGCTCGAGACCAACGCCCCGCAGATCGAGGCGCTCGCGCGGGAAAAGCTGCTGCAGAAAATGAACTCGCCCTACATCGAGCAGGAATTGCTGCCCGAGGTCATGCCGGCGCACGGCGAGTGGGCGCCCGACCGGCTCAATCTGCTGGTGTACGCCTACAACACCCACTTGGTGAAGCCCGCGGACGTGCCGAAGTCCTGGCAGGATCTGCTCGACCCGAAATGGAAGCGCCGCATCGGCATGGAGTCGACCAACGTGGAGTGGTTCGCGGCCCTGGTTGAATCGATGGGAGAGAAACCCGGCCTCGATCTATTTCGGCGCATGGGCGACAACGGCGTCGCGGTGCGCACCGGCCACAATCACAGCGCCGTCCTGGTCGCAGCCGGAGAAATTCCCCTGATGCTGGGGATCTACAGCCACGACGCCGAGCGCATGAAGGCCAAGTCCGCGCCTGTCGACTGGTTCGTCCTTCCGCCCGCCGTCGTGCTGCCCTCCGCGGTCGCGGTCTCGCGCCGTGCGCCTCACCCCAACGCCGCAGCGCTTTTCTACGACTACATGCTCACCGAGGGCCAGCGCTTCTACACGGAAGTGCACCGCGTGCCCGCGAACAAGAACTACGACACGCCGGTGCGGCGCCTGGTGCGCGAGCGCCAGGCCGTCAAGGTCGTGAATGCGCAGGAAGCCATCGACGACTACGAAAAGTGGCACGACCTCTACAAGCGCCTCATCGTCGACCGGTCGCAGCACTGACCCCTCGCGGCGCATGAAGAGTAGCGGGTCGGTTCGCCTCCATCTTTACGCGGCGGCGTTCGCCGCGCTCTCGGCGCTGGGGTGTGCGGCCCAAACCGTAATCCATGAAAAGGCCTCGCCTTACAACACCATCATCGTCACCGAGGACCACAAGGGCATGCGCACGCTGCTCTTCGAAAGGGGCGGAGGGCGGCAGAGCGTCGTGAAACCGGGAGATCCGGATCATCTGGAGCTGCCCTATGCGCGGGTCGCCCTTGCCGGATTGGCGCTCTGTGAAGAACCGCGCCGTATCCTCGTCGTCGGTCTCGGCGGAGGGACTTTGCCGATGTTCCTGCGC
>DASPWT010000229.1:0-14355 GCA_035637655.1 Burkholderiales bacterium | reverse complement strand
CGAGACCTTTGTTATCCAGCAGTTCTCGGATCAACGTCTTGAAGTGTCTAAACTTTTCCGCAGCAGGGCGGGGGCGCGGTTCGTGCGAGGCGATGGTGCCGAAGGCGGCTCTTGCCCGGCGGCCTCCGATTCGGTTAGAATTCAGTCACTTCGACGACCGCTCCGGCGGTCGTTTGTTTTCACAACTCGGCCAACCCTGCCGCACCCGCTTCTGCCGCGTCGCAACGGCGGACCGAGCGGGCGGCTTTATCCATAGGGAGTTTGCATGCGACATTACGAAGTGTGTTTCATCGTCCATCCGGACCAGAGCGAGCAGGTGCCGGCGATGATCGAGCGTTACCGCGCCACGGTGACCTCGAAGAACGGCAAGATCCACCGGCTCGAAGACTGGGGCCGCCGCCAGCTCGCTTTCCCGCTCTCCAAGGTGCACAAGGCGCACTACGTGCTCATGAATATCGAGTGCGACAACGAGACGCTCGGCGAGCTGGAGCACTCGTTCAAGTTCAACGACGCGGTGTTGCGGCACCTGATCATGAGAATGGAACGTGCCTGGACCACGCCTTCGCCGATGATGAAGGAAGAAAAGGCGAAGTCGGTCCTCAGCCCGGGCGAGGCGCCGCGCGGCGAAGCACCGCGCAGTGAGGCGCCCAAGCCCGCCGAGCCGGCGAGCGCTTGAGCATTGGCGCAGGCAAACCGAGTCACGGTCGCGGGCCGCCTGATCGAGCTGGATGCGCTTCGGCATACGCCCGCGGGCGTCCCAATGCTGAAATTCAGGCTCCAGCACGATTCTCTGCAAATGGAGGCGGGCGGTGAGCGCAAGGTGAGTTGTGAGATCGCTGCGGTGGCGTTCGAGCGTGAAGCGAAGCTCCTCGCTAGCGCGAAGCTGGGAAGCAGCGTGAAGGTAAACGGGTTTCTTGCCGCAAGGAACCGTTCGAGCAGGACGCCCTTGCTGCACGCGACACAGATCGAATTCGTGGAAGGAGAATAGACATGCCCCCACCCAGAGGTCGAGGCGGCTTCGGAAAAGGCAAGGGAAAAAGCAAGGGCCGCGACGGCAAGCGCGAACAGAAGGGCTCGAAGCAGCTTTTCAAGCGCCGCAAGTTCTGCCGCTTCACCGCTGAGAAGATCGAGTGGATCGACTACAAGGACGTCGATCTGCTGAAGGACTTCATCGGCGAGAACGGCAAGATCATCCCGGCGCGGATCACTGGAACGCGCACCCATTACCAGCGCCAGCTCTCGGCGGCGGTCAAGCGCGCGCGCTATCTCGCGCTGATGCCGTACACCGACCTGCACTGAAGGAGCCGCCATGCAAGTCATTCTCTTGGAAAAAGTCGTCAACCTCGGCGGCCTGGGCGATGTGGTCAAGGTGAAGGACGGATACGCCCGCAACTATCTTCTGCCGCAGGGCAAGGCGAAGCGGGCGACGCCGGAAAGCCTCGCCGAGTTCGAGAAAAAGCGCGCCGAGCTGGAACAGGCTCAATCGCAGACCCTTGCGGCGGCCCAGGAAAAAGGCACAAAGCTCGAAGGCCTCATGGTGCAGATCACCCAGAAGGCGGGCGTCGACGGGCACTTGTTCGGCTCGGTCACGAATTTCGACATCGTCGAGGCGCTCAAGGGCCAGGGGTTCGAGGTCGAGCGCTCGATGATCCGCCTGCCGCAGGGTCCGTTGAAAACGGTCGGGGACCATTCCATCGCGGTCGCGCTGCACACCGACGTCGTGGTCCACATCAAGATATCGGTGCTGGGAGAAACTCCGCAGCAGTGAGCGCAAGCCGTTGATACGGAAGGGCCGCGTCTGGCGGCCCGTGCTTTTTTTTGCGGGACGCGGTAAAGTCTCCGCCACAGGTTTTCAAGCGCTTTCATGGCTCAGCCCGTACCGCAAACCGCCTCCGATTCCCAGCTGCTGAACCTCAAAGTTCCGCCGCATTCGATCGATGCGGAGCAGTCGGTGCTCGGGGGCCTCTTGATCGACAACGGCGCCTTCGACAAGATCGGCGACGTCTTGACCGACGGCGATTTCTACCGGGACGACCACCGCCGCATCTTCCGCCACGTTTCTCGACTGATTGAACGCGGCAAACCCGCCGACGTGGTCACGGTCGACGAGGCGATCAAGGTAAGCGAGGACAAGGACAAGACCGGCGGCATCACCTACCTCGCGGCTCTTGCCGGCAACACGCCTTCGGCGCACAACGTGAGGCGCTACGCCGAGATCGTGCGGGAGTGCGCGGTCCTCCGGAAACTCATCGAGGTCTCCACCGAGATCGCCGACAGCGCCCTGAACCGCATGGGCAAGGAAGTCGGGCAGCTGCTCGACGAGGCCGAGTCCAAGATCTTCCAGATCGCCGAGGCCGGGGCGAGGACGCGCCAGGGATTCATGGAGATCCAGCCCCTGCTTACGCAGGTCATGGAACGCATCGACCTCTTGTATCACAAGGACAACCCTTCCGACATCACCGGCATTCCGACTGGCTACCGCGACCTCGATCGCGAGACCTCGGGATTGCAGCCGGGGGACCTCATCATCATCGCCGGACGCCCCTCGATGGGGAAGACCGCGCTCGCGCTCAACATGGCCGAGCACGTCGCGGTGGAGAACAAGCTTCCGGTGGCGATATTCAGCATGGAAATGTCGGGCAGCCAGCTGGCGATGCGCATGCTGGGATCGATCGGCCGGCTCGATCAACACAAGCTGCGAACGGGGAGACTCTCGGACGACGACTGGAACCGCCTCACCAACGCCGTCGGGAAGCTCCACGACGCGCCCATCCTCGTCGACGAATCGGGGGCCCTGAACGCGCTCGAGTTGCGCGCGCGAGCGCGGCGGCTGCACCGGCAATACGGTGCGCTCGGGCTGATCGTGGTCGATTACCTCCAGCTCATGCAGGCGACCAGCGAAGGCGAGAACCGAGCCACCGAGATCTCCGAGATCTCGCGGTCACTCAAGTCGCTCGCCAAGGAGTTGAAAGTTCCGGTGGTCGCGCTTTCGCAGCTCTCCCGCGCGGTTGAGCAGCGCACCGGCCCGAAACGCCCGATCATGTCCGACCTGCGCGAGTCCGGTGCGATCGAGCAGGACGCCGACCTCATCCTCGCGATCTACCGCGAGGAGGTCTACACGCCGGACACACCGGAAAAGGGCATGGCCGAAATCATCATTCTCAAGCAGCGCAACGGCCCCATCGGCACGGTCAAGCTGACCTTCCTCGGGGAATACACCCGCTTCGAGAACTACGCCCAATCGAGCGGCTACTAAACCGCAGCAAGCTAGTTCCGGCCCGCGGCGCCCTTCAACGCGTTCCAGCTTTCCACGCGTATTCTCCCGACGATCTCGAAATCGCCGCGCATCGGGCGGATCATGGCTGCCTCTCCCTCGGCGAGGTAAGGCGGACCGGCGACGCTGTAGAACGGATTGCCGTGGCTGACGCTGCTGATGATCACTCGTGAGGGTATGGAGATGGCGTTCATCACCGCGACGCTCGCGCGCCAGCAGGAAGCGGTTCACATGTTGTGGGGCGCGCTCATCGGCGTCGCGCTCGCGGCGCTGCTCGCCTGGGGCTGGTCGCGCTTCGGGCATCGCGTCAATCTCGGGCTATTTTTCCAGGTGACCGAAATCCTGAGAATTTGCGCCGAGGAGCGGGGCGCCCGCTTTTACGATTCCGCTTCGAATCAGCCAGCCAGTCAGCGTCCCTGCTGAGTTAGCCAGCCATGTTCCATACAGCTAGTCGACTCAGCAGGAGAGGTCATGAAGAAATCCACTTTAGCGCTGGCAATGGGTGCCGCGTTCGCGACGACGCAAACGCCTGCTGTGCACCGGCAAGCCCTCGAGTCTATGCGAACCCATATCGCCGCGCTGGACCTGGATCGCGAAGCTCAGAGCGGTTCCTGCCGGTCGCTTTGGCGCGGTACATGGCGAGGTCGGCGCGTTTTAGCAGAATGTCGGCCTCCTGCCCGTCTCGCGGATACAAGCTCAAGCCGACGCTCATCGTGAGGCGCAGCTCGTTACCGCCGAGCTCGTAGCTCCCGCAGCAGGCCGCGAGCAGCTTGTCCGCGATTTTCGCCGCGATCTCGGAGTCGAGAACGCGATCGAGAATCGCGACAAATTCATCCCCGCCCAGGCGCGCGACCGTGTCGGTCTCGCGCAGGCACGCGCGCATGCGCGCCGCGACTTGGCGCAAAAGCTCGTCGCCCGCGTCGTGCCCGAGCGAATCGTTCACCAGCTTGAAGTGATCGATGTCGGCCGAAAGCACCGCAAAGCCATGACGGGTGCGGCGCGCCGTCCCCATGGCGAGCGAGAGCCTGTTCTGGAAAAGATTGCGATTGGGCAGGCCCGTTAGCTTGTCGTAGAACATCAGGCTCTTGGAGGGCTCGAAGACCTCCAGGAGGCTCGAATCCTGCAGAAAGTGAATGAAATGCGTGACTCGCCCCTCGTTGTTGCGCAAGGGGTATGCGGATTCGAGCGCCAGGAGCTTATCGCCGCTTCCCGTTAGGAACTGCGCTTCCTCCCGCCAAGGCTCACCGGCGAGGATCCGGCGCCTCATCCGTTCATTCTGCGAGGAGCTGCCGGAGATCCTCAACTCGGCGAGATCAACGCCCTCCAGCCGCGCGGGCGGGGACCGAAGCATGCCGCTCAGATGAGGATTGACATACTCGATCGAGCCCGAAGGCAGCGTTACCGCCACCCCGATCGGGATCTGCTCGATGATTTGCGAAAGATCGTGTGTTCGCCAGGTCACGGTTTTGCACGCCGCCGGCTATTTGAATTGGAACCCGACGCATACGCGACCGACGTATGTTACCACAGGTTCTCAAAAAATGACACCGAAAGTAACCGTCTGTGGTCGCGCTTGGTGATAATTTCCACGGCATGACGGTCGCGGAAGAAAAAGGGGACTTCAGCAGGCGCCTCAGGGAAGCCATGCGTAAAGCTCGCGTGGACGCCGGTCCCACGCGTTTTGCGCGCGAGTTCAACCTGCGGCACCACGGCGAGCCCGTGACAGCGCAGACGGCGCGCAAATGGCTTTACGGCAGGGCGCTTCCCACGCAGGACAAACTGCGCACGCTGGCGCAGTGGCTGGAGGTGTCCCCGCATTGGCTGCGCTACGGCGAAGCCGAGCGAGGCCATACGGCCGCAAGGCAGGACACGGCAAGCTACGCGGTGGATTCGGCCTGGTTGGGGAAGAAATTCGACTCGCTCAGCGAGCAGCACCGGAAGATTGTGCTCGAAATCACGCGCGCTCTGCTGCGTCTTGAGGGCAAGCAGTAGCGCGAGATGACCCGCGTCGCGTAGCTGCGCGGCTCAATTCAGCCGAACGTACTCGTAATCGAGCGGCAGGTTGTTGACGCCTCGCTCGGGCGCAGCGATCCATGCGGCCATTTTCCCGGGCTCGACCACGCGCTGCATGAGGCTCTTCACGTAGTCTCTGTCGGAAGCGCCCGGCAGCCAGCCGGGCATGCGCCGGTCGTACTCCTCGCGGCTGATAGGCCGGCCTTCGAGGTCGGTGGGAATGCTCGCCCAGGCGCCGATCGCGCGGCGGAAGCGGCTGCTCGGCAGCTTCAGCTCGAAGCTGTAACCGGCGCGCTTGATCTGCATGTTCCAGCGCTTCAGTCCGATCTCGCAGTCCCTGATGTAGGCGTCGCGCAGCACTTCGTTCATGGCGTTGCGCATCGGGGATAGTTCCTTCATGACTCCACCCTTGCCGTCCGGCACTTCGATCTCGAAGGTCGAATCGGCGCAGACGTGGTCCTGGTACTGCGTAGTCTCGTCGGGACGTCCCTTGATGCCGTTGGCGAAAGTCGTTGCGGCGTTCGAGGAGACCTCCGATCCGAAGAGATCGAGCGACGAGCTGAACCAGAAATTGAGATAACGCTGCAGCAGGTGCAGGTCCACCGCGCCCTGGCGGCGGATCGCTTCGGGGTCGTCGCTGCCGGTCTCTTTCATCACTTCGAGCGTGCGCCGCACGATCCGGCCGAGGCCGGTCTCGCCGACGAACATGTGGTGAGCTTCCTCCGTCAGCATGAACCGGCAGGTGCGGGCGAGCGGGTCGAACGAGGACTCGGCGAGGCTCTTCAGCTGGAACTTGCCGTCGCGGTCGGTGAAATAGCAGAAGCAGAAAAACGACAGCCAGTCCTCGATCGGCTCGTTGAAGGTGCCGAGGATGCGCGGCTTGTCCACGTCGCCGGCGTGGCGCGCGAGGAGCTCCTCGGCTTCCTCGCGGCCGTCGCGGCCGAAGTACGCGTGCAATATATACACCATTGCCCAGAGATGCCGCCCTTCCTCGACATTGATCTGGAAGAGGTTGCGCAGGTCGTAGAGAGAAGGGCAGGTGTGGCCGAGCCGGTGCTGCTGTTCGACCGAAGCGGGCTCGGTGTCGCCCTGGGTGACGATGAGGCGGCGGAACTGCGAGCGGAATTCGCCGGGCACCTGCTGCCACACCGGCTGGCCGAAGGAGTCCCCGAAGCCGATGGTGCGGTCCGCGATCGGATCGGCCAGAAAAATTCCCCAGCGGTAGTCGGGCATCTTCACCGTGCCGTAATGTGCCCAGCCTTGCGCGTCCACGCCGATCGCAGTGCGCAGATACACGTCGGCGTTGGCGAAGTCGTTCGGCCCGAGCTCCTTCCACCAGTCGAGGAAACGCGGATGCCAGTGCTCGAGCGCGCGCTGCAGGGTCTTGTCGTTCGCGAGATCGACGTTGTTGGGGATCTTCTCGGAATAGTCGATAGAGCTCATACGCGCTCCCAATTGAATTTGGCTTTCGCGCCGCTGCCGTACACCTTCAGCGCGCCGTGCTCGCCCACCGCGTTGGGGCGAACGAAGATCCAGTTCTGCCAGGCGCTGAGTCTGCCGAAGATGCGCGTCTCCATGGTTTCCTTGCCTGAGAAGCGGAGATTCGCTTCCATGCCGGTAAGCGCGTCGGGGGACAGGCTCGCGCGCTCCTCGATCGCGATGCGCACCTCCTCGTCCCAATCGAGATCGTCGGGCGTGAAGGTGACCAGGCCCAATTCGGAGGCGCGCTTGGCGTCGAGCTTCTCGCCGATGCGCGTGCGCGCCGCCTCGACCGGCTTCGACTCGCCGCAGAAATGCGCGCTGATGCGCGCTTCCTGGCTGACCATCGGATAGGCGCCGAAATTCAGGTCTGACAGTGCGACCGCCGGCGCGCCGGCTTCATCGTCTGACAGCTGGAGCATGTAGCTGCGGTCGGCGGCAAGCACGAGCTCGAACAGTGTGCCCGCGAAGCAGGAACCCTTGTCGATGATGGCGAACATGGTGCGCGAGGAAACGTCGAGCCGGGCAAGGGTGCGGCGCAGGAGACCGGTCACCTGGCGCGCGAACCAGTCGTTCTCGTTCGCCTTGAGCGCTGCGTCGGCCGCCAGCACTTTGTCCATGTCTCCGCGCGTGTTGAAGATCCAGGTACCAATCTCCAGGTCATTCGTGCGCAGCATCAGGATGGCGTCGTCCAGCTCGCGCGCCATCGCGAGCGGCCACCACGTGTCGCCTGCCGCGTGGATTGCCTCGATGCCGGAAGGAACCTCGCTCCGCGGTGCGAAGACCGTGATCGTCGCGGTGCGTGCTTTCCGGTCGATCACCGCGTCGACGTTGTCGTAGTGGTAGCCGTTCGCGTCGATCGCGCGCTTGAACGGGTTGAGCGTCACGCCTCGGCCGCTCCCGCGGGTGCTTTGCGCGCTGAGCGCCGCAACGCGCTCCTTTACAGCATCCTTGAAGACCTGAGGCTTCGCGATATGGTCCACCAGCTTCCATTGCTTCGCGCGGTCGGCGCGCACGCCTTCGCTCGTCGTGCAGAACACGTCGGCGAGGTCGCGCCGGACTTTTCTCTTGTCGGTGACGCGCGTGAGGCCGCCGGTTCCGGGGAGGACGCCCAGCAGCGGCAGCTCGGGCAGGCTCGCCGTGGAGGAGCGATCGTCGATCATCAGGATCTCATCGCAGGCGAGCGCGAGCTCGTAGCCACCGCCCGCGACCGTGCCGTTGACTGCGGCGAGGGACTTCAAGCCCTCGTGGCGGCTCGAGTCCTCGATGCTGTTGCGCGTTTCGTTGGTGAACTTGCAGAAATTCACCTTCCACGAGTGCGTGGACTGGCCGAGCATGTAGATGTTGGCGCCCGAGCAGAACATGCGCTCGCGGGCGCTCGTGATCACCACGCACTTCACCTCGGGATGTTCGAAGCGGACGCGGTTCAACGCATCCGCAAGCTCGATGTCCACGCCGAGGTCGTAGGAGTTGAGCTTGAGCTTGTATCCGGGCTTGAGAGCCTTGTCCTCGTTCACGTCCATCGCGAGCGTCGCCACGGGCCCGACGAAAGAAAGCCGCCAGTGCAGGTAACGGTCCGGGTGCGTGTCGTAAGTGACGAGGGGGGGAGAGGGTCTGGTTTCAGGCACGGCACTCATGGGGCTGGCTCCTGGTACGAAGTGGCGACTGCCTTGCGCAGCGCCGAGAGACTCTGCTCCGGCGTCCTGCCGGCCGTGTCCACCGTGACGTCGGCCTGTCCGTAGAGCGCGGCCCGGCCGTTGAGTATACGCCGCAGGTCCTCCATCGCCTGGTCGTTCCCTGCCATCGGACGGGTGTCACCCTGCGCGATCACGCGCGCCATATGCTCCTCGGGCTCGGCCTTCAGCCACACCGTGAAGCAGGCCGAGAGCAGGAACTCATAGGTGCCGGGTTCCGAGACGATGCTGCCGCCCGTTGCGATCACGGCGCGTTCGTTTTTTTCGAGCACCTTTTCGAGACAGCGCCGCTCGTAGCGCCGGTAGCCGGCCTGCCCGTAGAGCAGAAAAATCTCCGAAAGACTGGTGCCCGCCTCGCGCTCGATCTCGCGGTCGAGCTCGATAAAGGGCGCGCCCAGCGCCTTGGCGAATCTTGCGCCAAGCGTGGATTTGCCCGCGCCGCGCAGTCCGATGAGCGCGATGCGCTTAATGCGCTCGTCGTGCGCGCTGCCGTAATCGCGCACAAGCTGCGATCGCACGGCGGCGAGCTTCTGCCTCGGGAGCCGCTTCAGGAATTGCGTCGTGAGCGTCAGTTCCACGACGTTGCCCGAGTCCTCGGCAAGCAGCTCGGTGAGCGGGAGATTGAGAGCTGTTGCGATCTGGCGCAGCAGTAGGATCGAAACGTTGCCCTGTCCTGCTTCGAGCTGCGCGAGGTAGCGCTCCGACACCCCCGAATCACCGGCAAGCAGCTTGCGTGACATCCCTCGCCTGGCCCGGGCTTCTCGCACCCGGTCACCGAGGGCGGCGAGGTAATCACGCTCGCTCTGCGTATCGCTTTCCTTCGCATGGACAGACTGTTGCGAAGGTTTTTTAATGTGAATACTGGAAGTGCTCACCGATGCAATATAATGCTTGCTATACGCGTTCCATGCAGTATGATGCACTCGATATTGAAACGCAAGCGGGAACGAGAAAAAAGCCGATGGCGCTCGAACTGACCATCCTCGTGGGGACGATGACCGGCACCGCCCAGCTGGTCGCGCAGGAGCTCGAGCTCACGCTCGACGATGGCGAAATACGCGTGCGGACCACGCCGATGGATGGCCTCGATGCGGATGTGTTTTCAGGTGGCGGCCTATTCCTGATCTGCTCATCCACTTACGGGCAGGGCGACGTGCCCGACAACGCGAAGAACCTGTACGAGTCGCTTCAGACCGCGCGTCCCGACCTCTCCAACGTGCAATACGGCGTGATCGCGCTCGGTGACCGGACCTACGCCGATACCTTCTGCAACGGCGGCAAGCGTTTCGACGCGATCCTCTCCGAGCTGGGAGCGTGGCGTATCGGCGAGATCATGCTGCACGATGCCAGCGCGGGCACCATGCCGGAGGAAATCGCCGTGACCTGGGTGGCCGGCTGGATTTCGCAGTGTCGCAAGCAAGCCAAACTCGCAGTCTGAGTTGAGCGCAGAAGGGTGAACAATCGTGCCGTCGCACAGCGCCGCTGACCACTCCGTCAGCCCGCCCGTCATCCACGTTCCCCGCGACTACAACGCCGCGTACGACCTGATCGAGCGCAATCTCGAGGCAGGCCGCGAGAGCAAGGTCGCGTTCGTCGACGACGCGGGACCCTGCACCTTCGGCGAGTTCGCCGAGCGCGTCAATCGTTTCGGGTCAGGGCTTCAAGCGATGGGCCTGGAGATGGAGGATCGGGTGCTGCTCGCGCTCACCGACACGATCGATTTCCCGACTGCGTTCCTCGGTGCCATCAAGGCGGGCATCGTTCCGGTCGCCGTGAACACGCTGCTTACCCCCAAAGAATACGAATACATGCTCTCCGACAGCCGCGCCAAGGCGCTCGTCGTTTCGGAGCAGCTGCTGCCGCAGTTCGCACCGCTTCTGCCCAAGCTGGCGTTCCTGAAACGCGTCATCGTTTCAGGCGGCGCATCCGGTCACAAGGCATTCAGGGACGTCCTCGCGAAAGGCTCACCCGGGCTCTCGCCCGCGCCGACGACCTCCGACGATCCCTGCTTCTGGCTGTATTCCTCCGGCTCAACCGGCACGCCGAAAGCGGCCGTGCACGTGCATTCGAGCATGGCCGTCACCGCCGAGCTCTACGGGATAGGGGTCCTCGGGGTCACCGAGAACGACGTGCTTTTTTCCGCGGCGAAACTGTCTTTTGCGTACGGCCTGGGCAACGCTCAGACTTTCGCCCTCGCCACCGGCGCGACCGCCCTGCTGATGGCCGAGCGCCCGACGCCCGCGGCGGTGTTCAAGCGCCTTGCCGAGAGAAGGCCGACCATTTTCTACGGCGTGCCGACGCTCTACGCCTCCATGCTCGCCAGGCCCGAGCTCCCGAAGAGGAGCGCTCTCGCGCTTCGCCTGTGCGTGTCCGCGGGGGAGGCGCTGCCGGACGAGCTGGGGAAGCGCTGGAAGGATAGGACCGGCGTGGACATTCTGGAGGGCATCGGCTCGACCGAGATGCTGCACATGTACATCAGCGCGCGGCCCGGCGAGGTGCGCTACGGCGCGACTGGAAAGCCCGTGCCCGGTTATGAGCTGCGCCTGGTGGACGAACAGGGAAAGCCGGTGAAACCCGGCGAACTCGGCGAGCTGCAGGTGAGCGGACCGACCAGCGCCGCCTGCTACTGGAACAACCGCGAGAAAAGCCGCTCGACCTTCGTCGGCAGCTGGGTCAGGAGCGGCGACAGGTTCAGACAGGACGAGGACGGCTACTTCATCTACGCTGGACGCTCCGACGACATGCTGAAAGTCTCCGGATTCTATGTTTCGCCGGCAGAAGTGGAGGCCGCGCTCGTCAGCCATGAAGCGGTGCTCGAAGCTGCGGTGGTCGGCCACGGAGACGGCGACAGCTTGATCAAGCCCAAGGCGTTCGTGGTGCTCAAGCAGGGCCAGTCACCGAGCGAGTCCCTCAAGGCGACCATGCAGCAGCACATCAAAGACAAGCTCGCGCCTTACAAATACCCTCGTTGGATCGAGTTTGTGAGCGAATTGCCCAAGACGGCGACCGGCAAGATCCAGCGCTTCAAGCTTCGGGGGTAGTTGCCTTCGCCTCCTCAGCGGCTTAGAATTTGAACAATGGTTCAAGTTTTGAATCGCAGTTCGAACGAGGCTCCCTTGTCGGAGCGCGTCCAGCGCAAGAACGAGGCGCGGCGCCTGGAGATCCTGCGCGCCGCCGCGCGCGTATTCCGTCGCCTGGGCCTCTCGGCAACCGGCATGCGAGAGATCGCCGAGGAAGCGGATCTCTCTCCCGGCAACCTGTACTACTACTTCAGCGGCAAGGACGAGATACTGCTCTTCTGCCAGGAGCGCACGCTCGTGCGCCTTCTTGCCGCGGTGAGGGAAGCGCGCGCGGCGCCCGGCGCTTACGCAGAACGCCTGCGCTCTGTGATGAGCGCACACGTGCACTGCATGCTCGACGAGCTCGAAGGCGCGACCGCGCACCTCGAGGTGGAAGTCCTGCCCGAGGCGATGCGCGCCGGCGTCATCGAGAAGCGGGATGCCTACGAGCGCGCGGTGCGTGGCCTCGTCGCCGAAGGGATGAAGCGCGGCGAATTCGCCCGGACCGATCCAGCGCTCGTCACGCGGGCGATGCTCGGGGCGGTGAACTGGACCGCGCGCTGGTACCGGCCCGAGGGCCCGCGATCGGTCGCCGAGATCGCCGATTCGCTCTCGGATTATCTCGTCCGAGGCCTCGTCCCGACAAAATGAAGACGGCCGCCCCCACGAACGTCCACCTCACCCTGCGCGTGAATGGCGAGGAACAGCAGGTTTCCTTCGCTCCCTACAAGACGCTCCTCGAAGTGCTGCGCGAGGACATGAACCTGACCGGCACCAAGCACGGCTGCGAGCTCGGCGAATGCGGCGCCTGCGCGGTGCTGGTGGAGGGCTTGCCCGTGCTCTCCTGCCTCGCGCTTGCCCTCGATTTTGAGGGGCGGGCGATCGAGACCGTCGAGGGGCTGGCGAGCGGCGGAAAGCTGCATCCGCTGCAGGCGGCCTTTGCAGACCTCGGCGGCGCGCAGTGCGGCTATTGCACCCCCGGGATCCTGATGACGGCGAAAGCGCTGCTCGAGCGCGAGCCGAACCCGAGCCGCGAGCGCATCAAGGAAGCGATCTCGGGGAATCTGTGCCGCTGCACCGGCTACCAGCAGATCTACGAATCGATCGAGGAAGCGGCAAAAACAATGCAGGAGTCCAAGCGATGACGGCCGGCAAACGTTTCGACGTCATAGGCAAGCCGCGCCGTCGAGTGGACGGCCGCGCGAAGGTGACGGGCCTGACGCGCTTTGCCGACGACATCATGCTGCCGCGGATGCTGCACGCCAAGCTCCTGCGCTCGCCGCATCCGCATGCGCTGATCGAGTCGATCGACACCGCGCGGGCGCAGGCGTGCCCGGGCGTGCATCTCGTGCTTACCGGCAAGGATTTTCCGGTCACCTTCGGCATCCTGCCGGTGTCGCAGGACGAATACCCGCTCGCGCCCGAGCGCGTGCGCTACGTCGGCGACCCGGTCGCCGCGGTGATCGCGAAAGACGAGCAGACTGCTTTCGATGCACTCGATCTCATCGACGTCATGTACCGGCCGCTCGCGACCATCGCCGATCCCGAGGAGGCGCTCGCCACGCCCGAGCCGCGCATCCACGAATACGGTGAGCAGGGCAACATCCATCGCCTGCAGGCCTTCGAGTTCGGCGACGTGAACGAGGCGCTCGCCAAGTCCGACCACGTGTTCGAGGATTTGTTCTTCTACCAGGGCAACACGCACCTGCCGATCGAGCAGCACGCCTCGGTCGCGGCGGTGGACGGCGAAGGCAAGCTCACGCTCTGGTCCTCCACGCAGGTGCCGCACTACATCCACCGCGCGCTCGCCAATGCGCTGCAGATTCCGCCCGCGCACGTGCGCGTGATCGCCTGCCCCAACGGCGGCGGCTTCGGGGGAAAATGCGACCTGCACAACCACGAGATCGTGGTGTCGAAGGCGTCCCTCGTACTCGGCCGCCCGGTGAAGATCTGCCTCACGCGCGAGGAAGTCTTCTACATGCACCGCGGCCGCCATCCGGTTCTGATGAAGATGCGCACCGGCGTCACCAAAGACGGCAAGATCACCGGCATGCACACGCAGACCTTGCTCGACGGCGGCGCCTACGGCGGCTACGGCGTGGCGAGCACCTTTTACACGGGCGTGCTCCAGACGGCGACCTACGAGATCCCCCGCTACAAGTTCGACGCCTGCAGGGTGTTTACCAACAAGCCGCCCTGCGGCCCCAAGCGCGGACATGGCACGCCGCAGCCGCGCTTCGGCCAGGAAGTTCAGCTCGACAAGATCGCGGAGAAGCTCGAGATCGATCCGGCCGATTTTCGCCTGGGCATCGTCGCGAAGCCCAATTCGCTCACCGCGAACTGGTTGAAGATAGGCACGATCGGCCTCGCCGAGTGCATCCGCAAGGTGGTGGCGAGCTCCGACTGGAAAAACAAGTTCGGGAAACTCCGCGAAGGCCGCGGCGTGGGTCTCGCCTGCGGCGCGTACCTGTGCGGCGCGGGTCTGCCGATCTACTGGAACAAGATGCCGCAATCGGGCGTGCAACTCCTCATCGACAGGAGCGGGCAGGTCACGGTGTTCTGCGGCGCGACCGAAATCGGGCAGGGGTCGGACGACGTGCTCGCGGCGATCGTCGCCGAAGTGCTCGGCATCGACGCCTACGACGTGCGCTGCGTCACCGGCGACACCGGCTTGACGCCGGTCGACCTCGGCTCTTATTCCAGCCGCGTCACCGTGATGATGGGCAACGCCGCTATCCAGGCGGCCGAGCGCTTGCGCGAGCTCATCGCGCGCGCGGCCGCCGAGCATATGGAGACCCTCCCCGACAACGTCGTCTTCGCGCGCGGGCGCGTGTTC
>DASPWT010000228.1:0-3299 GCA_035637655.1 Burkholderiales bacterium | reverse complement strand
CGAGCATATCCATGACCTTGATGCGCGTCTCGATGCCTTGCTTGGGATCGGTGTCGAAGCCGACCTCCATGCGCGGTTTCTCCACCAGGATAATATGGTGCATGAGGTCGCCAACGACGAAGAGCGACTTGCCGCCCGAATTAACCACAAAGCTGGTATGTCCGACCGTGTGCCCCGGGGTATTCATCGCCTGGACGCCGGGAAGGACCTCCTGGCCATCCTTGTAGAACACGATGCGGTCCCGGTTCGGGATGAGGTTCTTGCGCGCGGCGAGCGCAGAGCCTTCGGCCGGGGTGCCGAGCCGCTTGTCGTCGGTCCAGAATTCCAGGTCGGCCTGGGAAATATAGATCTGCGCGTTGGGAAAATTGCGGCTGCCATCCGCCGCCATGATCCCGCCGACGTGGTCGATATGGGCGTGGGTGGGGATGACCGCGTCGATGTCATTGGGATCGATGCCGGACTGCTTGAGGTTGGCGACCAGCCGCCCCATGTCCTCGTTGCGCTTGACCGAGCTCATTCCGGTCTCGAACAAAGCGAGCTTGTCGCCGGTATTGATCACAAGGACGTTCTGGTCCAGCACCACATTATTGGCCGGCAGGAACTGATCGCTCATCATTTTGCCGAGTTCCTCCGCGGTGGGACCGCGGAAGGTATTTTTCGGATCGCCGATGGACAGCGGCCCGTCCGATACCACGGTCGCCTCGATGTTTCCAAGCCTGAAGCGATAGAACGCCGGTGCCAGCGTGTTCAGCGTCGGCGCCTTGGCCTGCGCCACTGACGTGCGACCAAATAGGCCCAGTGCGGTGGTCGCGGATGCTCCGGCGAGCAACCGGCGCCGCGACAGCGAAGTCTCAATCACGATCCGCCTCCCTGTTTGTTTCCTTGGGAGCGGACGGTCGTCCGCCCGCGACGAGACTACTCCAAGGCGGGGCCGAATTCACGATCCTTGCATTTACGAAACAGTAACTTGGCAGGGGCAAGGTCGCGGCGATGAAGCCTGAACCGGCCCGTCGCCTCACACGGCGGGTCGGGGGCGTTTACGTGCGCTGATTTTCCCGGCGCAAAACGGGTTCGTCTCGCGTACTGGGAATTGGTGCACCTCGCCGCGGGACCTGTGAGCCGCAGCCCACACAGCTTTCATCGGATAACGTTTATCCTCGTGAATCAGTCCACTCGCATATTTCTCAAGAAACGCCTCATCTCCAAGCTTGCGGCATTCCTCTAGGCTTTCCAATACTGAGGTCCGAGTAGGACGCATTGTCATCAAGACCTTCGCAACACCCGCTAGCATTCACCTGCAACTTAGGGCGCTCTGCAGTGATCATCCAGTAGATGGTCCGCCCTTCGATCAGGTTGCGCTGTGAGTTGCGCTGTCGCTCGGGCGCGTCGTCGCCGAAAATAAGCCGACTGGTCAGCTTGGGCGGCGAACTCAGCATTTTCTCGTAATGCTCGATCACGGTATTTGAGTAATTCATACATTCGAGAATGCGGAAGCCGGCCGTGTGATATCGCTCTCGCATCACGTCTTCACGGTCGAGGAAATTGATCGAGGCATCATAGGCCCAGGGCACTGGGAAAATAATATCGCCACCCGGCCCAACTGAATATTCCGTCGATGTGAACAGCCCGCCGGGTTTAAGCGCCCGGTAAACGCCCGCGAAGAGCCCGTCCTTGTCCGCGATATTCATGGCAACGTGTTGACACCAAACCACGTCGAAGGTCTGGTCGGGATAAGGCAGATCGAGCGCATTGCCGATCTGCAGCACGACCCGGTCGGCAAGCCCGCAGCGCTCGGTCAGCACTCGTCCAGTCTCGATCAGCTCCGGCGTCAGGTCGATGCCGTCGACCCGACATCCATACGTACGCGCGAGGTACCGCGCCGGCCCGCCAATGCCGCAGCCAACATCGAGAACCCTGCTGTCCTCCGTAAGTGCAATCCGCTTAGCCTGCTCGCGAGTGGTGGCCAAGCCCCCAGAATGGAGATGCTCGACCGTAGCAAGGATTTCTGGGTTGAGTTTCTGCGGATCATGTCCCAGTTCAGTCAGTGCGGCGTCGATCCGCGCAAGCACGCCAGGTCGCGTCCAATGCGCTTGAACATCCGCCGTCCGTTCGGCCATGGCGTTCTGTCTCGTCGATTGAACGAGGGTAGCATCGTGGCGAGTGAGCGGCAAACCCACGCGTCAATCGTAGCGGCAATATCGATCTTCTCAGCCCCCCGGGGTCTGCCACGAAGCTAGAGCCTCCAGGGTTACGCTAAAGGGATACGACTAATACCAATCCGCCGAGTGTCTGACTCTTCAGGGATTCCCGAATCACTCGCAAAATGATTCAACCTGGCAAACGGAGGGGTTTGCCATGGGACAAGCGATTGCGGTGCGGATGGACTATACGAGCGACGAGGTTCGCCAGCTTGCGAAGCGGGCGAAGGACGCCTCGCAAGCGCGAAGGCTTCTGGCGATCGCGGTGGTGCTTGATGGCGCGTCGCGGGAAGAAGCGGCGAAGGCTGGGGGCATGGAGCGCCAGACGCTGCGGGACTGGGTGATCCGGTTCAACGAGGAGGGGCCGGACGGTCTCGTTAACAAGTCATCGCCGGGTGCGCCCGGCAAACTCACCGAGGAGCACAAGGCGTTTCTTGTTCGTCTCGTGGAGGAAGGGCCGATCCCGGCGGTCGATGGTGTCGTGCGCTGGCGGGCCTGCGATCTGATCATGCGCCTCTACGAGGAGTTTGGCATCTCGGTTTCGGACGATACGGTCTACCGCGCCCTGAAGGACTTGGGCTTCTCGCATGTGAGCGCCCGGCCCAGGGCCTACAAGCAGAATGCAGACGCAATGGAGGCGTTCAAAAAAACTTTCCTGCCCGCGTGGCGGAAGTCCGGGCGAGGCTTGCGCCCGGCACACCGATAGAGGTGTGGTGCCAGGACGAGATGCGGGTTGGCCAGAAGAACAAGCTCACCTATCGGTGGGCCAGGAAGGGCTCACGACCCCGCGCTATTCACGATCAACGCACCCAGTCCACCTATCTGTTCGGTGCCGTATGTCCCGAACGCGGGACCGGCGCCGCCCTCGTGCTGCCGGCTTGCAACAGCGAGGCCATGCAGCTGCATCTTGACGAAATCGCAACCAAGGTCACTCCGGGCGCGCATGCGATCGTCCTCCTCGATCAAGCCGGCTGGCATGGCGCCAAGGCTCTCCAGCTCCCGAGCAATATCTCGCTCCTGCTGTTGCCACCACGCGCTCCCGAACTCAACGGCCAGGAAAATGTTTGGCAGTTCATGCGTCAGAATTGGTTGTCAAACCGG
>DASPWT010000227.1:0-50913 GCA_035637655.1 Burkholderiales bacterium | reverse complement strand
GCCGGAGCTCGATAGCGGCCGAGCGCGCCGTCACCCAAATCCACCTCGACTACGGTGGTTTGGGCTACGGCTTCGGCAGTTCCGAGAGCTATCATTACAGAAAAGAAGAATGAGGAAATCCACGCTTTTGTCATAACGGCCAGCCCCTCGCGTCGCACACGAGCTTGCTACTTGACGACCCTCACGAGTGCGCTGGACGTCAGTTGCTTCTGCTCTCCGTTATGGAGGAAGTTCGCCATCAGCACCAGGGGAACGGAATCGCCCTCAGGAATGTTGTTGTCTATGTCGGATTTCCTGAACTGTGCCGCCAGCATCCCCGACTCCACGTCCGTCGATACCGCATCGAACAGCGTGGTGCTCAGCGGCGTTTTCAGCTTGACCCCGCCGTCGAGCGTATAGCCAGCCGGGATCGTGAAGTGCGCAGTGATGACACCGTGCACGCCGGTGAACAGACCCGTCGCCGAGCCGAGGTCCAGCGTTTGCGGCGTGAAGCGCAGAGCGTTGGGCACGTCCTGCGGCGTCAGGTAGACCTCGACCTTGCCGGTCGGCCGCGGATCGGTACAGTCGTTGAAGAAGTATTCCCCTGCACGGGTGAACGTGTACTGGAAGCTCTCGTCCGGATTCAACCTGGGATTGAACAACCCCTCGAAGAACTGGGTCGCGCAATGCGGCTTCTGGTTGGGGAAATTCGGGAAGGTCGCTGCCCCCGGGTTCAGGAACGTGACGGTGGTGCCTACCGCAACGCGCAGGTGCGTCGGATTCATCCCGTTTGCGCTGACGCTATCCCGGGCGGTGGCGACGTCTGTCCTGGTGCTGCGCCCAAGGTAGACGGTATTGCTCACCGTGCCGCCTTCCACTGCGCTTCCGCCGACAGGGCGGCGAATCCTCAGCGGCGCCGGCGTCGGATCCTCGCTGCTCCCCGAGGCCGTCTTGTAGGTGCCGCCCAGCTTGAACGCCCACAGCGAATCACCTTCCGTAATGGAGTTGCCGTAAGGAATGCCGGTGCCGGCGGAGAAGATGGCGACGTATTGCTCGCCGCCGATCGTGTACGTGATCGCACCTGAGCTGATGGCCGAGCCGGTCTGGAAGCGCCACAGCTCCTTGCCCGTCACCGCGTCCAGCGCAAGGAAATTGCCGTCGAACTGGCCAACGAAAACCAGATCGCTCGCGGTCGAGAGCGGGCCCTGGCCGTGCCCCGTGTCCAGGCCGGTGTGGTTCGTCCAGCGGACCGTATTGGTGGCGGCGTCGATGGCGAGGATGCCGCCCGTCTGATATTGCCCGAGTGCCCGCTGGCCGTTGCCGCCGGCGCCGCGCCAATGCGCGACCGGGTTGACGCCGTAGGGAAGGAAGATCAGCCCGAGCTGGTGGCTGAAAGAATAGCTCGACCAGTCGGGTCCACCGTTCTGGCTGGTGGTCGAGAGGACCGGCAGATCGTAGTGCGTGTCGTACATGCAGCCCTTGCGGTGCGTCGCCCCGTATTCCGACGGGAGGGTCAGGAAGGGCCCGTCCGGCTCGAGGTAATTCGGCTCGGTGTAGACGAGCTGCCCTGAGGCATCGGGCTGGTAGCCGTTGTAGTTCGGCACCGCGCGCCACGGGTCTCCCGGGATGTCCTTCGGATCGAGCGCCTGCCAGACGAGGCAGTCCGGCAGGAAGCGGTTCGGGAACGGTTGCGTCGGCCAATTCTTCTGCCGCGAATCCTGAGTCATCGGCACTTCGCGGATCGGCAGGAGGGGTTTGCCATTGGTCCGGTCGAGCACGAACAGATGCCCGGACTTGCTGCCGTGGTAGACCGCCTTGCGCATCTCGCCGTTGATCGGCACGTTGGCCAGCAGGAGTGGATGGACGTTATCCATGTCCCAGACGTCGTGGCGAATCGCCTGGTGGTGCCATTTGTATGCGCCGGTCTTCAGGTCGACCGCGACGATGCTGTTGCCGAACAGATTCTCACCGGGACGCAGTTCTCCGTCCTGCGACGAGCGGCAGCTCCGAACGTTGCCGAACGCGTAATAGGCCATGCCGAGCTCGGGATCGAGCGCCCCGTGGATCCACGGCGACACACCGGCAACCAGCGCACAACTGCGGCCATCGGGCATCGGCGGCCCCCAGGTGGCGCCGGCGTCGATCGTTTTGCCGTTCACATCGGTGACCACCGTGCCGTAGTCCGCGCCGCCATAGAACGACCAGACCATGCTGCCGTCGGTCGATTTCAAGGCGAACGCTGCATTGCGGTTGCCATCATTGGTGCCCACATAGACCATGCCGTCGTGATAAACGGTGGCCACTTTCTCGATGTTGCCGAGAGAGGCGCCGCCGGGGCCGCGGGGCTGTACGACCCAGACCTGCGATCCTGTGTCCTTGTTCAGGGCGACGACGCGATTGCCGCCGGCAAGCGTGTACACCTTCCCGTCACCGGCCGAGACGCCGCGACGCGTGCCGTTGGGCGTGAACCCCTGACCCGCTTGCGTCGGTGTCCACTTCCACTTGGTGGCGCCGGTGGCGCCATCGACCGCGATGACGCTCCCGTTCGGCGTGTCGAGATAGATGACGCCATCGACCACGATCGGCGTGGTCTGCTGGCCCGTGTCGTTGGTAGCGGGCCCCGGTTGCGGGGTGGTGGGCGGCACGGCCGAGACGTGCGTTCGCCATACCGGCCCCAGCTGCTTGATGTTCGCCTGGTTGATCTGCGTCAGCGCCGAATAGCCCTGGTTGCCCAAGTTGCCGCTATGGGTGGGGTAGTCCTTGTCGCCAGGCGTGCAGCAATCGGCCAGCGCCGCGGCGGACTGTGTGTCCGCGGCGTGCATGAGCGCCGGCGCGGCGAACAGGCCCGCGGCGACGAGCGCCGATACCATCAGGGTGGGTTTCATCCGGTTTTGTCTCCCGCTTGTTGGCAGGGTTCTATCAGGTAGAACCCCATTCCAAAAACTCTAGGAGTCCCCGCGCGCGCGGTCAACGGCGCGACGCTTCACCAAAACAAACGGGCAGCGGTTCTTTGGCTGACTTGCTGCGCTATCCACCGCCGCCCGGCAGGACCAGGCTGACGGTCTGCGCCGGCGGTGCCGAAACGGGCACCCACTTGCCGGCGGCGTCGGTCGCGCTCACCTGAAGCTCGATGTCGGTGGACGCCGGTGCTTCGGCGAGCACCTTGAAGCGCAGCTGCGCGCGCGGCGCGGTGCCGCTAATGTCGATCGCCGCGCGTCCGGCCCCCCTACGCACGCTCGTGCCGAGCATCTGCAGCACCTCGGTGTCGTAGCCGACTTCGATGGTCGCCTTGAGCGCGCCAGCGCCGGGCAGGGCCAACGTGACCACGAACTCGTGTCCGACGATGACTTCCGCAGGCATGTCGACCTGCAACGCTACGGGCTGACGGGTATCCCGGCCAGCCGCGAGCTCCGGCGGCGCCTCGGCTCTGGGCTGATACATCATCACCTGCCGGATCCCCAGCGGCAGGTAGCGGAGCACTGCGTGATCTCGCGCCACGGCTTCCACCGAATACGTCCCTTCGATCGTGTCGCCGAGCCGCACCATGAAACTGCGGTCATTGCGCTTCAGGATGACGAAGCTCTTTCCCTGCCACGCGCCGCTTCCGTCGTACTGGTAAGGCAGCGGGGGCGGTGTGGGCGTCGGCGCGGCGTCGGCGACCGCGGTGCGCGCCGGTGGCGGCTTGGCCGGCACTCCGAAGGGGTCGCGCGAAGGCGCCGACAGGGAGCGCTGCGGCAGCTGGAGATCGACCTGTGGCACCGGCTTCGACGCGACGAGCGCACCCTCGGCCTGCCGGACATGCGCGCTGCCGCCGGTTTCCGGGATTCCAGCCCACCACCACGCGAGCGTGCCGGAGGCCGCCAGCACCAAGGCAATCTGCAGTTTTTTCATACGAATGCGCGGTCAAGCATTGCAGACCCGCAACAAAGCAGCTACCGCCTGGCGTTTTGGTCGGCTTGCTTTTCTTTGACGGTTTCGAGCAGCGCGCGCAGCGGCGGCGAATAGGATCGCCAGCCCAGCCCCTCGACCGTTCCCTTTACCGCCGGAGAGATGATCGAATGCCCGCGCCACGCCTCGCGCGCGTGCCGGTTGGTCATATGCACCTCGATCACCGGGAAGTGCATCGACTTGATCGCGTCGTGCAGCGAGACGCCGAACTGGGTCAGTCCGTCGGGGTTGAGGATCGCGCCCGCGGCTTCGTCCATGTGCTTATGGAGCATGTCCAAAACGATAGGAGAATCAATTCGAACGATGGGAAAGAACGATAGGAAAGTCGATTCGCCGCTGAAGCCTGGGCGGCTCGCATCGCAATGTCTGGATCGCGCGTAATCGGGCGCGCTCGGGGCGCGTGCGTCAACGCCGCGGGGCGAAGTTCGTTGAGGACGAGATCCGGTATCGGTCGGGTGCGTCAATCAAGCGACTGGATACCCCTGATAGAACGTCCAGGCGGGTACCATTACGCCTTTGCTTTCACCTCGAACCAAGACCTCAAAATGGCCCAGCCGCTTCCCGGAATGAAACCCCGTCCCGACCAGGCGCTCTCGCTCAACATGAAGCTCGTCTCGCACCACGAGCTGCAGGGGTTCGGCGGCATCGGCGAGGGCATGGGCATGCAGCTCGCGCGCGACGGCCGGAGAATATTGTGGCTCGCGCACGAGTCCGCGCCCAAGAATTTCACCGCGGTGGACGTCACCGATCCGAGAAATCCCCGCGTGGTGGTGCAGACCGAGCTTCCGCACGCGAAGGTTCGCTCCAATTCTCTGGACGTGGTCGGCGACACCATGGCGGTCGCGTACCAGACGAGCGCCGTGAATACCCGGCCCGCGGGATTCGATCTCTTCGACATCGGCACGCCGGAAAATCCGAAACTGATTTCGCATTTCGACGCGTCGGGTGCGCATTCGCGTGGCGTGCACGCCGTATGGTTCGTCGACGGGGAGTACGTGCACATGGCATCGGGCGCGCCGGACTTCCAGCCGACGAATCCGGCCGACGACCAGTTCTACCGCATCGTCGACGTGCGCAAGCCCGCGAAGCCCGAAGAGGTGGGACGCTGGTGGCTGCCCGGCACGCGCGTGGGCGACTCCGCGCCTCCGCCTGCGCGCCATCCCAAGTTCGATTCGGGCTTTCGCGCGCACAACACCAACGTTTTTCCCGAGCGTCCCGATCGCGCCTATGTCGGCTACATCTCGGGCGGCGCGGTGATCCTCGACATCGCCGACAAATCTCGACCAAAGCTCATCTCGCACTGGCGCTATTCGCCGCCTTACACCGGGTTCACCCATACGGTGTTGCCGCTTTTCGAGCGGGAACTCCTGATCGTGAGCGACGAGTGCGTCTATCCCGACGGGAAGGACTAGCCCAAGCTCGTCTGGGTGGTGGACGCGCGCCTCGAGAGCAATCCCGTGCCGATCAGCACCTTTCCCCTGCCGCCCGTGGAGGCCTTTGCCAGGAACGGTGGACGCTTCGGCGCGCACAACCTGCACGAGAACCTGCCGGTGCCGGGCTCCTGGAAATCCGAGGACGTCATCGTCGGCACCTTCTTCGGCGGGGGCGTGCGCGCCTTTGACGTCCGCAACCCCTACCAGCCGCGGGAAATCGCCTACTTCGTGCCGCCCGCGCCGAAGCTCTCGCGCGCGGGGTCGATCCAGCTGAACGACGTCTACGTCGATGACCGGCGGCTGGTGTATACGGTCGATCGCTTCGCCGGCGGCCTGTACGTTCTCGAGATGACCATTTGATGGCTAGCCCCGCGCCCACGCGCGATTCGCTGGCAGGAAAGCTCCCGGTCACACTGATCACCGGATTTCTCGGCAGCGGCAAGACGACGCTGCTCCGCCGCCTGCTGCGCGATCCCGGGATGAACCGGGCGGCGGTGATCCTCAACGAGTTCGGCGAGGTCGGCATCGACCACGAGCTCGTCGCCTCTTCCTCCGAGAGCATGACGCTGCTCTCCAACGGCTGCCTGTGCTGCACGGTGCGCACCGATCTCCAGGAAACCCTGCGCGAGCTTTTCATCCGCCGCCGCGCAGGCGAAGTGATCGACTTCGACCGCGTCTTCGTCGAGACCACCGGGCTTGCCGACCCGGTGCCGGTGCTGCACACGCTGCAGACCGACGGGATGCTCGGTGCGCAGTACCGCCTCGATTGCGTGGTGACGCTCGTCGACGCGGTGAACGGCCTGCAAAACCTCGACGACACGCCCGAAGCGGCGAAGCAGGCCGCGGTCGCCGATCGCATCGTCATCACCAAGAGCGACATCGCAAAGCCCGGCGCGGTTGCGGCGCTCGAAGCCAGGCTCGAGACGATGAACCCCTACGCCGCGCGCACCGTTGCGGTCAACGGTGAGGTGGAGGTGGCGTTCCTGCGCGACGTCGGACCGACGAGCACGCGCGTCACGCCGAAAGAGCTCGAGCGCTGGCTCGCGCCCTCGGGCGAGGCGCGCCCCGCCGAAGGCGCCTACCTCGGCGAGCGCGTGCGCGCCGGAGCGCACGATGCCTCGATCCGCTCGTTCTGCCTGTGGTTCGAGAAACCCTTCACCTGGGACACGTTTTCGGCGGCGGTGCAGGTGCTGACCTCGCTGCGCGGACCCGACCTGCTGCGCGTGAAAGGCCTCGTCAACGTCGCGGGCGAACCCGGCCCGGTGCTCGTGCAGGGCGCACAGCACGTCTTTCATCCGCCAGTCACGCTCGATGCGTGGGCGGGCGAAGACCGGCGCTCGCGCATCGTGTTCATCACGCGCAATGTCTCGCGCGACGCGGTCGAAGCGCTCTTCGCCGCCGTGGGGACGCTCGCCTCGCCGCGCGGTTGAATCGCTGGCGACGCGCTTTCAATTGCGCGACCGACGAGGGGCGAGCTATGATCGGCTTCCCCGAAGCCGTACCGGATCACAGGAACGCCCATGAACGCCAAGGAAAACCTCTCGCCGACCGTTCGTGCCGAGGCGCCGGTCGCGGGTCCCGAGCAAAAGGAGATCTGGGGCAGCGACGCCATCGCCGCGGTGCTGCGCACGCTCGACATTCCCTTTCTCGCGTTGAATCCGGGAGCGAGCTACCGCGGGCTGCACGACAGCATCGTCAACTATCTCGGCAACACGCAGCCGCAGATGCTGCTGTGCCTGCACGAGGAATCGGCGGTGGCGATCGCGCAGGGCTACGCCAAAGCCACCGACCGGATGATGGGCGCGGTGGTGCATTCGAACGTGGGGCTCATGCACGCGAGCATGGCGATCTTCAACGCCTGGTGCGACCGCGTGCCGATGCTCGTTCTCGGCGCGACCGGCCCCTGGGACGCTTCCAGGCGCCGTCCCTGGATCGACTGGATCCACACCGCTTCCGACCAGGCTGCGCTCGTGCGCGGCTACACCAAGTGGGACAACCAGCCCGCTTCGGTGCCGGCGGCGTACGAGGCGATCCTGCGCGCAGCGCAGATCGCCAACACCGCGCCGCGCGGACCGACATACGTGAACCTCGACGCCGGCCTGCAGGAAGCGAAAATCGGCGCGCTTCCGCCGCTTCCCGACGCGAAGCGATACCGCGCGCCCGACCCGGTGCTGCCGGGCGGGCACCTCGTCGAGGCGGCAGCGAAACTTCTCGCAGGCGCGAAGCACCCGGTGATCCTCGCCGGACGCGTCTCCAGAAGCGAATCGTGTTGGAAGCAGCGCGTCGCGCTCGCCGAAAAGATCCACGCGCGCGTCTTCACCGACATCAAGGTCGGCGCGGCGTTTCCGACCGATCACCCGCTGCACGCCGCTCCGCCCGCGACCTTCCTTTCGCCCGACGCGGCGAAGCTGCTGCGCGAAGCCGACGTAGTGCTGTCGCTCGACTGGGTCGATCTCGCGGGCGCGCTGAAGGCAGCCTGGGGCGCGGACCCGGTCGGCGCGAAGGTCATCCAGGTTTCGCCGGACGCGCACGTTCACCGCGGCTGGAGCATGGATTACCAGGGCCTGCCGGCGGCAGATGTCTACATGATGTGCGAGCCGGACGCCGTGGTTCCGCTCCTCCTCGATGCCGTCAAGCCGCGTCCCGGCGCGATCGCGGCGAAGCCCGCGCCCTTGCCCCACGCCGCGCCCGACGTCGTATCGATCCGCACGCTCGCCGATGCCTTGAATGTTGCGACAAAGGACATGGAGGTCTGCATCACGCGGCTGCCGCTCGGCTGGAACGGCGCCTACCGCCACTTCCGCCATCCGCTGGATTACATCGGCTCGGAGGGCGGCGGCGGGGTCGGCGCAGGGCCCGGCATCACCGTGGGCGCGGCGCTTGCGCTGAAGGAGAGCGGCCGGCTCCCCGTCGCCATCATGGGCGACGGCGACTTCCTGATGGGCGTTACCGCCTTGTGGACCGCCGCGCACTACGGCATTCCCTGTCTCATCCTCGTCGCCAACAACCGTTCCTTCTTCAACGACGAGCTGCACCAGGAGCGCGTCGCGAAGGAACGTTCCCGCCCGGTGGAGAACCGTTGGATCGGCCAGCGCATCAGCGGTCCGGACATCGACATCGCGATGATGGCGCGCGCGCAGGGCGCGGAAGGAATCGGCCCGGTCGCAAAAGCGTCGGAGCTCAAGTCGGCGATCGAGAAAGGTATCCAGGCCGCGCGGAGCGGAGCCGTGTGCGTCGTCGACGTCCGCGTCGCGCCGGGATACGACACCCACGTGAGCGCCTCGGGCGCGAGCCAGAATCGCTGAGCGCGAACGGAGGGAAAATGTTCACCTTGCGAACCTGGACTGCATTGGCGCTGGGTGCGATGCTCGCGTTGCCTCCTGGCGAGGCTCTATCGCAGGGAGCCTGGCCGAGCCGGCCGATCAGGTTCGTCGTGCCCCTGCCTCCGGGCGGGTCGCCGGACTACCTTTCTCGCCTCCTGGCGGAGCGCCTGCAGCCTGTGCTGGGTCATCCCCTCGTGGTCGAAAACAAGCCCGGCGCGGGAGGCAACATCGCGCGCGAGTTCGTCGCGAAGCAGCCCGCCGACGGCTACACCATTCTGATGTCCGAGTCCTCGCACGTCATGGCCGCGGGCATCGGCGCCAAGCTTCCGTATGATCCGATCAAGGACTTCGAGCCGATTTCGCTCGCAGCTACGATTCCGTTCGGATTGACCGTGAACGCAAGCACGCCGGTGCGCTCGTTGAAGGAGTTTCTGGACTTTGCAAAATCGGCGCCGCGACCCCTGACTTACGGCACTGCGGGCGTCGGCGCGCCCCACCACTTCGCGGCCGAGCTTCTGCGCGCTATGACCGGAATCAACGTCGTGCACGTACCCTACAAGGGATCGGCCGGGATCATCCCGGCTCTTCTGACCGGCGAGATCGATTTCACGATCGCAGCCGTCAATTCGCTGCTGCCTCATTTCAAATCTGGAAAGCTGCGCCCGATCGCGATGGCGGGCTCCTCGCGCACCGCGATCCTGCCCGAGGTGCCGACGATCGCCGAGGCGGGCCCGCTGCCCGGCTACACCGTGGACGTCTGGCTCGGGGTCATGGCGCCCGGCGGAACGCCGCGATCCATCGTCGATCGCCTGAACGGCGAGATCAACCGCGTCGTCCGCGATCCGCAGATCGTCAAGGAAAGACTGAATACAGTCGGTCTCGAAGCGGTCGGAACCACGCCCGAGCAGCTGCTCGAAGTGATGAAAGCCGACCTCGTGAAGTATACGAAGGTCGCCCGCGAAGCGCAGATCAAACCGGAATAGCCGCAGCGCCTCGGGGACGCCGCGAGAGCAATTACGCCGCCGCCTTGCCGCGGTTCGTCTCGAATCCCGGCTCGCTCCCGAGGAGCGCCGCGGGCTTCTTCAGGTTCTCCTGCCAGAGCAGCGACTCCATGAAGATATTGAGCGGCTGATCCTGGACGGTGAGCTCGTACACGTAATCGTCATACGAAGCGTGGTTGTGTACCGCCCAACCCGGGGCAGAGAGCATGAGATCCCCTGCGGCCCATTCATAGCGATTGCCAGCGACCGTCGAATACCCCTTGCCGTGGAAATAGTAGTTGATCGCCGCGGAAACGTGACGGTGTGGTCTATCGACGATCTTCGGCGGGCGAATCGTCATGGTGGCGAAGAAATTCGGCGTGATTCCGTTGGTGCGCCCGGTAACGGGGTTGTACATCATGTAAAGCCTGCGCCCGACGTACTCTTTCCCGAGCGCCTCGAGCTTGTCCAGCTCGCGCTTGACTTCCTTCCAGGGAAAATGCAGGGGCTTCGACACCACCGCTTCCGGATTGATGAGAAGCTCGTACGGCATCAGCATGCCGCCGTCCGCGCCGACGCGGATCATCCCATAGGGACTCTTGCGGCGCGGATCGCCGGACCGCGCTTTCTCCTCCGCGTCCTCCACCGGATGCAGCTCGGCGGCCGGCTCGTCCTCCGGAAGATAGACCTGCATGTGCTGGAGAAGGGGCACGTTCGAATACGTCAGACGGACCTGAAGATCCTTGCCGTCGTTGGCGTGACGGTAAACCGCATAGGAGGGATGGTTCCACACATCGTATTGCGACGAGGCGATGCGCCTCCCCGCGACCAGCGTCTGGCCCGAGCCGGCGATGCAGAAGTTCACCTCGGTGGCGTTGTGCCGGAACGCCGCGGTCTTCTCGCCCGGCTTGAGCACCGAGAGCTTCACCTGGATTCCCGGCGCGAAGCCCGGTGCATTGGCCTCGGCGAGCGGATGCACGATCAGCGATTCGCGCCGTCCGTTCGCCGGCCGGGGCAGGCTCGCGAGGCGTTCGGTTTCGGCATCGATCTCGCGCTTGGTGACGACGATCGGCGTCCAATACACGTTCTCGTCCCGCGCGCGATGACCGGTGCGGTCCGAGAATCGACCCTGCATGTCTTGAAAATCCTTCTTGAACTCGTTCATAAACCCTCCTCGGCCGAGGAACAGATCGTACTCCCTAGACGGGACTCCCGGCTTTCGCACCCGACAGCCGGGGCTTCATCTTCTTCGGCTGGGGGATTGCACGGCCCATGCCACGCTCACGCGCCCGCTTCGACAACTCGGCCCCGAGCGCGAGGTCGGATATGCCCATGCCCATCGCCTTGAAGAGCGACACGTCGTCCGCGCCCGAGCGCCTGCGACCCGAGGCGACGAGCCGGGAGAGCGGCATCACTTCCTCCCACCCCGACGAAGCGTATCGGGTCATGAATTCGCGCGAGAGCTGCTGCACGCCCGGAAGGTTGTCCACCGCAATCAGCTTGGCGCGCGCAAAGACGTCCTGCGCGAATTCCTCCCGGTCTGGCGCGATCGCGCCCACGGCGTTCAGGTGAGCGCCCTTGTCGAGCATTGCTGCGGTGAGAAAGGGCCGCTCCGCCCGCGTCACCAGCGTCACGATTTGCGCTCCCCCGCATGCCTCGCTCACCGAGGCGCAGTTCGCGGCTTCGATGCCGAATTCCTCGCGCGCTTTCCCGGTGAACGCTTGGCGCGACTCCGCGCGAGGACTGTAAATTTGCAGCCGCTCGATGGGCCGCACCGCGAGCACCGCGCCGAGCTGGGCGAGCGCCTGTTTGCCGGTCCCGACGATCGCCATCACCTTGGCATCCTGTCTTGCCATCCAGTCGGCGGCCACACCCGAGATGCCGCCGGTGCGCAGGTTGCCGAGGGCAAATGCCTCGATCACTGCGACCAGAGACCCGTCCTCGGCGCTCCACAGAAGCAGAAGCGGACAAGTGCCCCCTTGCGTATGGGTCCAAGTCTTTGTGCCGACCAGATTTCCGAGCTTGCCGCCGATTGCATGCAGGTTGTTCTTTCCGTATTGCAGCAGCGTCTTCGTCATGTTCTGCGCCTCGCCGCGCGCTTCCTCGCGCAGCGCGGCCTCGAGAGCGGCGATCGCCTCCTTCAAGTCCATCAACTGGACGACTTCGGCCTCGGTGATCCAGATCGCGTCGGCGCCCATTTTCACACTTTGAACGAGGTCAACACCTGTCTCGGAAACAATTCCTCAAGCTCGAGGCGCCGGTGGCACACACCCTGTTCGAAGGCAAAATCGACGAAGGCCTGAAGCGTGGTGCGGTTCTTCTCCAGCCCGTAGGGCCAGAAGTCCTCGCCGAAGAGACCTCTCATTCGTTCGGCGTACGGCGCAAGCCATGCGAGCGGCGCGTGCGAAGCCGTGATGTCGGAGAGCCGCTCGACCGAGCGGTGTTTCGCTTCCTCGAAAGCTTTGTAAAGATTCATCGCGAGCCAAGGGTGGCGGTCCAGCACCTCGGTTTTGATCACGATCACATGCATGATGGGAAAGATCCCGGTCTCTCTGAAATAGGCCGCTTCGACCGCTTCGTAGTCTGGAAACAGCCGCCGGATCCCGCTGCCGAAGCCGCGCGGGGGTCGCGCGGAAAGTAAGGCGTCGATGTCCCCTGCAAGCAGCATGTCGTTCAGAGAGCGCTGCGGCTCCGGGCGGAGCCGGACTCCCTCGGGCAGCTTCAGCTTCACTTTCTCCACGCGCCCCGCTTCGTTCACCCCCGCCTGGACCCACTCCACCGAGGCGAGCGGCACTTTGGCCTGGTGAACGAGGTAGCCGCGCGAGTAGATCACCGCGGTCTGGGCCCACTCCGGAACCCCGATGCGCTTGCCCTTCAGCTGCTCCGGCCGGTCGATCTTGCCGCCTTCGCGCACGTAGATCATCGACTGGCGGAACACCCGCGACGGAAACACGGGGATCGCGGCGATTCCGCTGTCCTCCTGCGACCGCAAGGACACGTACTTGCCCATGGACATTTCCGAAACTTCCCATTCCCGGAAAAAAGTGAAGCGAAAGAACGCTTCCTCCGGCGGTAGATAAAGCACGTTGAGACTCACGCCCTGGACGGGCACTTGTCCCGTGGCGATGTCGCGCGTGTGCTCGTAGTCGCCGATCGCGAGCGTCAAGGATACTTTTCCCACGGCGTCGCTATTCCTTGAGCAGCACCGCGCCGTTTTCGATTTTCAGGGCGTAAGTGCGGATGTCCTCGGTGCAGGGAACGCCGACCGCCTTGCCGGTCGCGATGTGAAACTTCCCCTGGTGCAGCGGGCATTCGATCTCCTCGCCCTCGATGAAGCCGTCGGCGAGGCTCGCCTGTCCGTGAGTGCAGGTGTCGTGCGTGGCGAAGAGTCTTCCGCCGAGGTTGTACAGGCACACCGGCTCCGCGCCGAGACTGACGAGCAGCGTCCCGTCTTCGGGAACATCTGAGGCATTGGCGACTTTGACCCAGTTTTCGCTCATCTCAGAGGGGATAGATCAGGCTGTTCGGAACGAGGAGGCTGTCGAAGATGCAGAGCTTTTCCTTGAATTTTAACCTGCCCTCCTCTACGACGAGCTTGTCGCGATACTGACCGGTATTGAAGATGCGGGTGAGTTCGTCCTGCAGCGTCTCGAGCGCGACATAGTTCGCGCGTACCTCGAGCATGTCCTCCTTCCAGCCAAGGACGCGGACGCCGCTCACCATGCGGCGCATGTAGCGCGGCGCGTACACGGCGGTCTTGCGGATCGCGGTGACCCGGTCGGCGAGATACCCCTTGCTCTCGCAAAGCCAAGTGGCGAGCGGCAGCCCTCGCTCGAAGTTCTCGCGCGGAACGATCTTGTAGAGACATTGTTCGACGAAAAACTCCGGCCATTCCTCGAAACGCTCCTCGTCGAGGCAGGCGGTGTACGCGGCATAAAGCTCTTCCAGCTCCAGGCGCAGGTCCCGGGAATTCAGGGTCAGATAACGCTCAGCCACGCTCATGTCAGATAAAAGAACGAACGTTCGATTTCTGTATTTTATTGATGAGCAACAAAAGGTTAAATTTCCATGACCCGGCGGTAATAAGCGTAAAACGCGCGGATCACCGATTCCGTGACCATATGCTGCTCGTCCTTCCAGTCGCGCCCGCCCATCTCCATGATTCCAGCCCCTTCAGGGTACGGACCGACGCCGGCCTGAGAGAATTTCATCACTTCGCTGTCGTCGATCGAAACGAATCCCGCCGGTCCCATGAGGTTCGCCTGCCGCAACCTGCGCCGGGTCATGTCCTCGTCGTCCTCGGCGTAGCCGAAATAGGTCCAGGCGAGCTCGAATGCCGCGGGGCCACGCGTGATGAGCTGACGCATCGCCAGGGTGTTCGACTGCTGCTGGATGATGAGGTTGGGCCAAAGGGTCGTCATCACCACGGTGTACTCCGGAAATTCACGCGCCGGCTCGAGAAGCGTCGGATCCTGCAGTTTGAAGTTGTCGATCAGCGATTTCATGTCGGCGTTGTCCTGGGTCTTCTTCTGATCCCCTCGCCAGGAAATCAGCGCACCGTGGCGGCCGGTCGCGTCCATCTGCACTTTCGAGGGCTGGTCGGCCCGAAACAGCCCGAAGCTCACGAGGAACACGTGCAGCAGGCTCGCGTGATAGGGGTCCTTGATGTTCTCGAACATCAACGTCCAGTTGGCGGGTATCAGCTGGCGCGAATAGCCGAGCACGCGGAGCTCCCGGCCGTCGAACACGCGGTCGAACAGCGCCAGCATCGAAGGCCCGAAGTACTCTTCCAGCGGCTCCAGATCCGACGCAAAGGAGGCGAAGATCACGCCGTGGCGGCGAGCGACCTTGAGCTTGCGCAGCCCGTGATCCTTCGGATCGAAATCCGCGGGCATGCCGCCCTGCTTCTTCACACCGCGCCGGAACGGCACGCCGATCAGATTGCCCTTCAAGTCGTAGGTCCACTGGTGGTAGGGGCACATGAATTCGACGGCGTTGCCGAGATGCTTCTGGCAAAACTGTACGCCCCGGTGAGCGCAGCGGTTCTCCACGACGTTGATCGAGCCTTCCTGGTCGCGCACCACCACGACCGGCTTTTCGCCTATGAAAGTACGCTTGAAATCGCCGGAGCGCGGCAGCTCCGCCTCGAGTGCAACGTAGCTCCAGCTCGGCCCGCAGAAGATGCGCTCCTGCTCCCGGGCATAGAGCTCCGGGTCGGAGTAGATCCAGTAAGGAATGCGGGAAACGCCTTGCTTGGGCCATGCATGCTGCGCGCCCATCGACTCCTCTCTTCTTGGAACAGGCGGGCGCTGCACCGCCCGGTTTGCTCGCGCAATCTTAGGCTTTGATCCGAGGTTGATCAATCCGCGCCTTCCGGTCGCGCTGATCTGGAATTTCTAGCCCTGCAAAGCGTAAAATCGCGGGAGCGGCCCCTGGACGCCGCAGACTGCGAAAAAAAGCGCATGAAATCGGAAGTATTGCTCTTTGTCGGTGAAGCCCTGGGCAACTACGGTTTTCCCGACGGTCACCCGTTTTCGGTCGACCGCCAGGGGGCGTTCTGGAACGAAGCGCTGACGCAGGGCTTGGACAAGCGCGTAACGCTCGCTGCGCCGCGGCTGGCGTCACGCGAGGAGCTGCTGCGGTTCCACGACGAGAAGCACGTGGATTGGGTGGAGATGCGCTCGCGCGTCGGTTCAGGTTACCTCGATTACGGCGACACCCCGGCCTTTCGGGGGGTATTGGAAGCGGCCTCGGCGGTTACCGGCAGCGCTCTGGAAGGCCTGCACCGAATCATGGCAGGAGAGGCGCAGCGCACGTTCCAGCCGATCGGCGGCATGCACCACGCGCGCCGCGGCCGCGCAGCCGGGTTCTGTGTGTTCAACGACCTCGGCGGAGTCATCGATACTTTGCGAACCCAATACGGAATCCGGCGCGTCGCCTATGTCGACATCGACGTGCACCATGGGGACGGCGTGTTCTACAGCTATGAATCCGACGCCGACCTGGTTTTCGCGGATCTCCACGAAGACGGGCGCTTTCTCTACCCTGGAACGGGATTTGCCGAAGAGACCGGGACCGGCGGAGCCGAGGGCACGAAACTCAATATCCCTCTCGCGCCGGGTGCAGGCGACAAGGAATTCTTCGCCGCCTGGGAACGTGTTCTTTCCCACCTGCGCCGATACCAGCCCGAGTTCGTGCTTCTGCAGGCGGGCGCCGATAGTCTGGCAGGTGATCCGCTGGCGCATCTCGCCCTGTCGCCGGCGGCCCACGCACATGCGACGAAGACGCTCGTCGGGCTCGCCGAGGAAACGGCTCGCGGAAGGTTGATGGTCTTCGGCGGCGGCGGCTACGACCTCGGGAATCTCGCCAGCGCCTGGACGCAGGTGCTGACAGAGCTCGTCAGGAGCTAGACCGCTTGCGGCGGAACTTGGACAGGAGGTCGTCCAGGTGATCGTGACTCGAATAGCTGATGACCAGTTTCCCCGCGCCTTTCTTGCCGGGCTTGATCTCGACTTGGGTTCCGATCTCTTCGGACAATTCTTCCTCGAGGCGCACGATGTCGCGGTCGGTACCGGGCTTGCGCCTGGCTTTGACCGTGGGATGAAGGATGGCGTTGACCAGCTGCTCCGTCTGGCGTACGGAGAGCGCCTGGTCTGCGACCCGCTTCGCGGCGCTCTCCTGCTGCCGTCCGTCGAGCGCGAGAAGCGCGCGCGCGTGTCCCATCTCGAGCTTTCCGTCCAAAACCAGCGCCTGGACCGCCTTTTGCAGATTCAATAACCTGAGCAGGTTGCTGGTTGCGGTGCGGGAGCGGCCGATGGCCTCGGCCGCCTCCTGGTGCGTGAGTTTGAACTCGCTGATCAGCCGCTGCACGCCGCCGGCCTCCTCAAGCGGGTTGAGGTTTTCCCTCTGGATGTTCTCGACCAGCGCCATGGCGAGCGCCGACGCATCCGGCACCTCGCGAACCAGCGCCGGGATTTCCGCGAGACCGGCGATTTTCGCTGCGCGCCAGCGGCGCTCGCCCGCAATGATCTCGTAACGGTTGCTCCCGATCGGCCGCACGAGAATAGGCTGCATCAGTCCTTGCTTCCTGATCGACGCGGCGAGCTCCTCCAGTGCGTTGTCGTCCATCTTCGTGCGCGGCTGGTAGCGACCGCGCTGCAGCTGATCGATGCGCAGCGTGGCTTGCCGCTCTGAGACCGGCCCCCCCTCCCCATCCCTATCCAGGAGGGCGTCCAGGCCCCTGCCCAGTCCCTTGAGTTTCACCGGCATTTCCCGCTCATGCTGCTGCCGCGATGCCGTTCCGGGAGAGGATCTCACCCGCCAGGGCGACATAGGCTTGCGAGCCTTTGCATTCGCGATCGAGCGTCACGGCGGGCGCGCCGAAGCTCGGCGCCTCGGCGAGCCGTACGTTGCGCGGAATCACGGTCTCGTACACTTTCTTGCCGAAGTGCTCCTGCAGTTGCGCCGACACCTGCTGCGCGAGCGCATTGCGAGGGTCGTACATGGTTCGAAGCAGCCCTTCGATATCGAGCTTCGGATTCAGGTGCTGGCGGATCTTCTTGATCGTGTTCACCAGATCGGAGAGCCCCTCGAGCGCGTAGTACTCGCATTGCATCGGGATCATCACGGCATCGGCTGCGACCAATCCGTTCACGGTAAGCATGTTGAGCGCAGGAGGGCAGTCGAGCAGGATGAATTCATACTGCCCGGCGATCGATTCGAGCGCGCCTTTTAACCGCGATTCGCGGTGCTCGAGGTCGACCAGTTCTACTTCGGCGCCGGCGAGATCGCGGTTGGCGGGGATCATATCGTACCCGCCCGATTCCGACTTCTGCCGCGCCGAATTGGCGGTGGCCAGTCCCAGCAGCACTTGGTAGATCGAAGTCCTGAGCGTGCGCTTGTCGATGCCGCTGCCCATGGTGGCGTTGCCCTGCGGATCGAGATCCACGAGCAGCACGCGCATCCCGGACTGCGCGAGGCCCGCTGCGAGATTGACGCTGGTCGTGGTCTTTCCGACTCCACCCTTCTGGTTGGTGACGGCGAGGATGCGGGTCATGCGCGCTCGATCAAGACAAGATGCCGCTCCGCCTCGAGTCCGGGAACGGCGAAGGCGTGCACCTGCCGCAGGCGGAAGTCGGGCGGCAAACGCTCGATTTCCTCGAAGGGGTAGACACCCTTCATCGCGGCGAGCACGCCGCCGGGCGCGAGCAAATGCATTGTGAGCGCGATGAACTCGGCGATTTCGGCAAACGCGCGGGAAATGATGCAATCGAATTTTGCTGCTGGACGCCAGGATTCGGCCCGCTCGCATACCACGGTGGCGTTCTTCAACTGAAGCTCCGCCACCGCCTGCCGGAGGAAGGCCGCTTTCTTATGATTGCTGTCGAGCAATGCGACCTGAATGTCGGGCCTGGCCACCGCAACGGGAATCCCAGGAAATCCCGCGCCGCTGCCGGCGTCGAGCACACGAGTTCCAGTCATGTATGGGATCACGGCGAGGCAGTCAAGCAAGTGGCCGCTGACCATCTTCTCCCCGCCCCGTATGGCGGTCAGGTTATATACCTGGTTCCACTTCTCCAGCAGCGCAAGATACTGAAGGAGCTTGTTCCTCCCGTCGCGACCCAGTGCAAGACCTAATTCCGCTGCTCCTTTTTCGAGGCGCCGGTCTAACTCGACCCGCGTTGGCCCCGCCACCAGTGTCGTCATGCGGCCGATCTTTCCGGCGTTCCCACTCCGCGCTTCAGGTGGACGAGCAGCAGCGAGATCGCGGCCGGAGTGATACCTGAGATGCGCGAGGCTTGGCCGATCGTCTCGGGTCTGTGTTGGTTCAGCTTCTGCTGCACCTCGATCGACAGGCCACGCACGCTCCGGTAATCGAGATCGCGAGGCAGCGCCATCGTTTCGTAGCGCTCCTGGCGCGAGATCTCTTCATGCTGACGCTGGACATACCCTTGGTATTTGGCTTGGATCTCCACCTGCGAGGCGACCGCGGTATCGTCGACGAATGCTGCTCTTTCCGAAAGCTCAGCCAAAGAGGAGTAGCTCACGCCCGGGCGCTTCAGCAGATCCATGAGGGAGTATTCGCGCTCGATCGGTTTGCCGAGCACACGCTCGGCAACGTCGGCAGGCAGGGACTTGGGAGTGACCCAAGTGGACCTGAGCCGCTCCTGTTCGCGGCCGATCGCGTCACGCTTGCGGTTGAACGCGTCCCAGCGGGCATCGTCCACTAGGCCGAGTCTGTGACCGGTCTCGGTGAGTCGCAAGTCCGCATTGTCCTCACGCAACATGAGCCGGTATTCCGCGCGGCTCGTGAACATGCGATACGGCTCCGAAACACCGCGAGTAATGAGGTCGTCGACCAAGACTCCGATATAGCCTTCATCGCGCCGCGGGCACCAGGCGCGCTCGCCCCGGACGAAGAGGGCCGCGTTGATGCCGGCGAGGATTCCCTGCGCTGCCGCTTCCTCGTAGCCGGTCGTGCCGTTGATCTGCCCCGCGAAGAACAGACCCGAGATCGACTTCGTTTCCAGGGACGACCTTAGATTGCGCGGGTCGTAGTAGTCGTACTCAATGGCGTAACCCGGCCGCAGGATATCAGCACGCTCCAGCCCCCGGATGCTGCGCACCAGCTCGATCTGCACGTCGAAGGGCAGACTCGTCGAGATTCCGTTCGGATAAAACTCGTTGGTGGTGAGCCCTTCAGGCTCCAGAAAAATCTGGTGGCTTTGCTTGTCGGCAAACCGATGGATCTTGTCCTCGATCGAAGGACAATAGCGGGGACCGATCCCCTCGATCACTCCGGTGTACATCGGCGAGCGGTCCAGGCCACCGCGGATGATTTCGTGCGTACGCGGATTGGTGTGGGTGATCCAGCAGGGAAGCTGGCGAGGATGCATCCCCGGCGTTCCGACAAATGAAAAGATGGGAACCGGCTCGTCACCCGGTTGCGCTTTCATCCCCGAAAAATCGATGGTGCGACCGTCGAGACGGGGCGGCGTTCCGGTCTTGAGGCGACCCACCGGAAGCTTGAGCTCGCGCAGTCGCGCAGCGAGACTGACTGAAGGCGGGTCCCCGGCTCGACCGGCCTGATAGTTCGACAAGCCGATATGGATCAGTCCGGAAAGAAAAGTGCCGGTGGTCAGCACTACCACGCGACTGGAAAAGGGAACGCCGAGCTCGGTCACCACTCCGGCAACACGATCGCCCTCCAGCAGGAGGTCATCCACCGCCTGCTGGAACAAAGTCAAGTTGGCCTGGTTCTCCAGCCGTGATCGAATCGCGCGCTTGTATAGGAGACGGTCGGCTTGCGCGCGTGTCGCACGGACTGCGGGGCCTTTGGACGAATTCAAGATACGAAACTGGATTCCCGCTTCGTCTGTGGCGATCGCCATGGCTCCGCCCAAGGCATCCACTTCCTTGACAAGATGCCCTTTCCCAATACCCCCGATGGACGGGTTGCAAGACATCTGCCCCAGCGTCTCGACGTTGTGGGTCAGCAAAAGAGTCCGACAACCGGCCCGCGCGGCCGCAAGCGCGGCCTCGGTCCCGGCGTGGCCGCCACCGACCACGATGACATCGAAACGGGTGCGGAATTGCATCGCTTTGGGCAAGAAAATAGACCGAAACCAATCGAATTTTAAGGTATTCCGCGACGACTGACAGGTGTTTCACGTGGAACTTCCAGCGTCCAGAGACGGACTCGGCCAATCGCGGAATAAATGGAGGAGCAAATCAACCGGGCGGACGTTTCACGTGAAACGTCCGCGTTCTGCACAAACTCTCCCACCGGGATTACACAGCCTGTTTCCCTAATCTACAGTTGCTAACCGTGTCTACACCGGATATTCACAGCAGCTGCGGCACAGGCGTTCTGTATAGAATAGAAAACATAAACAACAACCTAAATGCATTAAATCGCAAATCATGGACCTTTGAAGAGCGTCCTGCGACGGGTCAGGAAATTCGAAATGTCAGCCTAGGGAACGTCCGAGTGTCTCACGCCGCGCAGCGAGCTCACGCGGCAAACGGCTCCCCAGCAGCTGCAGCAATTCATCCTGCAGCTTCAACTCCCGTTTCCATTCGACCGGGTCGACCGAGCTCACCCGCCTGAACTTATCACCATCGAAAGTCTCTAGGCCCTTCCACTCCAGATCCGCGAAGCTGGGCACATAACCGATGGGTGTTTCGACCGCGTGCCCTTTGCCCTCGCAGCGCTCCACTATCCATTTCAGCACGCGCACGTTCTCGCCGAACCCCGGCCAGATGAATTTGCCGTTGGGATCGGTACGGAACCAATTGACGCAGAAAATGCGCGGGCGCTTGGCCACTGAGCGGCCTAGCTTGAGCCAGTGGTTGAAGTAATCGCCGATGTTGTACCCGACGAACGGAATCATCGCCATCGGATCGCGTCTGACTACTCCGACTTTCCCTGTCGCCGCCGCGGTAGTCTCTGAACCCATCGTTGCCGCGAAATAGACACCCGCATCCCAATCGAAAGCCTCGGCGACCAGGGGAATCGTGTCGGCGCGCCGGCCTCCGAACACGAAGGCAGATATAGGAACGCCCTGCGGATTTTCCCAATCGGAATCGATCGAAGGACACTGCGACGCAGGAACCGTGAATCGTGCGTTGGGATGCGCCGCTTTCCTGCCGCAATCGGGTGTCCAATCCTTCCCCTGCCAATCGATGAGCCTCGCGGGGGGCGTATCGGTCATCCCTTCCCACCACACGTCTCCTTCCGGCGTCATGGCCACGTTCGTGAATATCGTGTTGCTCCTGATCATCGCCATGCAGTTGGGATTAGTCTTCTCCGACGTCCCAGGCGCTACGCCGAAAAATCCCGATTCGGGGTTGATCGCGTAGAAGCGACCGTCCTTGCCGGGCTTGATCCACGCAATGTCTTCCCCGACGGTCGAGACTTTCCAACCCTTGAACGCCGGCGGTGGAATCAGCATGGCGAAATTCGTCTTGCCGCACGCTGAAGGAAACGCCGCGCTCACGTAGAGTTTCTCACCCGAAGGCGGCGTCACACCGAGGATCAGCATGTGCTCGGCGAGCCAACCCTGCTCCCGGCCCATGATGGAGGCGATGCGAAGCGAAAAGCATTTTTTCCCGAGCAGCGCATTGCCGCCATAACCGGAGCCGAAGGACCATATTTCCTTGGACTCCGGGTAGTGAACGATATATTTGTGCTCCTTGCTGCACGGCCAGCGCACATCCTTCTGGCCGGGAGCGAGCGGCGCGCCGACTGAATGGAGGCAGGGTACGAAATGCCCGCTTTTGCCCAGAATTTCCCACACCTTTTTCGACATGCGCGTCATGATGTGCATGCTGACTACCACGTAGGGCGAGTCGGTCAGCTCGATGCCGATATGCGCGATGTGCGAGCCGAGCGGCCCCATCGAGAACGGAACCACATACAGGGTCCTGCCGCGCATACAGCCATCGAAGAGCTTGCTCAACGTCGCGCGCATCTCCCCGGGGTCGACCCAGTTGTTCGTCGGGCCTGCGTCTTCCTTTTTCTGAGAGCAGATGAAGGTCCGGTCTTCGGTGCGCGCCACGTCGTTGGGATCGGAAAGCGCGAGGAAAGAATTTGGACGAAGCTTGGGGCTGAGCCGCTTCAGCATTCCCGACTTGACCATCTCGTCGCAAAGCCGGTCGTATTCTTCCCGCGAGCCGTCGCACCATTGAATCCGGTCTGGTTTGCTCAGCGCGGCAAAGCGCGCGACCCACTCCTTGACGCCGTGATGCTGAACATGAGCCGGAGCGCCGATATCAATAGCGGCAACGTAAGGTTGATTCATCCTGGGGCCTCGCGATGACGACTTGGCAGCATGTCGAGGCTGCTGTCGCGAAAGAACTGTTAGGCTGCGAACTTTATCACGATCCGCGCGGCGCGAAAAATCCCGTTATAGAACCGGTACTTGAGAGATAATCGGTTCGTTTATGTCCGCCAACTGCGCCTGAGGTGTTTCGCGAACCGAAACATGGGCGCGGTCGTGGTCACGAGAATAATCACCCGCGTGACATGGGCTGCTGTGACGAGCGGCACGCCCAGTTGCAGCACCTTGGCGGTGACGCACATCTCCGCCATGCCGCCCGGCGCCGTGGCAAGGACCATTGTTGAGATCGGGACCGTACCGGCGAGCGCGAGGCCCCACGCGAATAGGGCAGAGACCGCGATGGCCAGAACCACGGAGGCGCACACCATGGCAACGAAGCGCGGCGCCGTGCTCAGTGACTTTCGATCAAATCCGGACCCGAGCGCGCACCCGAGCAGAAGCTGCGCCGAGTTGGACAGCCATACGGGGATTGCCGATAAGCCCACCTCGGCCAGAGTCAGCGCCACTGCTACGGCGAGCGGTCCCAGCATCCATGCGTTTGGCACGCCTAGTTTCGCGAGCAGCGCACCGGCCGTCGCTGCCAGTCCAAGTAAGGCGAGCAGCCCCGCGGCGTCCACGCCGATTTGAGCCGGGCGGTAGTCTTCCGCTCCGTGCACGCCGAGAAAGCTAAACAGGAACGGCACTGCCACAACGACAATCATGACGCGCAGGGACTGCGCGAGCACCACGCGGTCAGGCCGGGCGCCGAAGCGCTCGCCGAGGACAGTCATCTCGGCGGCTCCTCCGGGAACGCTGGCGAAAAGCGCCGTCGTTCCATCTAGCCCCGTGCTGTGCGTGAGGAACCATCCACTCGCGTACGCGAGCAGAACCGCGAAAGCGGCCGCCGCGATCAACAGATACCAGTGCGCCACGACCTCGTGGCCGACCACCGGGGTGAAGTACAAGCCAAGCGCGCAGCCTATGATGAGCTGTCCGGTCGCTCGGCCCCCCTTTGGTGAAGCCAGATCGGCGCCCAGGAGCTTTCCAAAGGCCATGGCAAGCAAAGGCCCAAGCATCCATGGGAGGGGTGCGCGCACGGCGCTGAAGAGCGCCCCGCCCGCCCCGCAAATTACGAGCGCCTTCAAGACCGGATAAGGCTTCAGGCGAGACTGGATCACTTTCCAACGCAAAAGCGCGCGAAGATTTGACCCAGCAGGTCATCCGCCGAAAATTCCCCTGTAATCGAGCCGAGCTCGCGCTGCGCTAGACGAAGCTCCTCTGCGAAAAGCTCGCTCTGTGACATTGTCTGTCCGGCCCGCTCGAGCGCCTGGGCGACGCGCTCGAGGGAGAGAAGGTGCCGCTCGCGCGCCATGAACACGTCTTCTCCTCCGAGCTGCCACCCGGCGAGCGTGAGCAGCGCGCGGCGCAGCGCGGCTAGGCCCTCACCGGTCCTCGCCGAAACATGAATGCGCCAACCGTGCGCGCTTTCCTCCGCCCGCGGCGCATCGCCGGAAAGATCTATCTTGTTGAACACCGTAACCCGCTTCAGTTTTCCCGGCAGCCGGTGGACGATAGATCGATCGGCTGCGGTAACTCCGGTACGCGCGTCGACGACAAGAAGCAGCGCATCGGCGTGTCCGATCACCTCCCAGGTGCGTGCGATGCCGATTGCCTCGACTTTGTCCGCAGTGTCTCGCAGACCGGCAGTATCAATGATATTCACCGGCACGCCCTCAATCTGAATGGTCTGGCGCAAGGCATCGCGCGTAGTGCCGGGAATTTCAGTGACGATGGCGAGGTCCTCTCCGGCGAGCCGGTTGAGGAGCGATGATTTTCCTACGTTTGTCTGGCCAGCCAATACGACCTGAAGTCCGTTGCGAAGGACGCTCCCCTGACGGCCGCGAGCAAGCGACCGGCCAACCTCTTCCTGCAGGTGCCTCAGGCGCCCGCGGGCGTCCTCTCGGTCCACCTGATCGATTTCCTCCTCGGGAAAGTCCAAGGTCGCTTCCACCAGCGTGCGCAGCTCGACGAGCCGCTTCGCAAGGTTTCCAATCGCCTCCGAGAATTCGCCGCGCAGCGAGCGCAGCGCGCACCGCGCCGCAGCCTCGGTAGCGGCGTCGATAAGGTCGGCCACGCCCTCGGCTTGCGCGAGATCGAGCTTGTCATTCAGGAAGGCGCGACGGGTGAATTCCCCGGGCTCGGCGAGGCGCGCGCCAAGCTCCAGGCATCGCCTCAGGATCATTTGCAGCACGACGGGACCGCCGTGACCCTGCAGCTCAAGCACGTCTTCGCCGGTATAGGATGCCGGTGCGGGAAAGAAAAGCGCGATGCCGTCGTCGATCGGTTCGCCGGCGGCGCCTTGGAAGGTCGCACGCACGGCCAAACGCGGCGCCGGTACAGCGCCGAGCAGGTGCGATGCGAGCTGCTCGAGCTTCTTCCCGGAAACGCGCACAATGCCGATGCCGGCCCTTCCCGGCGCGGTCCCGACAGCCGCGATCACATCGGTATCGGACGGTCCTGCCATGTTGCTTCCGGGGCTTATCGTCTGCCCGCTTTCGGGTGGCATCTCAGCGTTTGGCGCTGGCGGCGGTCTTTTCTCCCCCGATCATGCGGGTAATTTGCCACTGCTGCAGGATCGACAGGATATTGTTGACGAACCAGTAGAGAACCAGGCCGGAGGGGAAAAAGTAGAACATCACCCCGAATGCAAACGGCATGATCATCATGACCTTGGCCTGAACCGGATCGGGCGGCGTGGGATTCATCTTGGTCTGAACGATCATGGAAGCCATCATCAGCGTTGGAAGCACGTACCAAGGATCGGGCGCCGAAAGATCCTTGATCCAGAGGTAGAACGGGGCGTGGCGCAGCTCCACGCTTTCGAAGAGGACCCAGTAGAGCGCTATGAATACCGGAATCTGCACGAGAATCGGCAGGCAACCCCCGAGCGGGTTGATTTTCTCGGTCTTGTACAGGTCCATCATCGCCTGGTTCATCTTCGTTTTGTCGTCCGCGTACTGTTCGCGGAGCTTCATCAGCCGCGGCGTCACCAGCTTCATCTTCGCCATTGAGCGGTAGCTCGCCGCCGACAGGGGAAAAAAGATCAGCTTGATCACTACGGTCAGCACGATGATGGCAAGGCCCCAGTTCCCCATCAAACCATGGAAAAATTTTAGAACCCAGAAGAGCGGCTCCGAGATCACCTTGAACAGTCCGTAGTTGACTACGTGTTCCAAGCCCGGGGCGACAGCCTTAAGGTGATCCTGGTCCTGCGGACCGGCGTAAAGCGGTACTGTGACCCGCGCGGTGGCGCCCGGCGCGATCGGCCCCAGCGGCACCTTCACGCCCACGGAGTAAAAGTCCTCCGCGAGCCGCTTCGTGTAAAAGTCGCGTTGCACCTTGTCCGGCGGCAGGAAGGCGGCGACAAAATAATGCTGCACCATCGCGATCCAGCCATTGTTCGAGGGTTTCGACGCAAGTGTTTCCTTGTCGATGGGGCCAAATTTGCCAAACGGCAATTCCTGGTACTTGTCCTGCTCGGTGTACAGCGCGGCACCCGTATATGTCTGCGCCATGCGGGGATCGCCGGGAGGGGCTTTGCCGTCGCGCGTGAGCTGGAAATAGGCAAAGGTCGAGATGGGCGACGCAGTGCCGTTTTTGATCTCCTCGGTGATATCGATCTGGTAACTAGCACGATGGAAGGTGAGAATTTTTGTCACCTTCACTCCATCTGGCGCGCTCGCCTCGAGCCGAACCTCCAGATTGTCCTTTCCCGGAGCGAGAGTGGGTTCCAATTCCGCAGTCGTGAAGAGCGTCCTGTGGAAAGGCAGGCCGCCCGTCAAGCCACTTTGCGCGCTGTAGCGATGCTCGGGTCCAAACAGAACCAGGTTCTTGCTTCCATCGAGGGTATCTTTGTGTTGCAGCAGTTCCAGGTAGACGAGATCACCACCCTGTGTGTCGATCTCCGCGACCATGGTGTCGGTGCGCACGCGCACGCGCTGCCCGCTTTGAGAAGCAGCGTTGAGCGCCGGAACGACGTCTGCACCACGGGCCGCCGTGGCCGCCGCGGGAGCGCCCGGCGCGGGAGCCGATACGGGGGAAGTGGGCGCCGCAGGTGCCGGCGGTCGGTGTTCTTTCTGCCACGCTTCCCAAAGGAGCAGCAGCGAGAACGAGAACACGAAGAAGAGGATCAGACGCTGAGTGTCCATGAAGCGAGCAGACAACTACGGAACCGGGTCATGGCCGCCCGGGTGCCAAGGATGACAGCGTCCAAGGCGCGCAAGGGCAAGCCGCATGCCCCGCACTGTGCCGTGGCGTTCGAGAGCTTCGAGCGCGTATTCGGAGCAGGTGGGATGGAAACGGCAATGCATGCCCAGCAGTGGGCTCAAACCGTAACGATAACTTCGGATCAAGAACGATAACAGTCTGCTCACGACGGTCCCACCAGGCATCGCTCGACTTCCGCCAATGCAACCGTACCTGCGGTCAAGCGAATCAGAATATCGCGGCTTCCAAGCCGCGCTTGTTGGGCTCGAAACAACTCCCGCAACAAGCGCTTCATCCGGTTGCGGTCGACTGCGCGCGGGAAGACGCGCTTGGGAACGATGAGACCTAGCCTGGGAACACCGAGCAGGTTTGCTCTGAATAGCACGCTGAACCCGGGACGCTTGAGTGCTCGCCCGCCTGAAAGCAGCGATGCAATATCGGCCGTTCCGAGCCGCTGCCTTCGAGCGTAGCGTCTGCGAGCGCTCAAACGCTCAAACGGGCACGCCCCTTAGCGCGGCGTGCCCGAAGCACGGCCCGGCCCCCGCGCGTGCGCATACGAACGAGAAACCCGTGAGTACGCTTCCTGCGAATGACCGAGGGGTGAAAAGTACGTTTCATTAGCGAGGATCCCTGAGGCGGACAATAACCTTTGATTAGACGATATTTTAGCCAGAATTGTCAACGAATTAAGCTCTCCAGCGCTGTCCCAACCAGGACAGAATCAAGTCCTCTCCGGCTGTGGATAACTCTTCCGGAAACAGGTAAAATCACTGCGCTCTTTTCCCCGAACCGAGCCATATAAGTGTCCATGCAGGGTTTCTGGGCCTCGTGCCTGAGTCGTTTCGAAAAAGAGCTTCCCGCTCAGCAGTTTAATACCTGGATCCGGCCGCTCAAACTAGACACCTCGGCGGCACCATCCGGGGAGCTACGCTTACTCGCTCCCAACCGCTTTGTGCTGCAGTGGGTGAAGGAGCGGTTCGTGCCTCGCATCGAAGCGATGGGGGCAGAATTCTTCTCGTCCCCAATCCGCGTAGCGCTCACCCTCGAAGCGGCGGGCGCACCGGAGCCTCTTAGGACTTCCGCGCCCGCGATTCGTGCCGCGCGCACTCCCACGCCTCGATCGCCGCACGCGGAGCGCTCGAGCCTCATTCCAGAATTCAGCTTCGACGGCTTTGTCGCCGGAAAAGCCAATCAACTCGCGCGCGCTGCCGCACTGCAGGTGGCCGAACACCCCGGCACATCGTACAACCCGCTATTCATCTACGGTGGCGTCGGCCTGGGAAAGACTCACCTGATTCACGCGGTCGGCAACCTCGTTCTCACGCAGCATCCGAGTGCGCGGGTGCGCTACCTCCACGCCGCGCAGTACATCTCCGATGTTATCAGGGCCTATCAACAGAAGTCCTTCGATGAGTTCAAACGCTACTATCACTCACTCGATCTTCTTCTGATCGATGACATCCAGTTCTTCACCGGGAAGGACCGCACGCAGGAGGAATTTTTTTACGCCTTCAATGCTTTGATCGAAGCCCATAAGCAGCTCATCATCACCTGCGACACCTATCCGAAAGATCTCGCAGGAATCGACGAACGCCTCAAATCGCGCTTCTCGTGGGGCCTGACTGTGGCAATCGAACCCCCCGAGCAGGAAATGCGGGTCGCGATCATCCTGAAAAAAGCCGAAGCGGTGTCGCTCAAGCTGTCGGAGGAAGTCGCCTTTTTTATCGCCAAGCACATCCGCTCGAACGTACGCGAACTGGAAGGCGCGCTGAAGAGCGTCATCGCTTATTCGCGCTTCAACGGCCGAGACATCACGCTTGACACGGCCAAGGAGGCACTCAAGGACCTCCTGACGGCACAAAACCGGCAAATCACCGTTGACAACATCCAGAAGACCGTCGCCGAGTACTACAAGATCAAGGTATCCGACATGCACTCGAAAAAGCGCAATCGCAACGTTGCCCGGCCCCGCCAGCTCGCAATGGCGCTCGCAAAGGACCTCACCCAGATGAGTTTGCCTGACATCGGCGATGCGTTCGGCAACCGCGACCACACGACCGTCCTCCACGCGTGTCGCACCATCGCAACGCTGCGAGAGAAGAACCACGACATCAACCGCGATTACCACGTACTTGAGCAGGTACTCAAAGGGTGAGCAAGCTGCGCATAACTATGGGACGAATTGTGAGCAAGTGTCGCCGTCGAAAAATAGTGAGTTCTTGTTCATGCTTGTCCTACATCCTATCCTGCGCTTTACTAACAGGTTACGACCGTCGAAGCGTTCCACGTTCACTGGCTCGAGCAGGGTTATCCACCTAGAAGATCGTGATCATCATTATCATCAAGGAAATAAAATGAATCTGTTGAAGACCCAACGCGAAGCGCTGCTCCAGCCTTTGCAGGCGGTCACCGGAATCATCGAACGACGTCATACGCTGCCGATCTTGTCCAACGTGTTGCTCTCCAGGACAGATACGCACATCGAGTTTGTCGCTACCGACATCGAAATTGAGATTACGACAAGCATGACCGTCGAAGGAGCTGGCGAGGCCAAGAAAATCACCGTAGGGGCGCGAAAGCTCGTCGATATTCTGCGCGCTCTCCCGGAGGGGTCGGAGGTCACACTTGCGTTACAGGACAAAAGACTTCAGCTGAGGTCAGGGAAAAGCCGTTTCAACTTGCAAACGCTCTCGGCAGATGATTTTCCGCGATTGGTGCTGGTCGAAGCCTTGGCGACGAGCTTCTCGGTCCCTCAAAAGTTGCTGAAATCGCTTTTGGGGCTGGTTCAGTACGCTATGGCTCAACAGGATATCCGCTACTACCTCAATGGCCTGCTCATGGTCGTCGAGGAAGGGCAGTTGAAGCTGGTGGCGACCGACGGGCACCGGTTGGCCTACGCAAGCCGAGAAGTCGGGGGAAAGAATCTCTCCAAGCAGGAAGTGATCCTTCCCCGCAAGACGATTATCGAGCTTTCGAAGCTGCTTGAGGACAGCGACGATTCTGTCGCGATCGAATTATCCTCGGCCCAGGCAAAGTTCAGGTTTGGCAACGTCGTGCTCGTGTCGAAGTTGGTAGACGGGAAATTTCCAGACTATAGCCGGGTGATCCCGCAGAACCATCCGAAGAAGCTGAAGCTCGAGCGAATTGCTCTATTGCAAGCGTTGCAGCGGGCGGCGATTCTCACCAGCGACAAGTTTCGCGGAGTGCGCTGGGTTCTGGGTGAAGGAAGTCTCAAGATCAGTTGCAGCAATACCGAGCAGGAAGAAGCGCAGGAAGAGCTTGATGTGCCGTACAAAGGGGAGACCCTCGATATTGGGTTCAATGTGGGCTATCTCGTGGACGTGCTCAACAATCTCGACGTTGCCGAGGTCGAGTGCGGATTGGGCGATGCCAATTCGAGCGCGCTGTTCACCCTGCCTGGGCGCAACGATTTCAAATACGTCGTGATGCCGATGCGGATCTGACCAAAGAGAAAATAAATGTCTGAAGCAGAAAAGAACGATCACGCGCGCGACCAATACGATTCCGATAGCATCAAGGTACTGAAGGGTCTCGACGCGGTCCGCAAGCGTCCGGGCATGTACATCGGTGACACCTCCGATGGGACCGGTTTACACCACATGGTGTTCGAGGTCGTGGATAACGCCATTGACGAGGCGCTAGCCGGTTTCTGCAACGAGATCACGGTTACGATTCATACGGACAACTCGATCAGCGTCATTGATAACGGGCGGGGCATTCCCACCGAGCTCCACAAGGACGACGAACAGAAGCGCTCGGCCGCGGAGATTGTGATGACCGAGCTTCACGCGGGCGGGAAGTTCGACAACAATTCTTATAAAATCGCCGGCGGCCTGCACGGCGTGGGCGTGTCTGTGGTCAATGCGCTCTCCGATTGGCTGCGCCTTAGCATTCGACGCGACGGGAAAAGCCACTTTATGGAATTCCGGCGCGGCGTGCCTGTTGCGCCGCTCAAGGTAACCGGCAAGACCGAGAGACGCGGCACCGAGGTGCATTTTCTGGCCAGTGCGGAAACCTTTGGGGTGGTCGAGTACCACTTCGACATTTTGGCGCGACGGCTGCGCGAGCTTTCGTTTCTCAACAACGGGGTCAAGATCCAGCTGGTCGACCAACGCTTTGGAAAAGAGGAGAACTTCGCGCACACCGGGGGGGTGAAGGGATTTGTCGAATACATCAATCGGAGCAAGAATGTTTTGCACAGCACGCCTTTTCATGCGATCGCGCAGAAGGAAGGCATCACGGTCGAGGTGGCGATGCAGTGGAATGACTCCTACCAGGAACAGGTGCTCTGCTTCACCAACAATATTCCACAGCGTGACGGCGGCACTCATCTGACGGGCCTGCGAGCTGCCATGACGCGGAGCCTGAATCAATACATCGAAGCGAACGAAGTCGCCAAAAAGGCCAAGGTCGAGACCACCGGAGACGACATGCGCGAAGGCCTGTCGTGTGTGCTTTCGGTGAAAGTGCCCGAGCCGAAATTCTCTTCACAAACGAAGGACAAGCTCGTTTCCTCCGAAGTAGGGACGGTGGTCCAGGAGCTCGTGGGCGAAAAACTGAAGAATTTTCTCCTTGAGCGGCCCAACGATGCCCGCATCATCTGCGGCAAGATCGTGGATGCGGCACGTGCGCGCGAAGCAGCGCGCAAGGCGCGGGAGATGACGCGCCGCAAAGGCGTGCTCGACTCGTTCGGGCTGTCCGCGAAGCTCGCCGACTGCCAAGAGAAGGATCCGGCGCTTTGCGAGCTCTACATCGTCGAGGGCGACTCAGCCGGCGGTTCAGCCAAACAGGGCCGCGACCGCAAGTTCCAGGCGATCTTGCCGCTGAAAGGCAAGATCCTGAACGTCGAAAAAGCGCGGTTCGACAAACTGATCTCCTCCCAGGAGATTGTGACCTTGATCCAGACTTTGGGCACCGGGATAGGCAAGGACGAGTACGATATCTCGAAACTGCGCTACCACCGCATCATCATCATGACGGACGCCGATGTAGACGGTGCGCATATCCGTACGCTGCTGCTTACGTTTTTCTATCGACAGATGCCGGAGCTCGTTGAGCACGGACACGTCTACATCGCGCAGCCCCCTCTCTATAAGGTAAAGCTTGGCAAGCAGGAACGCTATTTCAAAGACGACCACGAGCGTGCGCAGTTCATGCTCGCACAGGCTTTGGTGGGAGCGTCCCTCGCGCCCAGAAAGGGAGGGCAGGTGATCGAGGGCAAGACGCTCGAGCAGCTCGCGAAGGCCTATCTATTTGCCGAGGCGGTGGTGGTGCGAGCCTCGAAGATCATCGATGTCGAAGCCCTGGGGGCGCTCATGCGTGGCGTTAAAGTCGATCTTTCCAGCGCGCAGTCTGCGGGGGCGAGCGCGCTCCGGCTCAAGGAGGCTATGGCTGCCAAAGGGAATGGGGTCAATGTAAGCGCGCGCTATGACGGTAAGAACGAGCGCCACCAGCTGGTGATCGAACGGACCCACCACGGAAATGTCCGAACGAGCGTGCTCGACGATGACTTTCTGTCGTCGGGAGACCACCAGCACCTCAACCGGATTGCGCAACTGCTGCAGGGCCTCATCGGGCCTGGCGCGCTGATCAAGCGCGAGGACAAGGAAGAGGGAGTTGCCGATTTTCCGCAAGCCATGAAGTGGCTGTTAGGAGAAGTCGAGCGCAGTGCAGCGATCCAGCGCTACAAGGGCCTCGGAGAAATGAATCCGGAACAACTTTGGGAGACTACGATGGATCCGCAGTCTCGGCGGCTGCTCAAAGTGCAGATCGAAGACGGAATCGCCGCGGATGAGATCTTCACCAAGCTGATGGGCGACGATGTCGAGCCCCGGCGGGTGTTCATCGAGCAGAACGCACTGGTCGCGCGGCTCGACGTCTGAAGGTCGCCCGCGATGGCGGGCGCCGGCATCTAAGCGGCTTTCTTGTTTCGAACCACCCGCCCGCGATTGGCAGGTCGCTTCGCGCGCGTCTTGCTCTGGGCTTTCGACTTCGTTGGGGTTATTTCGGGTGCCGCGGCCGTTGCAGGCGGGCGCGCGCCAGCTCTCGCCGCGCGAGGCGCGAACTCGAACCCCACCTTGCCATCTGCGCCGCGCACCAGGAACGCCGAAAACGGTCTGCCTTTGCGGGAAATGAATCGGTGCAAAAGATCGGTCCTTCCCGTGGCGAGTAACTTCCGTATCTCGTCGGGCTCGACGGGTCGCTGCAAGATGACGCGTCCGGAGCGAAAGTCGCAGCGCCGCTCGGGGTTGACGCTGTTCTCGCAGACATAGGCCATCGGCTGCTCGAACACTCGCCCGCCGCATTTTGGGCAGAGGCCGAGCGGGGTCAGCGTTGAAAAATCCACCTTCGCCGCGGTGCCGCCGGCATCCGCCTGCCGCCCAAAATCAAACTCGGCGCGAAACTCGGGCGTCAGCCGTACCAACGCGGCAAACGGCTTGCCGACTCGGCTCCGGAAACCCGTCAAGGGCCCTACCGAACGCTTGGCGATCAGCGTCTCGATTTCCTCGGGGGCGAACTCCCGGCTCGATACAACTTTCCAGATCGCAAAATCGCACTTCTGGCACTTGAACTTGCGATAGGTCTCCTGCACCTTGCCGCCACACTTGGGACACGGAGTCTTCAGGGTGAGGAACACGGTATCGGGGATGTCGCCGTGCTTGATGCGCGAAACCATTTCACGGGTGAGATCGACGATGTGGTCCATGAACGCGCTGCGCGGAAGATCCCCGTGCTCCATCTGTTTGAGCTTGAATTCCCAGTTCCCGGTGAGCTCCGGAGAGCACAGTTCGTTCACCCCAAACTGGCGCAATGCGAAAAGGAGCGAGGACGCCTTCGGCGTCGGCTGGAGCTCGCGACCGATGCGGTGCACATAGTCCTCGTATATCAGACCCTCGATGATCTGCGCACGGGTTGCCGGAGTCCCCAATCCCTTCTCGCTCATGGCTTCGCGCAGTTCCTCGTCCTCGACCAGTTTGCCGGCGCCTTCCATCGCCGAGAGCAGCGTGGCTTCCGTGAAGCGGGCCGGCGGCTTCGTCCGAATGGCGCGAACATCCACCTCGCGCGTACGCACTTTTTCTTCGTTCTCGATTGCGACGAGGCTCGGTGATTCGCCCGTTTCAGCTTCCTTGCCGTAGACCTGGAGCCAGCCGGCTTCGGTCATGACCCGGCCCTCGGTCTTGAACGCTTCGCCCTCGACTCGGGTGATTCGCGTGGTGACGAGATACTCCGCTGCCGGGAAGAACACCGCGAGAAAGCGCTTCACCACCAGATCGTAAAGCTTCCCTTCCGCCTCGGAGAGATGCCCCGGCCTCTGGATCGTGGGGATGATCGCGAAGTGGTCGGAAATCTTCTTGTTGTCGAATATGCGTTTGTTCGGCTTGACCCATCCTTTCTTGAGTATCTGAGCCGCGTGGCGCGTATAGCCTGATTTCTGCGTCACGAACGCGTCAAGCGTCTTCTTCACCGTGCCGAGATAGTCCTCGGGCAACGCGCGCGAATCGGTCCTCGGGTAGGTGAGGGCCTTGTGTCTTTCGTAGAGCGCTTGGGCAAGCGCGAGCGTGGTTTTGGCTGAGAAGCCGAAACGGCCGTTCGCTTCGCGCTGCAGGCTCGTCAAGTCATAGAGAAGCGGCGAAAGCTGCGAGGCGGGCTTCGCCTCCTCGGTGGCAACGCCCGGCTTTCCCAGGCATTTCGCGCCGATGGCGGCGGCGCGTTTCTCCTGCCACAATCTCTCGGGTCTTGCCTCGGCATCCCCTTTTTCCTTTTGGAAGTTCTCGTCGAACCAGCGACCGGCGTACTCACCGGCCGCCGCGGCAAACGTGGCGTGGATCTCCCAATAGTCGCGCGGCTTGAATGTGCGTATGCGTTCCTCCCGCTCGACGAGGATTGCAAGGGTCGGCGTCTGCACGCGGCCGACCGTGGTCTTGTAGAAACCGCCTTCTTTCGAGTTGAAGGCTGTCATGGCACGCGTACCGTTTATGCCGACAAGCCAATCCGATTCGGAACGGCACAAAGCGGCGTCGGCGAGCGGACGCAACTCACGGTCCTTGCGCAGCTTCTCGAAACCTTCCCGGATGGCACCTGGCGTCATCGATTGCAGCCACAGGCGCTCGATGGGTTTCTTGTTGCCGGCGTGCTGAACGATGTAACGAAAAATCAATTCGCCCTCACGACCTGCGTCGCACGCGTTTATGACGCCCGTCACGTCCTTGCGCCGGAGCAGTTTCACCAGGACTTTGAGGCGTTCCTCCGTGCGCTCGATCGGCTTGAGATCGAAGTGCGGCGGAATGACCGGCAGGTTGGCAAAAGACCATTTGCCTCGCTTGACCTCGACGCCTTCAGGCGGAACGAGCTCCAGCAGATGGCCGATCGCCGATGAAAGCACGTGCTCCCGGCTTTCGCAGTAATCGCCGTGGCGTGTGAACCCGCCCAAGGTGCGGGCGATGTCGTTCGCGACGGAGGGCTTTTCGGCGATGATGAGTTTCTTGGCCACAGGGAACAAGAGATTGCAAAAAGGCAGGCGACACGATTCAAGGTCGCCTCTACGCGAAGCGCAGAATGATAAGTGTAATCTGAACGTGAAGCAAGAAACCGCCGCGCGCGAAGGCCGAGTCCGTCTCGCGAGCTCGGCTCGGAACTAGTGCGTCTGGCGTTTTTCGCCGTCGGATATCAACTCGTCCAGAATCAGGGCGTCTACATTGCCTCGGCGCGTCCAAAGTACCATCAGGACGATCACCTTGAGCTTGTCCAAACCCACAACGTCGTTGGGCAAGGCCATCCCGCGCTCGATGATAAGTTCGCGCAGCAACGGGGTGAGGATTTTTGCGCCCTCAAGGAAAGCGATGAAGCCTCGGCTTTCCAACGACAATTTGGTCGCTTCGTCTGCAGAATACCCGCGGAAGGATTGTCGGGTGTCGAGAGACTCCGGAAGAGCCTCCTTGGGAAGGTCCGTGAGGGTGTTCAGCCAATCCAGCGCGTCCTGGATGTCGTCGTTCTCGAAGCCGGCCGCATGCAGCTTGCGCTCAAGCGTATCCTGATCGGGGTAGGTTTCGATCTGGTAGTAATTCTCGAAAAGGTATACGAGTACGTCGAACATTCGCTATGAATCCTCAGCGGACACGTTGGTATAGACCTCCGGGGAGGCCGGCTACTTTTCCTTCCAGCTCTAACTGCAGGAGAATGGACGATACGATTTCGGCCGTCAAGCCGCTGCGCGCGATCAGGCCGTCAATATCGCAGGGATCGAAGCCCATTTTGTCGAGCAAGTCGTGACTTTCGCTGGGTTCCGGCGATCTCGTTTCGGGCGCCCCTGGGGCGCCGAGCTCCTCGAGAACGTCCTGCGCGCTCTCGACTAGCTTCGCGCCCTGCTTGATCAGCGCGTGACAGCCCCTTGAGAGCGGCGAGTGGATCGAGCCCGGGATGGCAAACACTTCGCGGCCCTGCTCTGCGGCGAGGCGTGCGGTGATGAGCGAGCCGGAATCGAGGGCGGCCTCGACGACGAGACAACCGCGGGCAAGACCCGAGATGAGGCGGTTGCGCCGAGGAAAATTTCCCGCGTTGGGGGGTGTGCCGAGTTCGAATTCTGATACAAGCGCGCCCCGCAACAGGATTTCTTGCGCAAGCGGCTCGTTGCGACGCGGATACACGATGTCGATGCCCGTGCCCAGCACTGCGACGGTGGACCCTCGTCCCGCCAGTCCGCCGCGGTGTGCAGCGCTGTCCACACCGATAGCGAGACCGCTCACGATGACCAAGCCAACCTCGCTGAAGGCTCGCGCGAAGCTCTGCGCAGTTTTCAGTCCCTGCGGCGTCGCGTTTCGGCTGCCGACCACGGCCAGCGCCGGGGATGAAAGGAGTTTCGCGTTGCCGGCAACATAGAGCAAAGCCGGCGGATCGGCGATTTCCAGAAGTTGCTTGGGGTATTCGGTGTCGGCAAGGGTCAGCACCTTGTGCCCGGGCTGGGCAGCCCATTGGAGCGCTTTTTCGACTTCGGAGCCGCTGTTTCGCTCGAGGATGCCCGCTGCAAGCGCTTCGGGCACGACGCGACAGAGTTGCGATCGCGTCGCATTCAATACGTTGGTGGGAAGGCCGAAGGTGGAGAGCAGGGATCGGAATCTCTGGCCACCGAGCCCCGGAACCAGGCTGAGTTCGATCCAGGCGGCCAGGTCGCCTGAATCGTTCATTCGTGAAGCCTCGCCCGGACAGGATCTTGATTAGGGGTTCTGCACGATATCTCCGCCCTGCACCGGCCGTGAACTTTCCATTACCAGCGCGTAAGCGACCGAATTGAAGGTACGGAAGATGAAGACCAGGCCGTAGCGCTCCGGGGGCAGCTGAATGGCCGGGGAGCGGTCACGCGATTTCAGATAATCTTTCTGATCGTAGACCACGATGTTGCGGTAGACAGCAAGCACGTGTCCGACCTCCAAGCCGTCGCGCCTGCCTCTATTGATGGAGATGATCGAGTCGCGCCCGCCCATGCTGGTAGCGAGAGCATCGTAGAGTCCTATGATTCGACCGCTTACCGCGGAACTCGGCGCATGAGGCACGTACTGGGGAATGGTCGGCGGGGGCGCTGGAATGAGTCGATCTCCCGCAGAAATCTCCTTCTTGGAATTCACGATTTGTACCGTGGCGGGTTCGCCGCTTCGCGTCACACGGGCCGTACCCAGGAACACAGCTTCGATACCCAGGGTCCTCCGGCTGTCAGGGTCGACGAGCGGTCGCCCGGCGCGATAGACGTGCCAAGCAGGCGCGTCGGCGTCACCAAAACCGCTGACATAGGCCACATTGCCCGTGCCCAAGTTGACCCGATTCTCCTCCGTAGCAATAATCCGCGGGGCCTTGTCGAGGCCGCCTTCCTCGATGATCAATGGCTGCGTCAGAAACGGCTCGATCGCCTTGGGCGAAATGGCGGGTATCGCCTCTGACACCAAGGGCTGAGTGTAGATACGCGGCAGGAGCTTCACTCCTTCTGCGCCCCCAAGCGCGGGGCCGGCGCCGGAGTCCGCAATACGCAATTGCGGCGGCGACACGCTCCGGTCGAGCACGAGAACATCGCCCGGGGAGATGTTGTGCGGATTTCTGATCTGCTCCTGGTTCATGCGCCAGATTTCCGGCCAGCGCCACTGATCGTTGAGGAATTTGGTGGCGATGCTCCAAAGCGTATCGCCCCTTTGTACGACGTAGCGGTCCGGGGCGGTTTCTTTTACCTGTAGATCGCCCTGTGCAAGCGCCAACAAGCCTGCGCCCGCCAGGGCGAGCGCCAGGAGAGCTGTGATAGACTTTTGCATGACCGCCTCGTCTGGTTTTAGCCGCCGCAGTCCCTATATTAGCTTTTGCGGCTTGCTTTTTACAGTCTGCATTAAATTCTGCATCTAATTCTTTCAATTTGCAAGTATTTATGGCGTTGCTAGATATTCTCCGCTACCCCGATCCGAGGCTCCATAAAAGGGCCGAGCCTGTACTGGAAGTTGACGAATCGGTTCGCGCCCTGGTCCGGAACATGGCCGAAACTATGTACGCAGCGCCGGGGGTGGGGCTCGCGGCGACGCAGGTCGACGTGCACAAACGGGTGATCGTCATTGACGCCTCCGAGAGCCGAAATGAGCTCCTGGTTTTGATCAACCCGGAGATCGTCAGCCGCGAAGGCGTCCAGTATTGCGAGGAGGGCTGCCTGTCGGTTCCAGGAATCTACGAGCCGGTTGAGCGCGCCGAGAGCGTGACCGTGCGCGCGCTCGGCCTGGACGGAAAGTCCTTCACCTTCGTCGCAGAGAAAGTCCTCGCGGTCTGCATCCAGCACGAAATGGATCACCTCGAGGGCAGGATCTTCGTCGACTATCTGTCGCGCCTCAAGCAGCAGCGCATCAAGGCGAAACTTCAAAAACAATTCCGCAAGACGGCCTGAGGCACCCGAGCGGGTGCCGCCACCGTGAATGTCCTCTTCGCCGGCACGCCCGAGTTTGCGGCACGGTGCCTTGAGGCGCTTCTCAAGTCCCGCCATAGCGTGGCCGGTGTGATGACTCAGCCGGATCGACCTACCGGGCGCGGTCTTGCGCTGGCGCCATCACCGGTGAAGAAGCTGGCGGCAGCGCGAGGCATTCAGGTAGTCCAGCCCGCGAGTCTGCGGGATGCACGCGCGCAAGCGGAGCTTGAACGCTTTCGTGCCGACGTCATCGCGGTTGCCGCTTATGGCTTGATTCTGCCGCAGCCGGTGCTCGAGCTTCCCCGGTACGGGGCAGTCAATATTCACGCGTCCCTGTTGCCGCGGTGGCGCGGCGCAGCGCCCATTCAGCGGGCACTGCTCGCCGGTGATCGGGACACCGGTGTATCGATCATGCAGATGGACACCGGGCTCGACACAGGCCCCGTGCTCATGCAGGAAAAACTTCCGATCCTGGAAGACGATACCACGGGCACGCTGCACGATCGGCTCGCGGAGCTTGGCGCGAAACTCATAGTGCAAGCTCTGGATGCGCTGGAAGCCGGTGGGGCCAAGGCGACACCCCAACCAGCCGAGGGGGTGACGTACGCGGCCAAGCTCGACAGGCGCGAGGCGCGCGTGGACTGGCGTGAGGGTGCGGTGACGGTGAATCGCCGGGTTCGCGCGCTCGATCCGTCGCCGGGCGCGGATGCACGCGTGCGCGGGGTGGAGCTCAAGATTTGGCGTTGCGCTGTCACAGCGGGACTGGGGAATCCGGGTGAGATCCTTCACGTAGGTCCGCGCGACTTGTGCGTCGCCTGCGGGGAAGGCGCTCTGGTTGTAACCGAGTTGCAGCGCTCGGGGGGAAAGCGACTGCCTGCCGCCGAATTTCTCAGAGGTTTTCCGCTTTCGGCCGGCGAGCGCTTCCAAGCCTGGTAGGAGGGGCGGTCGAACGCCCTGCGCCTATAATGCAGGTAACGCCCGTGACCTTGCGCAGCGCAGCCGTGTCCACCGTTTCCGCCGGCCCTTCCCTCGCACGGGCCTTTGTTGCCGCCGCTGAAGCCATCGGGCGCGTCTCCGGGGGCGAGAGCCTGAACGCCGCGCTCGCCGACCTGAAACGCCGTGCGTCGGCGCAAACACTTGCCGCCGCGGCACAGGATCTTTGCTATAACGCGCTGCGGGGCTACGGGGTGGTCGACGTGGCCCTAGAGCGACTGCTGCAGAAACCTCTCACGGATTCCCCGGTGCGTGGGTTGCTGCTCGCCGCGCTCGCGGAACTCGTTGCGCGGCCGCGGTCCGCGCACGCGGTCGTGCATCAGGCGGTGGAGGCGGCTGCTTTGCTCGGGCACTCGCGCGCGAAAGGGCTGGTCAACGCGGTGATGCGCAACTTTCAGCGCCGCATGCCCGAGCTGCTTTTGGAGATCGAGGCCACCGAGTCTGGCCGTTACCGCCATCCACAATGGTGGATCGACGCGTTGCGCCTGGCCTACCCGCGCCAGTGGGAGTCCGTCCTTTTGGAATCGAACCGGCATCCGCCCATGGTTTTGCGGGTAAACCGGCGACGACTCTCTGCGAAGGCATATCTGGAGAAACTGGACCGCGCCGGAATTCCCGCACGGGCGCTGGGCCAAGATGCGGTGCTCCTCGAAAAGCCTTGCCGGGTCGAGCGGCTCCCGGGATTTGCAGCAGGCGAGGTCTCGGTGCAGGATGCCGGCGCTCAGCGAGCAGCGCCCCTTCTGGATGTTCGCGACGGGATGCGGGTGCTGGATGCCTGCGCGGCGCCAGGTGGCAAGACCGGACACCTGCTTGAGCTTGCCGAGTGCGAGCTTCTCGCAGTGGACGCGGACGGCGTGCGGGCGCGGCGTATCGCCGAAAATCTCGCCAGACTGAAGCTCTCGGCGAAAGTCGTGATCGGCGATTGCCGCAAGCCGGAGGGTTTCTGGGGGGGAAGGCCTTTCGACCGCATTCTTCTGGATGCGCCTTGTTCGGCATCGGGCGTGGTGCGGCGCCATCCCGACATCAAATGGTTGCGTCGGAAGACCGATGCATCCGAGTTCGGCCACACGCAGGCGGAACTGCTGGAAGCCTTATGGCGGGTACTCGGGCCCGATGGTAAATTGTTGTACGCCACTTGCTCGGTGTTTCCCGAAGAGAACGGCGCTCAGGTGGAAAATTTTCTTGCGCAGCACCCGGAAGCTGAAATTCTTCCGCTCCCAGGGCTCGGCGACGGTAACGAAGGCGCCCCACGCCCTTTCGAGTGCCAGATCCTGCCGAGTGCCGATAGCGACGGTTTCTTCTACGCGTTGCTGAAAAAGACAACTGTCCAAGCTGAACAATGAACACAAGCCTGCGTCGATTCGTAGCCGCGCTCGCGCTGGGCCTCGTTACATCAGCGCTCGCACAGCCCGTCCAGGTGAACAACGCAGGGTTGGAAATCGCCGAGACGCGCTATTTCCTGAACGCGGATTTTCAACTCGAGCTGACCGCGCCGCTCCTAGAGGCCCTGAACAATGGCGTATCCCTCGGCTTTCTCGTGGAGTTCCAGCTGACACGGCCGCGATGGTACTGGTTCAACGAGAAAACCGCTTCCGAAAAGCTGGAGCTACGGCTTTCCTATCTCCCGCTCGCGCAACAGTACCGGCTGTCGAGCGGGACGCTGTATCAGAACTTCCCCACGCTCGTCGAGGCGCTGGAGGCACTCGGCAGGGTTCACGGCTGGCCGGTGCTGGCACTGGATCAGGTCGACAACGGCCGAACCTACGTTGCGGCGGTGCGCCTGCGCCTCGATCCGGCCCAGCTGCCAACTCCGTTCCGAGTGAGTGCCGTCACCAACCGGGAGTGGACCCTGACGTCTGAGTGGAAGCGGTTTCCTTTCACGCCGCTTGCCCCGGTGCAGGAGGCCCGATGACCTACGTGCTCATCGCCGGCGCCGCGCTCGGCGGCATTTTGCTGTTCCTGCTTGCCGCGGCGACCGCCAACTCGCCGCTCTTCGCCGAGCATTATCCGCTGCTCCTCGGCCTGAACGCGGCAATTGCCGTGGCTCTCCTCGGGCTCGTGGTGTATCAGTTGGCGATCCTCGCGCGGCAGCGCCGTGCCAAGGTGTTCGGTTCGCTGCTGACCTTCCGGGTGCTCGTCATGTTTGCCCTGGTGGGGGTGGTTCCCGGACTCCTCGTCTATACCGTGTCGCTGCAGTTCCTCGCGAAGAGTATTGAATCTTGGTTCGACGTGCGCGTCGAGCGCGCGCTTGAGGGGGGACTCAATCTCGGCCGGGCGGCGCTCGACGTTATGTTGAACGAACTGCTTCTCAAGGCCCATGTAATGGCGCTCGATCTCTCCGAGACCCCGGGGCGCGAGCAATCCACCGTGCTGGTTCGTTTGCGCGAGCAGGCCTACGTCGAAGAAGCGTACCTCATGTCCGAAGGAGGACAAGTGCTGGCGAGGGCGAGTCGGGGACCCGGAAAGCTCGTACCGCCCGCCCCGAGTTCACAGGCCTTGCGCGACGCACGGCAGGTGCGCGGTTATGGCGCGGTCGAGCCGGTTGGCGACAAGGGGCTCTTGCTGCGAGTGATCGTGCCACTGGAGAGTCCAAGGCATGCCGACGAGCCGCGCTTGCTGCAGCTCACGCACTGGGTGCCGCAGGCGCTCGCCGAACAAGGCGAATCGGTACAAAGCGTGTATCGTGCATACAAGGAGCTGTCGCTGTCTCGCCAGGGGCTGAAAGCAATCTACATCCTCACGCTGACCTTGACGCTATTGCTCGCTTTGCTTTCGGCGATCGCACTCGCGTTCCTGCTGTCGCGGCGCCTGTCGAAGCCGCTTGCCGTGCTCGCCGAGAGCACCCAGGCGGTAGCGCGCGGCGATTTTTCGCGCCGCGCTCAGGTCACGAGCCGCGATGAGCTGGGCATCCTTACGCAGTCGTTCAACAGCATGACTCAACAGCTGGGCGAGGCACAGAGCGCCGCGCTGCTCAATCAGGCGCAGCTCGAGACCGCCAAGGCGTACCTGGAGAGCGTTCTCGCCAATCTGTCGGCGGGTGTACTCGTTTTTGATCATGGCCTTGTCCTCCGGATTGCAAACAGCGGGGCGGGCAGCATCCTGCAGGAGAACGTTGCGGCCCTGATTGGACTGAAGCTCGAGAATTGGCATGCGCTCGCCGAGTTTGCTCGCATGCTGCGGGCGGAGTTCGAACAACACGGAGAGTCCGCTTGGCAGCAGCAAATTGAGATGCGCGAGCGTGGGGCGGTGATTCTCGTGCGGGGTTCGCCGCTGCCCGAAACGGGTGCGGGCGGCTACGTCGTGGTATTCGACGACATCACGCAATTGATCGCGGCGCAGCGCGCAACCGCCTGGGGCGAGGTCGCGCGCAGGCTCGCTCACGAGATCAAGAATCCGCTCACGCCGATCCAGCTGGCCGCGGAGCGCCTGCAGGCGAAGCTCGGTGACAAACTTCCCTTCGCGGCTGCGCGGGCGCTCGACCACGCCACGGAGACCATCGTTGCGCAAGTGACCGCCATGAAGAACATGGTGGATGATTTCCGCGATTATGCCCCCACGCCCCCGCCCCAACTCGAAGGCTTGGATCTGAACCGGGTGGTCGCAGAGGTGCTCGCGTTGTACGAGCAGTCCGGAACTCGGATTCAGGCCAACCTCCAGAAGAGCATTCCGCTGGTGCGCGGTGACCCCGACCGTCTGCGGCAGGTAATCCACAATCTGCTGCAAAACGCCCAGGACGCCCTTTTCGGAAGTAGCGACCCGAGAATCGAAGTGTCGACCGAGCTTTCGGGCGGCCAAGTGTGGCTGCGGATCAGCGACAATGGTTGCGGTTTCCCCGAGGCCATCATCAACGGGGCATTCGAACCGTATGTCACCACCAAGCCTAAAGGGACGGGACTGGGGCTGGCGATCGTAAAACGGATCATCGACGAACATCACGGCACCGTTCGGATAGAGAACCGTACCGGGAAAGAAGGGGGTCGCGGCGCGGCGGTGCGGATTTCGCTTCCGCTTGCGGCTTGATCGGCCATGGCGCAGATACTGGTCGTTGACGACGAAGTCGGAATCCGGGAGCTGTTATCGGAAATCCTCTCCGACGAGGGACACTCGGTGCAGCTCGCGGAAAATGCCACCGTGGCGCGCTCGTTGCGCGCGCAGAGACGGCCGGACCTCGTGTTGCTCGATATTTGGATGCCCGACGCGGACGGCATTACGCTCCTGAAGGAATGGGCCACCGGGGGCCAGCTCACCATGCCGGTGATCATGATGTCGGGTCACGGCACCATCGACACGGCGGTGGAGGCGACGCGTATCGGCGCAATGGATTTCCTGGAAAAACCGATCGCGCTGCAGAAGCTGCTCGCGACCGTGAAGCGTGCACTGCGCGCGGGCGAGGCGCGCGCGGTGATGCCGCTCAGCATCGCGAATTTCGGCCGCTCGGTGATCATCACCGAGTTGAAGAAACGCTTGGCGAGAATCTCCGCCTCAGGCGCAGCGGTGCTGATGCGCGGCGAAAGAGGCGTGATGCCGGAGCTCTACGCTCGCTATCTGCAACAGCCCAACGCACCCTGGATCGATGCGGCGCACGCGCTCAACGAGGCGTCTCAGGATCTGCTGCAGCAGGTTTCCAGCGGGGTGCTTTTCGTCGGCGAACTCGCGATGCTGTCCAGGAACCAGCAGAAGCACCTGGCATTTCTCGCAGCCCGCGCGGAAAAGAGCAACGTGCGACTGGTGTCTTTTACAGCGGAGGAGCCGAAGCACCTGGTGGAATCGCAAGGTTTCGACGCGGCCTTGATGCAGGCGCTCGCGGGTATCGTCATCGCCCTCCCGGCGCTGCGTGAACATCCGGAGGACATCCCGGAGATCGCAACCCTGATGCTTGCCCAGTTGGTGGAAACACGCTTTTGTCCGCCGCGAAACTTTTCCACCGGCGCCCTCAACGTCCTGCGCTATTTCTCCTGGCCAGGCAACCTCGAGGATCTCGCCGCAGCAGTGCGTAACCTGGCGCTCACCAGCCTGGAGGAGGAGATAGGTGTCGCGGACGCGGAACGGGTGCTGCCGCAGTTCGCACGCCGCGCCGCGGAGGCCGACCTGTCGCTCGATCTCCCCTTGCGCGAGGCCCGCGAGGCCTTCGAGCGGACCTACTTCGAGCATCATCTCGCACAGGTGAACGGCTCTATTGCGCGCGTCGCCGAACGAAGCGGTCTCGAGCGCACGCACTTGTACCGCAAGTTGAAAGCGCTCGGCATTCTCGCCGGGCGAAAAGACTGACTCCGATACAAGTTCGGCATAAAATGCGTGCTTTTTCGCACGGACTCCCGCCTTGAAAATCGTGATCCTCGGCGCCGGCCAGGTCGGCTCGTCGGTTGCCGAAAACCTGGTGTCCGAAGCCAACGACATTACGGTTGTGGATATCGACGGCACGAGGCTGCGCGATCTCCAGGACCGCCTGGATTTGCGCACGGTCCTCGGCAGCGCCGCGCACCCCTCCGTGCTGGTCGAGGCGGGTATCGAGGACTGCGACATGATGATTGCGGTAACGCAAAGCGACGAGACCAACTTGGTCGCATGCAAGCTGGCACAGCAGTTGTTCAACGTCCCGACCCGCATCGTCCGCCTGCGCGCCACCGACTATCTTTCCAACGAGCGCGTACTCGGCCCGGACTGCTTCGACGTGGATCTGGCAATCTGTCCGGAGCAGATCCTTACCGACTACATCGTCAAGCTCGTCGAGTTCCCCGAAGCACTGCAGGTGCTCGAGTTCGCCCACGGCAAGGTGAGCTTGGTCGCAGTGCGTGCATTCCAAGGCGGTCCCTTGGTCGGTCATCCCCTGAAGGACCTCAGGAAGCACATTCCGTCCGTGGACACGCGCATCGCCGCCATATTTCGCGGTGACAGCCCGATTCTGCCCGAGGGCGATACGGTGGTGCAGGCCGGAGACGAGGTATTCTGCCTCGCCGCAACGGAAGACATCCGTCAAGTCATGCACGAGCTGAGGCGCATGGACCAGGCGGTAAGAAGAGTCATGATTGCGGGGGGCGGCAATATCGGATTGCGCCTGGCGCGGGCGCTCGAGCGCGACTACGCGATCAAGATCATCGAGTACGACAAGAGACGCTGCGAGGTGCTCTCAACCCGCCTCGATCGGGCGCTCGTGTTGCAGGGAGACGTCACGGACGAAGGACTCCTGGAGGCCGAGAACGTCTCCGATATGGATCTGTTCGTCGCGGTAACCAACGACGACGAGGACAACATCATGTCCTGCCTGCTGGCCAAGCGCATGGGCGCGCGCCGCGTGGTCGCGCTCATCAACCGGCGCTCCTACGTCGATCTGCTCCAGGCCGGCCAGATCGATATCGCGATTTCACCTGCGCAGGCGACCATCGGCACGCTGCTCGCCCACGTGCGGCGCGGCCACGTTACACGGGTACACAGCCTGCGCCGCGGCGTGGCCGAAGCGCTGGAGGCCGTGGTGCACGGGGACCGCAACTCCTGCCGCTGCGTCGGCCGGAGAATCGAGGAAATCGACCTGCCCAGGGGCGCCGCAATCGCCGCAATCGTTCGCGGCGACAAGGTGATCATGGCCCATCACGATACCGTGGTGCAGGCCGACGACCACGTGATCGTCTTCGTCACCGACAAGAAGCTCCTGCCCAGGGTGGAGAAGCTTTTCGAGGTCAGCGCCGGCTTCGTCTGAACCGGATTCCGCGCGCCATGGTAAGGCCGTTTTCCGTACTCAATGTGCTGAGCGTCTTGATCGTCGTCTTCGCCCTCGCCATGCTGCTGCCTCTGTGCGCATCGTTCGGGTACGGCGATGCGGCGCGGCACGCCTATGAGAAGGCCGTGCTGATCACCTTTGTGAGCGGAGCAACTTTGTGGCTGGTCACTCGCTCCCGCCAGGCCGAGCTGCAGACCCGCGACGGGTTTCTCTTGGTGGCGCTGGTTTGGACGGTCCTGCCGGCGTTCGCCACGCTGCCCCTTTTGATTTACATGCCCGAGCTGAATTTCACGGACGCCTACTTCGAAACCGTGGCGGCACTCACCACTACCGGTTCGTCCGTGCTGGCGGGGCTCGACAAGCTGCCGCCTTCGATCAACTTGTGGCGCTGCGAGCTGCAGTGGCTGGGCGGAATGGGGATCATCGTCCTCGCCGTAGCGATCCTGCCGCTCCTCGGGATCGGCGGGAGCCAGATCATGAGGACCGAGACCCCGGGGCCGATGAAGGACACCAGGCTCACTCCACGCATCACTGAAACTGCCAAGGGCCTGTGGCTGGTTTACGCGGTCATGACGCTCGCCTGCGCTCTGGTTTTCAAGGCTGTGGGAATGGGCTGGTTCGATGCCGTTGTCCATTCGTTCTCGACCCTGAGCCTGGGCGGATTCTCCTCCCACGACGCGAGCTTCGCTTACTTCAATTCTCCGGCAATCGAGGCTGCGGCGATTTTTTTCATGCTCATCGGAGGCATCAATTTCGGAACTCACTTCCTCGCGTTCCGCAAACTGAGCTTGGCACCCTACCGGAGCGACCCCGAGGCCCGTGCATACGTCGCATTGATCACGATATCGGTGCTTGGCGTCGCCTATTTCCTGTTCGCCAACCAGGTCTATCCGTCTTTCTGGACGGCGCTGCGCCACAGCGCGTTCAACGTCGTCTCGGTCGCGACGACAGCCGGTTTTGCCAGCACCGATTTCAACCAGTGGCCGATCTTCGCGCCGGTATGGATGCTGTTCCTGTGCTGCTTCGCCACTTGTTCCGGTTCCACCGGCGGCGGCATCAAGATGATTCGCGCCGAGCTGATGGTTCGCCAGGCGCTGCGAGAGCTCATGTCCATCATTCATCCGCGCGCCTATCTGCCCGTCAAGCTTTCCGGCCAAAGGGTGGAAAACAACATCATCTTCGCAGTCCTCGCGTTCATGTTGATCTGGGGCGGGTCAGTCGTCGCCATGACCATGCTCCTTCTGGCCTCGGGCCTGGATATCATCACCGCTTTTTCGGCGGTGATCGTGTGCATCTGCAATACCGGGCCGGGGCTGAACCTGGTCGGGCCGGCGACCACCTATGCAGTGCTCAGCGATTTTCAAACCTGGGTATGCACGATCACCATGCTGATCGGGCGCTTGGAGCTGTTTACGCTGTTCATCGTCATCACGCCGGCGTTCTGGCGAAAATAACTGCTGACGGGCCGCGCTTACTTGGCGCAGGTCACCATGATCTCGACCAGCATGCGCGGCTCGGCCAGTTTCGCCTCGACTGTGGCGCGCGCCGGCAGATTGGCAGGATCGGCCCACGCCGTCCAGGCGGCGTTCATCTCGTCGCGGTTGCGGATGTCGGTGACCCATACGTTGGCGGAAAGAATCTTCGACTTGCTGGTGCCCGCGGCGGCGAGGATTGCGTCGATCTTCTTCAACACCTGCTCGGTCTGGCCCCTGGCGCCTTGGGTGAGATCGTCGGCAACCTGGCCTGCCACGTAGACGAGGCCGCCGTGCTCGACCGCGGCGCTGAAGAGTTTGCCCGCCTGATGGCGCTTGATGCTCATTTGGACCTCCCGCTCATCGGGGCGGCAGGATTTTCACGCGCAGCTCCCCGAGGCCCTCTATTCCTGCGAGGAGCTCATCCCCCGGCTTGGCGGCGCCCACACCGGCAGGTGTGCCCGTCATGATGAGATCGCCCGCTTCCAGGGTGTAGTACTGCGTGAGAAACGCGATCTGCTCGGGCACGCTCCAGATCATCTGGTCGATGTCCGAGTCTTGGCGAAGCTCACCGTTTACCTTGAGCCAGAGCTTGCCTTTTTTCGGGTGTCCGTTCTTTGAGGCGGGGGTAATGGGCCCGACTGGGGCGGCCTGGTCGAAATCCTTGCCGAAAGTCCAGGGCCTGCCTTTGTCTTTTCCAACCTGCTGCAAATCACGCCGGGTCATGTCCAGGCCCACGGCATAACCCCAGATGTGCTCGTTGGCTTTCGCTGCCGGGATTCTGGACCCGCCTGTGCCGACTACCGCGACCATCTCGGTTTCCCAGTGGTAGTTGCTCGTCATCGGCGGATAGTGCACCGCGCCACCCTCGGGCACCAGATCGTGGGCCGACTTGGCGAAGAAGAACGGCTGCTCTCGGCCGTCCCCGCCCATCTCCTTCTGGTGCTCCACATAGTTGCGGCCGACGCAGAAGATGCGGCGCACGGGAAAGCGGGCGTTCGAGTCCACGATGGGAAGCGAGGGGATGTCCCAGCTGCTGATGACGTATTCCATTTTCATGACGAGAGGTCCTCACCGGGCGCCGGCGAAAGGTGCGTATTTTCGCATGAACTGCCGGCGCAAGAAAAACGGGCACCCGAAGGTGCCCGCTCGAAAACAAGCCCGTCTCCGGGCTTCGCCCTGCCCTTATATGCGATAGGCCGTCTCGCCGTGCGAGTTGATGTCCAGTCCCTCGCGCTCCTCTTCTTCGGTGACGCGCAGGCCCACGAGGAGGTCCGCGATCTTGAAGGAGATGAAGGCCACCACGGCGGTCCAGACGAATACCAGGCCCACCGCTTTCGCTTGGATCCAGAGTTGGGCCATGATTCCCGGATAACCGCTCTTCATCGTGACCCAGTCCTGCACGGAGCCGGGTCCACCCAGGTCCGGCGAGTTGAACACGCCGGTGAGCAGCGCACCGAGTATCCCGCCGACTGCGTGAACGCCGAACACGTCGAGTGCATCGTCTGCGCCCAGCATCTTTTTCAGACCGTTCACGCCCCACAGGCACACCAGGCCGGCGGCGGTGCCGATCACGAACGCACCCGGGATGCCGACGTTGCCGGCGGCGGGCGTGATCGCGACGAGGCCCGCAACCGCGCCTGAGGCCGCGCCGACCATGCTCGGCTTGCCCTTGAACAGCCACTCGCCGAACATCCACGAAAGCACGGCGCAAGCCGTCGCGAGGTAGGTGTTCATGAACGCGAGCGCAGCCGAACCATTTGCTTCCAGCGCGGAGCCTGCGTTGAACCCGAACCAGCCGGTCCACAGCAACGCGGCACCGATCATGGTCATGGTCACGTTGTGCGGGGCCATTGCCTCTTTTCCGATCCCGATGCGCTTGCCGACCAGATAGGCACCCACCAATCCGGCGACCCCAGAGTTGATGTGCACGACCGTGCCCCCGGCGAAGTCGAGAGCGCCCCACTGCCAGATGAGCCCGGCCTTTGCCGTGACCGCGTCGACGACTTTCGGATCGGTGAACGCATCCGGGCCGGGGAAGAACCACACCATGTGGGCAACCGGCGTATAGCTGAAGGTGAACCACAGCGCCAGGAAGATCAGGACCGCGGAAAACTTGATCCGCTCGACGGTGGCTCCCAGGATCAGGCAGCAGGTGATCGCGGCGAAGGTCGCCTGGAAAGCCACATAGACCAGCTCGGGCAGCGGTGTGTTCTTGCTGAACGTCGCTGCATTCGCGAACTCACCCTTCACCGGATCGAAGGTGCCTTTCAGGAACAGCCGCTCGGTAAGGCTCCCAAAGAAGGAGTTGCCTTCGGTGAACGCGAGGCTGTAGCCGTAGATGCACCAGAGGACGGTGATGAGCGAAAACCCGACGAACACCTGCATCAAGGTCGAGAGCATGTTCTTCGAGCGCACCAGGCCCCCGTAGAACAGTGCGAGCGCCGGAACGCTCATCATCAGCACGAGCGCGGTGGAGGTGAGCATCCATGCCACGTCGCCCTTGTTGGGCGTCGGCACCGGAGTGGCGCTCGGGGCGGCCGCAGGAGCCGCCGCGGGAGCAGCCGTAGCGGGCGCTGGCGCTGCGGCCGGAGCCGCTTGTTTATCCTGCGCCATGAGAGGCGCGCACCAGCCCACGGCGCCGAGCAGGGCAAAAATTGCGAAAAGCTTTCTCATCGTGATCTCCCTCAGAGCGCTTCCGCCCCGGTCTCGCCGGTGCGGATGCGGATAACTTGCTTCAGATCGAAGACGAAGATCTTGCCGTCCCCGATCTTTCCCGTGTTGGCCGATTTTTCTATGGCTTCGATCGCCTGATCGAGCATCTCATCCTTGATCGCGGCCTCGACCTTTACTTTCGGCAGGAAATCGACCACGTATTCCGCGCCGCGATACAGCTCGGTGTGACCTTTCTGCCTGCCGAAACCCTTGACTTCGGTGACGGTGATGCCCTGCACGCCGATCGCGGACAGAGCTTCCCGCACCTCGTCAAGCTTGAACGGCTTGATGATTGCGGTTACGAGTTTCATGAATGTGCTCCCT
>DASPWT010000226.1:0-6823 GCA_035637655.1 Burkholderiales bacterium | reverse complement strand
TTCGGCCAGCGCGCTTCGATTTCGCGGGCTTCACGCTCCGCGATGGCGCGCACCTTCTTCGCGAGCTCGACGTAGCGCGCCTCGCCGGACAATCGCGAAATATCGGCCGGCACCACGCCGAAGTGGTGCTCGCTGCCGTCGGCGAGCAGTGCATCGATGCCGAGCACGTTGTGCACCATGTTGCCGTAACGGATCGAGCGCGAACCGCAGGAATTGTTGCCGGCCATCCCGCCGAGCGTCGCTTGCGCGCTCGTGGACACGTCCACCGGGAACCACAGCCCGTCCCGCCGCAGGTGCGCGTTCAGGCGGTCGAGCACGACCCCCGGCTGCACGACGGCGGTGGCAGCCTCCTTGTCGAAGGAAACGATGTTGTCGAGAAACTTGCTGTGGTCGATGACGAGCGCGGCGCCCACCGTCTGGCCGCATTGCGAGCTTCCCGCGCCGCGAGGCAGGACAGGAACGCCTTCCTCGACGGCGATCTGCAGCGCGACTTTCGCGTCCTGCTCGGTCTTCGGCACGACCACGCCCACCGGGTCGATCTGATAGATCGAGGCGTCGGTCGAATAGCGGCCGCGGCTCGCCGGATCGAAGAGGACTTCGCCTTCGATTTCGCGCGAAAGGCGCCGGGCGAGCGCGGTATCGCCGGCGCGCGGATGGAACGAAACCGGTAAGACCTTGGCCGCCGGGCGATCCATCGGAATCGCGGTTTCACTGCGCCGCGGAAGGCGCGGGCTCTTTCTCCGCTTCGAGCATGGCGTCGAGCAGCACTTCGGGCTCTTGCGCGCCCGAGACGGTGACCCGTTTGTTGAATATGAAGAAAGGCACGCCTTCGACGCCGATTTTGCGCGCCTGTCTGTCCTCGGCCTCGATATGCGCGCGCGCGTTTTCGCTCGCGAGGAACGCCTTCACGTCGGTCGCGTCCAGACCCGCGCCGGCCGCGACTTCGGCAAGCGTATCTGCGGAAGTCAGATCCCTGCCCTCCAGGAAGAACGCGCGGAACAAGGCCTCGACCACCGCGTCCTGCCGTCCTGAGTCTATCGCGAGCGCGATCAGGCTGTGCGCGGCGAGCGTGTTGGGCTGGCGCGTCACCTTGTTGAAGTCGAACGCAATGCCGGCCTCTCTCCCGACCGCAGTGACGCGGCCGTAGACCTGCCCGGCGCGGCCTGCGCCGAACTTGCGCTTCACGTACTCGTCGCGGTCGACGCCCCTGGGGGGCATGTCGGGATTGAGCTGGAACGGATGCCAGGTGACTTTCGGCTCCGCGGCGCCGGGACTGCGCTCCCGGTAGAGCTCGAGCGCGGATTCCAGCCGCCTCTTGCCGATGAAGCACCAGGGACAGACCACGTCGGAGATGATGTCGATGCTGAGCGCCATGGGATTTCCTTCGAACCGCGCGTGCTCCATGATACCGCAGCCTTGAGCCGAATCATGGAAGCCGGGAGCTTTTCCGATAAACTAGCCGTCCTTCCACGATAAGCGAGCAAGTCATGCCGCACCGGAGCGGACGCCATTTCCTGCAGATCCCCGGGCCGACCAACGTGCCCGACCGGGTTCTGCGCGCGATCGACCGCGCTACGATGGACCATCGCGGCCCCGATTTCGGCCCCATGGGGCTGGAGATCCTCGAAGGCCTGAAGAAGGTGTTCCAGACCCGGGCGCCGGTGGTGATCTATCCCGCATCGGGCACCGGCGCCTGGGAAGCGGCGCTCGTCAACACGCTCTCGCCGGGGGACCGCGTCCTGATGTTCGAAACCGGCCATTTCGCATCGCTGTGGCACAAGATGGCGGCGAAGCTCGGCCTCTCGGTCGATCTCGTCCCCACCGACTGGCGCCGCGGCGTCGACCCGGCTGCGGTCGAGGCCAAGCTCAAGGAAGACCGCGAGCACCGGATCAGGGCCGTTTGCGTGGTGCACAACGAGACTTCGACCGGGGTCGCGAGCCGCATCGGCGCGATACGCAAGTCGATCGACGCGGCAAGACACCCGGCGCTCTACATGGTCGACACGATTTCCTCGCTCGCCTCGATCGACTACCGCCACGACGAGTGGGGCGTGGACGTCACCGTCGCCGGCTCGCAGAAAGGCCTGATGCTGCCGCCCGGCCTGTCGTTCAATTGCGTGAGCGAGAAGGCTAGCAAGGCGTCGCGTACGGCTGCACTCCCGCGCTCGTACTGGGCCTGGGACGAGATGCTTTCCAACAACAAGAGCGGCTACTTCCCCTACACGCCGGCGACCAACCTGCTCTACGGCCTGCGCGAATCGCTCGCGATGCTCGAGGAGGAAGGCCTGCAAAACGTATTCGCCCGTCACGCGCGCCACGCGGAGAGCACGCGGCGCGCGGTGCGCGCCTGGGGCCTGGAGATCCTGTGCGCGGTGCCCGAGGAATACTCGAACTCGCTCACCGCGGTGATGATGCCCGCCGGCCACGATGCCGACGCGCTGCGCAAGATCATCCTCGAAGCCTACGACATGTCGCTCGGTACCGGATTGGGGAAGCTCGCCGGGAAAGTATTCCGGATCGGACACCTCGGCGACTTCAACGATCTGATGCTCGCGGGCACCCTCGCGGGCATCGAGATGGGCCTCGCGCTCGCGAACGTTCCACACAAGAGGGGCGGCGTGCTCGCGGCGCTCGATCACCTCGCCGAGAGCGCACGCGCCGCTCCGCGCAAGGCGGCCTGAGGGTTTTCCCGCATCCGCGGAGATACGCGGGGCATTTTTTCCAGGAGGAATCATGAGAGAGATGAAAGTCGCAAGTCTTGCCGTATTCGCGCTTGCCCTGTGCGGCACCGCCGCCGCGCAGACCGAGCTCAAGCTCGGCCACGTCGGCGAGCCCGGCTCGCTGATCGGGGCGTCGGCAGACGAGTTCGCCAAGCGCGCCAACACCAAGCTGGGCGGCAAGGCGAAGGTCGTCACCTACGGCTCGAGCCAGCTCGGCGGCGACAAGGAGATGATGCAGAAGTTGAAGCTCGGCACGATCGACATGGTCGAGCCCTCGACCATCATGTCCTCGGAAGCCGACATCTTCGGCGTGTTCGAGATGCCGTATCTCGTGAAGAGCCGCGGGCACATGAAGAAGATCGAGAACGCCCTCTTCTGGTCGCAGATCGAGCCTGCCGCGGAGAAGAAGGGCGTCAAGGTGCTCGCCGTCTGGGAAAACGGGTTCCGCCACATCACCAACAGCAAGCATCCGATCAACACGCCCGCCGACCTGAAGGGCATCAAGCTGCGCGTGCCCGAGGGCAAGTGGCGGGTGAAGATGTTCCAGGCCTACGGCGCGAACCCCTCGCCGATGAAGTTCTCCGAGGTGTTTACCGCTCTGCAGACGGGCGTCATGGACGGGCAGGAGAATCCCTTCGCGCAGATCGCAAGCGCCAAGTTCTACGAGGTGCAGAAGTACCTCTCCCTCACCGGGCACGTCTACACGCCGTCCTACCTCGTCGTGAGCACCAAGAAATGGGCGACGCTCCCGGCCGACGTGCGTAGGATCCTGGAAGAGACGGCGAAGGACACCCAGGCTTGGGTCTATGAAAAAGCGGCGAAAGACGACGAGGAGTTGCTCGTCAAGATGAAAGCGGCGGGAATCCAGGTGAACAACGCCAACAAGGACGCCTTCATCGCGGCGTCGAAGCCCGTGTACCAGGAATTCGCCAAGGAAGTTCCCGGCGCCCAGGCGGTCATCGACCGCGCCATCGCGCTCGGCAAGTAAGTCGCATGAACCTCGACGTCATCCGCAGGCGCTACGAGCGCCTGCTGGAATGGCTGGTGATTGCCCTCATGGGCGTGCTGGCGGTCGAAGTCACCGTGGGCGTGATATTCCGGACCTTCGGCGCCTCGCTGGTATGGTACGACGAGATCGCCTCGATTCTCCTCGCGTGGATCACCTTCTACGGCTCGGCGCTCGCTTCGGTGAAGCGGGCGCACATCGGCTGTCCCGAGGTCATGATGTTCCTGCCGCCCAAGGCCAAGCTCGGCTTCCGCGTCGTGGCCGAGGTACTCACCATCGGCTTCTTCCTGCTGCTCGGGTGGATGGGGTACCAGGTTCTCGGCGCCCTCTCGGGCGACACGCTGGTGAGCCTGCCCTCGGTGCCGGTGAGCTGGGTGCAGTCGGTGATGCCGATCAGCGCGGCGCTCGTCGTCGCGGCCGAGCTGATCACGCTGCCGGCGGTGCTGGCAAAGGCGGCGCGTTCCACGACTCTCGCTGAAGTCATGCAGGCTGCCTCCGAAAGCGCGCAACCCCCATCGATTTCGGGCGGAGCCTCGCACTGATGGCAACGCTCCTCATCTTCGTCTGCGTCCTGATCCTGGTGGTGATCGATGTGCCGATCGCCGTGTCGCTCGGCATCGTCGCGGTGGCTGCCATGCTCTATACCCAGGGTCCGGGGTCGCTCGCCAACCTGCCGATCGTGCTCTACAACGGCGCGACCAACTTCCCGCTGATCACGATTCCGCTTTTCATCCTCGCAGGCGCGATCATGAACGCGTCGGGCATTTCGCGGCGGCTGATCAATTTCGTCTCGGCGTTGCTCGGCTTCGTGCGCGGCGGCCTGGCGATGGTGGGAATCGGCGCCTCGATGTTCTTCGCCGAGATCTCGGGCTCGGCCGTCGCCGGCATCTCGGCGCTCGGCTCCATCCTCATTCCCGCGATGAAGGCTCAAGGGTATCCGGCGCCGCTCGCGGCCGCGGTGATGTCCTCGGCGGCGACGCTTGCCATCATCATTCCGCCCTCGATCCCCATGATCATCTACGCGGTGATGGCCGAGACCTCGATCGTGAAAATGTTCGTCGCGGGCATCGTTCCGGGCATACTCGGAGGTTTCGGCTTGATGGGAATGGCGTACTGGTTTGCGCGCCGCTACAACCTCCCGATCGACGAGAAGTTCCGCTGGCCGCGGGTATGGACCACGCTTCGCGAGGCGGCCTGGGCGCTCACGCTGCCCCTCATCATCCTCGGCGCGATATTCGGCGGCGTAGTGACGGCCACCGAGGGCGCCGCGCTCGCCGTCGTCGCGGCGCTCTTCATCGGGATCGTCGTCTACCGCGAGCTCGACCTCGCTCACCTGAAGGCCGCGCTCATCGAGGGCGGCGTGCAGACCGCGGTGGTGATGCTGCTGGTGGCGACCTCGGCGCTCCTCGGCGCCTATCTCACCGAAGCGCAGCTCCCGCAGAAGCTCGCGCAGGCGGTGTCCGAGTTCACCAGCAACAAATGGGTCGTGCTCGGGATGATGAACGTTTTGTTCCTGTTCCTCGGCTGCTTCCTGCACTCGGCGGCGGCGATCATCCTGGTCGTGCCGGTGGTGATGCCGCTCGTCAACGCGGTCGGCATCGATCCCGTGCACTTCGGGCTCATCGTCACCGTCAACCTCGGCATCGGCCAGCAGACGCCGCCGGTGGCGAGCGTGCTCATGGTCGCCTGCTCGATCTCCAAGGCGAGCGTGTGGGAAGTGACCCGGGTGAACATCTGGTTCATCGGCGTGCTGTTCGCGGTGCTGATGCTGGTGACCTACGTCCCGGTCACGGGGCTCGGCCTGGTCAATCTCTTTTACCCCTCAGCCCCATGAACGAATCCGTCCTCGTCTCCCGCGACGGCGCGATCGCGACCGTCACCCTCAGCAACCCGGAGAAGCTCAACGCCCTCGGGCTGGATTCGTGGAAGCGGCTGGGCGAAGTCATGCGCGAGCTCGACGCCGACAAGACGCTGCGCTGCATCGTGATACGGGGCGCGGGCGAAAAGGCCTTTGCCGCCGGCGCCGATATCGCCGAATTCGAAACGACGCGCAAGAATGCGAAAGTTGCGAAGAAGTACGGCGAGGCGCTCGAGGCGACGATGGGCGCGCTTTCCGCCTGCCGGCATCCGATCGTGGCCATGATCCACGGCGCGTGCGTCGGAGGGGGGCTGGAAGTCGCCTCCCAGTGCGACCTGCGCATCTGCGGGACGTCGAGCCGCTTCGGCATTCCCATCAACAAGCTGGGGCTGGTCGTGGGCTACGGCGAGATGAAGGCGCTGATCGATCTCATCGGCCGCGCCGTGGCGCTCGAGATCCTGCTCGAAGGCCGCGTGTTCGGCGCCGAGGAAGCGAAAGACAAGGGCCTCGTGAACCGCGTCGTGCCCGACGACAAGGTCGAGGAGGAATCGATGGCAGCTGCGCGGCGCATCGCCGAAGGCGCGCCGCTCGTTGCGCGCTGGCACAAGAAATTCGCGCGGCGCCTCGCCCAGGCGCGCCCCCTCACCCGGACCGAGCGCGACGAGGCCTACGCCTGCTTCGACACCGAGGACTTCAAGACCGGCGTCAAGGCGTTTCTCGCCAAGGAGAAACCGCAGTTCAGGGGCAAGTAGTCTCTAGACGACTTTCTTCCGCGACAGCGCCTCGATGTCCGCCTCGCCGTACCCCAGCTCGGAGAGGACTTCGGCGGTGTGCTCGCCCAGCTCGGGCGGCGCGGTCGCGATTCGCGCCGGCGTGCGCGAAAGCGTCACCGCCTGGTTGACGATGCGGATCTCGCCGAGCTTCGCGCTCTTGACGCTCGCCGCGGCGCCGATATGCTGCACCTGCGCGTCCTCGAACATCTTGTCGATGGTATAGATCGGGCCGCACGGAACTTCGCCGCGGGTGAGGATTTCGATCCACTCCGCCGTGGTGCGCGCTGCGAGCGCCGCATTGATTTCGGCGTTGAGCGCCACCCGGTTTTTCGAGCGGTTCTGCTCGCCCTTGAAATCCGGATTCTCCAGCATGTCCACGCGCCCGAGGCCTTCGCATACCCGGCGCCACATCGCTTCGCCGGTCGCGGCGATGTTCATGTAGCCGTCCTTGGTCTTATAGGCCGAG
>DASPWT010000225.1:0-3021 GCA_035637655.1 Burkholderiales bacterium | reverse complement strand
GATCGGCGAGACTGCCAAGGCGGCCGGCGTCGAGTTCGCGCCCCTGATAACGATCTTCGATCTGCCCGCGGAGGGCATCATCGACGCCGCGAAAAAATGCAAATGCGACGCCATTTTCCTTGCCCCCCATGGCCGCAGCGGTATGCGCAGGCTGATCCTGGGCAGCGTGACGCAAGACGTGCTCTCCCATTCGACGTTGCCGGTCATCGTGTACCGGTGAATCGCAACGCGGCGTGGCGGAGCGACCGCGCGAAAGTGAACTCGGGCAAGTCTAAGTGAACCGCCTCACAGCATCGCGAGCACGCGTTCCAAGCGCGCTCGCACTTCGCCGGCAATTACGGCGATCTCCGGACGATCGACGAGCCGTAGGACCGCCCGCGGGTCCATGATTTCGACGATCGTCCTGCCGCCCGCGTCCACCCGCACCACCACGTTGCAGGGAAGAAGGGCACCGATCTGCGGCTCGGCTTCGAGCGCGCGGTGCGCGAACTGCGGGTTGCAGGCGCCGAGGATCTTGTAGGGCGGGATTTCCTTGCCGAGCTTCTTCTTCAAGGTCGCGGCAACGTCGATTTCGGTCAGCACGCCGAACCCCTCCTTGGCGAGCGCCTCGGTCGCGCGTTCGATTGCGTCGTCGTAGGACATCTGCACCGTCTTGCCAAATGCATAATTGCCCGGCATTTCATCGACTCCTCATGCGCAGCGTCATTGGTTGATAAATGGGTGAATTCGAAACTCTCAGGACCCCGGGGCCCATACACCATTCTTCATCCCCGCCTCTTCGTTCTCTGCCCTGTGGCCCAGTGAACGAGCGTGCGTGCATCCATCGCCCCGGATACCCGTTCCTTCTCCCGCCCATTTTCAAACAGGACGAGGGTGGGAATCGAGCGGATGCCCCAGCGCGCGGAGAGCCCCGGCGCTTCTTCGGTGTTCACTTTCGCAAAACGCACGCTGGCGCGCAGCTGCACGGCCGCCTGCTCGAACGCGGGCGCCATGCCTAGGCACGGGCCGCACCAGGGCGCCCAGAAATCGACCAGCACAGGCAAATCATTGCGCGCGATGAAAGCGTCGAACACCGTCTCGTTTAGGGCGACCGGGGTCCCGTCCAACAGCGGCGCACCACACTTGCCGCATTTCGGTTCTTCCGCGAGCCTTTCCTCCGGAGCCCGGTTCGACGTGAAGCAGCGGGAGCAGACGAGGTGCAGCAGGGTCTGTGTCTGCACGGCAGCGCCCTCAAGTGCCGCGCGCAGCGCCTGCACCGTTCAAACCATGATTGCGGTAGAACCGGACACAGTTCCCGCCAGCCCGTTTCGCCGCGTACATCGCCTCGTCGGCACGCTTGCGAAGTTCTTCGGCGTCCCCCGCGTCGCTCGGATAAACGCACGCCCCGATGCTCACGCTGACGCGGATCAGCCGGTCGTCGAAGCGAACGGGCACCGCGGCGGCGGCGCGGATTTTCTCGCACACCGCGCCCGCGCCGGAGCGCTCGTCGGCGCTGGAGAGGACGAGGGCGAGCTCGTCCCCGCCGATGCGGGCCACGGTATCGGCTGCGCGGACGCAGCTCGCGCTGCGACTCGCGACCGCCTGCAGCACCGCGTCGCCCGCCATGTGGCCGAAGCGGTTGTTCGTTTCGCGAAAGCGGTCGATATCGAGGATCGCCACCGCCAGCCCTTCCTTGCGCCTCGCCGCCTGGTGCAGCGCCTGCCCGAGGCGGTCGAGGAACAGCGTGCGATTCGGCAGGTCGGTCAGCGGATCGTGGTTCGCGGCATGCGCGAGCTTCTCGAAATGCCGCACCCGCTCGGTGACGTCGCGGGTCTCGCACACGAAGTTCGTGATGAGTCCTTGCCCATTGAATACCGGCCAGATCAGGTTCTCCGCGTGAAACAGCTCGCCGCTCTTGCGGCGGTCCACGAAGACTTCGTGGAAGGACTTGCCGGCCAGGATACTGCGCCACAAGCCGCGGTAGAACTCGGCATCGTGGGTGCCGGACTTCAGGATTGCGGGCGTGCGGCCGACGGCCTCCGCGCGCGCATACCCCGTGAGCGACTCGAAAGCTGGATTGACGTACTCGATAACCCCTGTCTCATCGGTGATGAGGACCGCATCGGGGCTCTGTTCGAGCCAGCCGCAGAAGAAAACGTCGTTTCGGAACGGTCGACCGACAGAAAGGACGCTTGAAGCCATTGTTTCCCCCTGGAACGACTTGAACCCCCGGGTTGATGATGGCTAATCCAGCGCTCGAGCAGTTGATCCAGATCAAACTCGGCGATTTCATGCGCGACCAGCGCATCGAGCGAATGGCGGTCCGTTACCGCCACACTACCGGCAGACGAGCACCGGGATCTTGCTGTGGGTCAGTACCCTTGCCGTTCGACCCCCAGAAGAAGTCCCGCGAGCCGTCCATGCGAGGCCATCACGATCGCATCGCATTTTTTCGAACGCGCCGCGCGAATAATGGCTTGCCAGGGCTGGCCTGCAGTGACGAATCAGGCGCGCTGCATTCCGCAGGTGTGGACGCCGAGAAGCGCATAGGCCGGACACCAGGCGATCAAGCCGGTGGCTAACGGCAAAAGGCCCACGAGGCCCCACCACCGCGCACCCCCTTCCAGAATGAGGAGCAGGCTTAGAATTCCAAGCCCTAGCACGATGCGCACTGCACGATCGATCGTTCCTACGTTCGGTTTCATGATTTACCCCTTTCTCTCATAAGGCGGCAGCTGCCGGCTGCCGCGTCGTTCCCGGCTAGCTGATCCGGCCGCGCTGCTTCATCCGCTCGCACATGTCGGCGCGGGGACCGGCCGGCATCCCAATGCCTTTTTCCTTCGCGCGCGCTTCCATTGTCTTTCGGTGTTCGTCGAGGTACGCCTTGCATTCGGCGTAGGTCTTCATGTTGAGCATCTTGTCGCGATGCTCCGTCCGCTCCTGCGAGGACATCATGGACCAGCCGGACGTGTTGCTCGGGCCGAAACCGAAGTCCGGACCCTTTCCGGGGCCTCCCGGGCCGGCGCCCGGTCCGCTCCCGGG
>DASPWT010000224.1:0-10215 GCA_035637655.1 Burkholderiales bacterium | reverse complement strand
TCGACCCCGCTCTCCTTCAGCATCTTCAAGCCCTGGCCGTCCCGCGCGTTGAACGCCTTCAATTCCGCTCCGTCCTCGCTGAAGTAAAGGGTCCCGTCGGTGAGCACGCCGTCGACATCGAAGATCATCAGCCGCAGCCGCCGCACCCGCTCCAGAACGTCCTCGCGCATCAAATGACCTTGGCGCGAAACAGATCGTGCATGTTGAGGGCGCCGATCAGCTCTCCCGCTTCCGTCGCGACGAGCAGCTGATTGATCTTGTAACGCTCCATCAACTCGAGGGCTTCGACCGCAAGCTTGTGCGGAGTGATCGTGCGCGGGTTGCGAGTCATGACCTCTTTGATCGTGAGCGAGCGGATATCGGGCGCGCGCTCCAGCGTCCGGCGCAGATCGCCGTCGGTGAAAATCCCGACCAACTTGTCGCCTGGGCCGAGGATCGCAGTCATGCCCATGCTCTTCCGGGACATCTCGAGTAGCGCCTCGGAAAAAAGAGCCGCATCGGTGACGCGTGGAACATCGCTGCCGGTGCGCATGACGTCCGATACCCGCGTCAGAAGCCTGCCGATCGCGCCGCCGGGGTGCGCATCCGCGAAATCATCCTTGTCGAAACCGCGTGCATCGAGCAGCGCGATCGCCAGCGCATCGCCGAGCGCAAGCGCCGCCGTGGTGCTCGCCGTCGGCGCAAGATTCAGAGGACAGGCTTCCTGCGAGACGCCCGCGTCAAGATGCACGTCGGCTTCCCTGGCAAGCGCCGAGTCGGGATTGCCGGTCACTGCGATCAGCTTCGCGCCCCGGCGTTTTATCAGAGGGATGATCGTGAGCAGCTCTTCCGACTGGCCGGAATTCGAGAGCGCAAGCATCACGTCATCGCGCGTGATCATGCCGAGATCGCCGTGTCCGGCTTCGGCGGCGTGGACGAAGAAAGCCGGTGTCCCGGTGCTCGCCAGCGTGGATGCGATCTTGCGAGCGATGTGCCCCGACTTGCCGACGCCGCTCACGACGACGCGCCCGCGGCAGGCGAGGATCAGCCCTACCGCATCGACAAAACGCTCGTCGAGCCGCGCTATCAGGCCGCTCACCGCATCGGCCTCGATCGCGAGCACCTTGCGCGCGAGCTCAAGCGCGGACGTTGAATTCGCCTTCTTCAATCGATCGTTCATCGAGAAAAACGACGCTGGCCCGCGCCGGGAGCAGCCTTTATCATAGGTGCGGAGTATATCAGACGGATTCCACGCTTTTTTCCACGTGATCCCGAAAAAACAAGGACTTCCGGATGAGCGATACGCTTGAGCTGGTGCTGATCCTGCTGGCCAGCGCGGTGTTCGTCGTCGTGCTCTTCCGCTGGTTGCATCTGCCTCCGCTACTGGGGTACATCCTGGTAGGCGTCGCAGTGGGACCCTTCGCGCTGGCATGGATTCCCGACACCGTCGAAGGACGGCATCTTGCGGAATTCGGCGTCGTGTTCCTGATGTTCTCGATCGGGTTGGAGTTCAGCCTGCCCAAGCTGTTTCAGCTGCGTCGCGCCGTGTTCGGGCTCGGGTTTGCCCAGGTCCTGCTCACGCTCGGCGCCGTGCTCGCTGCCGCCTCACTTGCAGGAGCTCCTTGGCAAGCCGCCCTCGCGGTTGGGGGCGCGATCGCCATGTCGTCGACGGCAATGGTCATGCGCATTCTCGCCGAACGCATTCAGCTGGAAACCCCCCACGGACGTGACATCGCCGGCGTGCTGCTTTTCCAGGATCTCGCGGTCGTGCCGTTGCTGATCCTGATTCCCGCGATCGCGGAGGGGAGCGGCGAGCTTGCGCAGCGTCTGGGGTTTGCGCTCGCCAAGGCTACGGGGGTGCTCGTGGTGCTGCTCTTCGTCGGGCAGAGACTCATGCGCGGCTGGTTTCACATCGTGGCGCGCCGCCGCTCGCATGAGCTGTTCATTCTCAACGTCTTGCTGATTACGCTCGGGCTTGCCTGGCTCACGGATCGGGCGGGACTGTCTCTGGCCCTGGGCGCGTTTCTCGCCGGCATGCTCATAGCCGAAACCGAATACCGGCATCAGGTCGAGGAGGACATCAGGCCGTTTCGGGAGGTCCTGCTGGGTCTATTCTTCGTGACCATAGGCATGAGACTCGACCTGGGAACGGTTGCAGCGAATTTTTCGCTGACGCTGGCGCTGACGGCGCTGCTGATCGTGTTCAAGTTCATCCTGGTCGCCGGCCTCGCGCGCCTGTTCGGAGCCGGTCCTGGCGCGGCCGTGCGCACGGGGCTGGCTCTCGCTCAGGTGGGCGAGTTCGGTCTGGTGCTCATGGTCTTGGCGCAGTCGGTTGCATTGCTCGATCGCGACTTTTCCCAGGTGGTCGTCGCGGCGATGCTGCTCTCCATGCTTGCCGCTCCGTTCGTCATTCAGGCAAGCGACAAGCTCGCTCTGCGCTGGTCGAGCGCCGAATGGATGCTGCGATCGCTCGCGCTGCACCGCGTCGCCGCGCAGAGTCTCGCGACCGAGCGGCACGTCATCGTGTGCGGCTACGGCCGCACGGGCCAGCGCCTGGCGCACTTGCTGGAGCAGGAACACATCGATGTCATCGCCCTCGACACCGATCCGGAACGCGTGCGCGGGGCGGCAGCGGCGGGCGAGAAAGTCGTTTTCGGCGACGCGTCACGGCACGAAACGCTCGTGGCGGCAGGCGTCGCGCGCGCGAGCGCGCTCGTCATCACCTTCGTGGATACGCAGCTCGCGCTTCGGATTCTGCATCATGTGCGCGCGCTCAATCCCGCGTTGCCGGTGATCATCCGCACTCTGGACGACGCGGACATGGACCGGCTCATCGCCGCGGGTGCGTCGGAGGTGGTACCCGAGACCTTCGAGTCGAGCTTGATGCTCGCCTCGCATGCGTTGGTGCTGTTGGGAGTGCCATTGAGGCGCGTGGTGCGCCGCATTCGCGACGTGCGCGAGCATCGATACAGCCTGATGCGCGGCTTCTTTCATGGAGGTACCGACGAGGCCGAAGACCCCGACGAGGCGCGCGAACCGCGCCTGCATTCGGTGACGCTCGCGACGGGCGCAAGCGCCTCGGGACGCAGCCTCCGGGAGCTCGCGCTGGAGGAGCTCGGCGTGCGCGTGACGGCGCTGCGGCGTCGGGAGCTGCGGATGATTTCGCCGGATCCGCAAACGGCATTGCAGGAGGGCGACGTGATCGTGCTGCTCGGCACGCCCGAGCAACTCGCTGCCGCGGAGATGCGCCTGCTTCAGGGCTAGCCGGTGCAGGCGGAATCCATCCGTTTAGGCACCGACGTTTCCGGAGGACCTGCAGCTCCTTACTTCCTCAAACCGGAAGCGGCCCTGGCCATCACGAGCAGGGGCTCGATTGCGCCTGGGTCCGCGGCGCGCGCCTGTTCAAGGATCAGGATCGTGGCATTGTGCTGATGCGGGAATGTTCGCAAGGCGCTCGCGAGCAGATTGCGCGCCTTCTCCACCCTGCCGTCGAAGGCGAGGAATATCGCACGCCGTACCACGATGGTATTGGCCGGCCAGCAGCGCGCTACGCGCTCGCTCATCGCCAGCATTTCGGCGAGCTTGCTCCGGTCCAAGGGAGCGCCGATCAGTATCCATAACTCCGCCAGAGGCGCCATCAGGCCGTGCGTCAGCTCGCGCATGGTTTCGGCGTCCTGATGCGCCTGGGCGGCAGTGGCGAGCGTGACGGTTGTTCCGGTGGTGCGCGTGACGTCCAGCCGCACGTAATCCCTGAGCATGATCGCCAAGACGGCCGAAAGCGCGGCGCAGGCGGCGCCTGCGCCAATCCCGCTCTCGCGCGGGACCGCCGGCAAGCGCCCCGGCCCGACGCTTGCGCCTATCAAAAGCGCGGTCACGCCGAGGAAGTGCGCGCTCCAAAGTGGAAACTCGGTGAGGGAGTGGATCAGTTCTATCCCGGTCGCGGCGAGGATCCACCACAGCGCCGGCTGTGGATCCCCGCGATAGCGCCGGGCGGTTTGCCATCCCCAGACGCACAGGCCGCCGAGTGCCAGGAACGCGCCGGCTAGGCCGGTTTCAGCGAGAAGGTGCAGCGGCAGATTGTGGGGTGACGTCCAGACTTCGCCGATTGTCGTGAGCGAGGGATCGAGCCCGGACTGGAACGCGGCGCCCGCGAACTCGCCGGTGCCGACGCCGCCGAAAGGAGCACTGAAAAATACGCGCAGCGCGATCAGCCATACCTGCCATCGCGGCTCGCCCTGTTCGAGGCGGTCGGTCGCCGCCTCACCCGGGGGGCCGAGATGAAGCGCGGCGTTGAGCCCCGGCACCGCAAAATGGGCAGCCAGCACTGCGCCCGCGATTCCGCAAACGGCGAGTTTCAGGCGCCGCTTCTCGGCGCTATCCTGAGCGCGCCCCGCCAGAAACCCGAGCGCCGCATACCATAGTGCGTAGAGCAGGGTGCCGCGCGTGCCGGACAGCGCGCCACCCAGGACAAGCAGGGCAAGGGCAGGAAGCGCATACGCCGTTCGCACTCGCTCGCGCAGCCACAGGAACAGCAGCGCGCCTTCGCCGAGCGCCAGGTAGTTGGCATAGAGATTCGCGTGAGCGATATTTCCGTAGGCGCGGTTGCCGTGAAGCTCGGCGATCACATCCTCGATCAGCGCGGGTCGGCCATAGAATTGGATTATGCCCGCGAGCGAATTCGCCAAGGCTCCGACGAGAAGAAACGCGGCCAGCACCGTCGCCACGCGCTCGATGCCAAGCGCGGCTGCGAGCTGCGCTCCGAGCCAGATCAGCAGTACCGCGTAAAGAACGTAGACCGCGGCGAGCACAGGCAATTGGGGATAGGCCTGGCCGCCGATCGCCGCCTGCACCGCGAGAAGGACCGCGAAGGCGATCAGCCAGCGTCCCGGCACCGGCAAGGATGCGGCCGGGACACCTCGCCCGGCGAGCAGAGTCAGCGTTGCGGCGGTGCCCAGCGCCGCGGCGAGCCACTCAGGGAAAAAACTCAAGACCGGTTGCTGGTGATACGGCGGCAGGAACGGCAGCAGGCACAGGCAGCCCGCGAGCAACAGGCTCGTTGCTTGGGCCGAAGTCGTCTTCACTTTAGGAGCGGCCAGAAATGAAAAAGCCCGCGCGCGGCGGGCTTGGTCGGGGCGCCGCAGGCTATCTTATAGGTCTTTGCAGAGCAAATACTGGTTGGTGCCGGTTTCCTGGTAAGCGCTGCCGGGGAGCAACGCCGGGGGATTGGGCGCGGTCTGAAGCATTCCCCGCACCTGCCCCGTCGTGCTGGTGGCGTCATCCATTTGGGTGTCCACCGCAATGGCGATCTTGTCCGGCAGATTGCTCGTGCAGATGATGTTGGAGGTAAATCCCATGCCGCCGGTCTGCACGCCCAAAATCCCGCTGGTGGCGTTCGTCGGGGGTGTAATCGACGCGATGTCGCCGACTGCCGTCTGCCCGGCAACGAACCCTGAAAGCCTCAGGTGCCACCAGAATTTGTTTACCTCGGGCGTGGCGGCGGTTGGTGGACCGGCCGGAACGTTGTTGTAGACCTCGGCTGCTCCGCCCGCGTCGAACTGGCCGTTACCGTTCCCGCTGAAGGCTCCGGCCCAGCGGCCCGCGGCGCTATTATCATCCCCAGGGAGGGTCCGATAGCGGTCCCGGTAGGAATTCATCGCTGCGGTGATGCCGTTGAAATCGTTGATGACGTTCTTGATCTTGGCCTGCGTGATCATTTCCTGGCCCTTCAGGATGCCACCCAGCAGCAACCCGATGATCACCAGCACGATCGCGATTTCGACCAAGGTGAACCCGGCCTCAGCCGAGTTCTCGTTGTCGCAAGCGGTTGCTCTCACTGGAACCCCCATCACAATTCTGGAGCTAAGATGCCCCCGAACCCGCAAGAAATGTACCCGAAAATAAGCGTCGATTGGGCCGGTAATAAACCCGGAATGGGCTTCTTTTGTTGAATAATGCACACTTGCGACGGTTATTTGACACTTTCCCTTGCTTTCTTCCCCGAGGTTTTACCACGTTCCGCGCTTCCAGTTGTTTCAGTCGCTCATCCAGGAATCTCAATTCTGCCGGGTCCTTGATGGTCCCGCTTTGGAGATACCCCCCGATGATAACGCGGGCGGTCTCCAGCTCATTCATGTCCTCCAGGATGAAGATCTCCATCTGCTTTGCCCAGAGGGGAACGTTGTCGGAGACGGCGTGGCGCTGGATCGCTTGAGCGTAGCGGAGAGCCAGCGGCAGATCATCGAGCCGGTGCTTGGCGAGAGCGGTGGCATGGGCAAGCCAGGGCCAGCGGCGATCGGGATCGAGCAGGAATTGCCGGTAAATGAACTCGAGCATGCTGCGCTGCTTGGCCTCGACGGGTACTTCGGCGTACAACCTGCTCGCGGCGAGCAGGGGGTATTGGCCGCGCGGGTCCAGTTCCAGAATCCTCGCGAGCCAGGCTTCGAGCCGGCCATAGTCGAGGTCGCGATAGGGGACCTTGCTGCCGGATCGATAGTCGAACGCCTGCAGGTAGAGCATCAGCGCCTTGGCGAGCGCCACCGGATCCCCGAAGCTCGCGAGCCTGAGCGCCGCGATGCTCGGCGCGGGCGGCAAGTCCTGCGCGGCCGCCCGGGGCGGCGGAGCAACGGCCTTCAGCTCGATCTGCGCGGCGAGCCCCAGCGCGAGCAGCGCCAGAACGCCACGCGGTACTGCCGCAATCGATCGTTGCGACATCGCCTCAGAAGTTCCTGCGGTACAAGTCGAAGAGCGCCGCGGAACAGATCAGCACGAGATAGATCGCGGTCTGGCCGACGACGGGGCCCAGTGTGCTCACACCGGGTGCCGGCCCCAGCAGCCAGGTCGTCTGCGTCATGCCGTCGAGTCCCGGCAAGAGGAGCGCGATCAGCTCCACAACGGCATTCACCACGCGATCGGTGAGCGTCGGATCCTGCGGCGCCGCGCCGGCGATGATCTGCATCGCCGCCATGGAACGCGACAGCAGGTAAAAGCCCGCAACGGCGGCAAACGCGGGGACCACCTGCGCGAAGGACAGCACGCAAAACAGGCTCATCGCCGTCACGATCAGCAGCTCGCAAACGAGAGAAACGGTCCACAGGACAAGTCCCTGGGAATTTGCGAACGGCGCCAAAGGCAGCGCGCTGAGCAGCGCGAGGATAGCGGCGACCATGGCGTAGCCGGCAAACTTTCCGAAGAAATACGCGGAGCGCGGCGCCGGCAGGGAGAGCAGCAGCTCGGTGATCTTGTCGCTCAACTCCCGCACCATGCTCGTGATCACGAACACGGCCACGATGAAGACGGCGGCAACTCTGAGCGGGGCGGCGAGCAGCGCGGTCTGGATCTCTCGAGACTCGGTGATCGCCACTTGATTCAGAAATTGGGCGAGCCCGAAGGCGATCACGACGACCACCACGGCAAGCCAGAGGAGGCGGTTCCGAACCGCCTCGTGCAGGGTAGCTCTTGCCAGCGAAGCGACGATGGGCATGGAAAAGGGTGAACTACGGCCAGAGTGCCGATAAGTCAAAGCTGGCACAATACGTGCCTGTGAGAGCGTAAGTCCACGTGGAGGGTTGCGCAAGTCCCATGAGGGCTCCCGATTCGCCTACCGCAGTCCCGGGAGAGCAAGCATGCGTCGCAGGCCCTTGAGCGCACTGCCTTCCGCGGATCTCGATCTCAGATGAGTCACAGCATGGCGACGACTACCGCGCTCCAGATTTCCCAACTGTTCATCGCGAGATCGTGGCGAGGACTGTTTCTCGTCATGCTGGTGTCCCTGCACCTTGCTGCGATATGGGGCGCGGAGGGCTTCTGGGCGCGAGGTTTGATGCTCGCGCACTTCGGGCTTTTCATCCTCTGGCAGCCGTTCATGCGGGCCGAACATCGCCTGACCTCGGCGCAGGTCGCGGCGATCGCCACGATTGCGCTGGGCACTCTGTATTTCCTCAACTGGTGGCTGCTGGCCCTCTGGGTGAGCGTTCTGGCGGGAATTGTGGGCGGCAAGGTGTTCCTTTTCCAGACGCGGTGGCTGCGGCGCTTCTATCTCGTGGTGCTGCTGTACCTCGTCTCGTTGCTGCTCGTCTGGATCGTTCCGAACACCTTTATTCGCGTGCCCCTGCCAAACGAGGTCGAATTGCTCGCGCAGTACGGTTTGCCCGTGTTGTTCGTCGTGATGATGGCGATTCCCGCCGAGACGGACTCCGCCGAGACTCCGCAGGTCGTCGATTTTTTCTATGCGGCAATGATCGTGCTGCTGCTGATCGTGCTCGCGCTGGGCAGCTTTGCTTTCATGACGGTGGGCAAGCTCGACTACATCATGGCCCTTTCCTACAGCATGCTGATCATCGCGGGCGTGCTGCTGATACTCTCGTTTGCCTGGAATCCCCGTGCCGGATTTGGCGGGCTTTCCGTGTATTTCTCGCGCTACCTGCTGTCGATTGGCCTGCCGTTCGAGCGCTGGCTGTATTTCCTGGCCGAGCTGTCGCAGCTCGAAACCAAACCCGAGCGCTTCATTAAAGAGGCCTGCGTCGGGCTCGCGCGCCTGCCCTGGGTGTCCGGCGGCTTCTGGCACACGGCGGGCGAATCGGGCGACTTCGGCAAGGTTTCCAAGAACTCCGTCGAATTCACCAACCAGGAAATCCACCTGCGGGTTTTCACCAAGCTGCGCTTGAGTCCCTCTCTGGTTTGGCATTTTCAGCTGCTCGGACAGCTGCTCGGCGAGTTCTATGTCGCCAAGCAGCGCGAGCAGAAGCTTCAGCAACAGACCTATGTGCAAGCCGTTCACGAGACGGGCGCGCGCATGACGCACGACGTGAAGAATCTCCTGCAGTCTCTGAACGTGCTGTGCGCGGCGGCAGAGCGCGACACGGCGCCCGATGCGAGCGGCGAATTGTCCTCGCTCATGCGCCGCCAGCTTCCCGCGATCACGCAACGCCTCCAACAGACGCTCGACAAGCTGCAAAAGCCCGATGCGAGCAACGGCCGTTTCATCAAGGCCGACACGTGGTGGGAGGGCCTGCAGCGCAGCTACGCCGGTCGCGGCGTCGAATTCTCCCGCGAGGGGCTGGGGGAGTCCGTGATGCTGCCCAAAGAGCTTTTCGATTGCGCGGGCGACAACCTGCTGCAGAATGCCCTGCGAAAGCGCAGGCTCGATGAATCCGTCGCCATACGCGCGAGCTTCCGCTGCAACGACGCGATCGAGTTTTCCGTTTGCGACAGCGGCGCTCCCGTGGCCGCGGAAGTGTTGCGGGGACTGATGAGGGGCCCCGTGCCTTCCGAAGCCGGATTCGGCATCGGCCTGTACCAGACCAGTCGGCTCGCAGAGATTTCGGGGTTCTCGCTGCAGCTGCGCGACAACGATCGGGGCCGGGTGTGCTTCAGCCTGCGGGGCGAAGTGCGCCGCGGCGCGCGCGGGCAGTGATCAAATGATCAAGGCAGGCGGCCGGCGGCGACCATGCGCGCGATGAGCGTGCTGGGGGAGAGCACGACGACGATGTCGTCGAATTCGCAAAGCGGCGCGGTGCTCGCCGGGCCGCCGGGTATCGGATCGACGCAGCCTGACGCAGCGGGGGTGGGAGTGCGGCTGTAGAAAGCCCGACTCAGATAGCCCGACGTAACGGCGGGTGTTGCGGTCATATTGCCGTTGACGTTGGCGGCTTCGTCGTTCCCGCTCGGTATGGGGGTAAGCCGAATCCCGTTCGTCTGCCAAGCGCCGGCGCCGTTCTTTCCGTGCGAAATGATGACCGCGGGGATCGCCGTACTCATAGGGACGGCTGTCGTGGTCGTTCCGCCTCGCGTGAAAACTGCAATGTCACCGAGCGAGCACAGCGCAAACGTCGTGGGAGCGTTTGGCGTCGGCGTCGGAGTGCACAGCGGGTTTTGGTTAGCCGGGCTTGTCGGTGTGGTCGTCGTCGTGGTGGACCACGTCGTGGAGGACACGTCGGCAAAAGCCGGAGATACCCCGTAGGAAAACCGTCGTCCCCAGGCGTCCGTCTCCGGCACGCCCAACGTCGTCCAGGGGACCACGCCGAAAGCGAAGCTGCACGGGAGAAAGGGTTTCACCTCGGTACCCGCGCCGGCAGCTCCTGCAGGGGTGCTACCGTTGGCGGGGCAGGGAAGCCGCCCGGTCGCCTGGGCGAATCCGATGATCGCTTCTCGGACCGACTCCATGGCGCGCTGGGTGTCGGCCACGTTGCGCACTTCGATCTGGGTTGAGAACGGAATCAGCGCGCCGGCAAGCAGCAG
>DASPWT010000223.1:0-23387 GCA_035637655.1 Burkholderiales bacterium | reverse complement strand
TCGGGGCGCCGGCGCACCACGCCGGTGACCTTCAGCACGAATTCGTTGCGGATCTTCTCCGCCGTCGCGAAAGTCGCCTTGCGGTCGGGATCCGAGACGACTTGCGCCAAGCCCTCACGGTCGCGCAAGTCGATGAAGATGACTCCGCCGTGGTCGCGTCGGCGGTGCGCCCAGCCGGCGAGCGTCACGGTCTGCCCCAGGAGCGCCGCGGAGAGCTTGCCGCAATAGTGGGTGCGCATGGGGGGCGGAGTATAGCAAACCGACAGTGGCGCGAATCTGCCGCCCGCTCTAGCGCGCTTCGCGTGAGCCCACCGCCGCGCCGCCGAGCATCATCGCATTGAGAAGCGACAGGGCGCAGCCCAGGGTCACGGTGAGCCCGATCGCCGACAGAACCGGGATGCGCGATGTTGCAAGGCACCCGAACGCTGCGAATGTGGTGAGAAAACACACCGACAAGGCGAGCGAGGTGCCCCGCTCGCTATCGGTTCCGGGTTCCGCCTGACTGAAAAACAGCGAGTAGTTGAGGCCGATGCCGAGCACGAGCAAAAGCGAAACCAGGTGGAACAGCGATAACCCGATCCCCAGCAGCGCGAGGCAGGCCACCGTCATCGCGATCGCCGCATACACCGGCAGCATGACCCGCAGCGCCTTGCGCAGGCCGCGCAGCCCGACGTACAGCAGCAAGGCAATCGCGAGCGCGCCCAAGCCCGCGAGCGCAAGGGCCTGGGAGCGGTAGCCGCCGATCAACCGGTCCGATTCGGCCTTGAGGTCGAGGAAGCTCGCGCGCGCCTCCTCCGGCAGCCGCTCGGCGAGCGAGCGCAGCCGCGCCGGGTCGCGCACGCCGCGCAGAGGAATGAGCGCATGCCATTCGCCGTCGCGCGTGGCGAGCAGCGACTGCGCCTTGAGATCGAGCCCGGTGCCGCGCAGGTCTTCGATCGTGAGCGGCGGGCCGCTCCGCGCCGCTTCCACGTCGCGCTCGAACGGCGCAAAGGCGTCGGCGCGATACGGCAAGCCTCGCAGCGCGCGCTCGAGCGTGCGGTGCAGCTCTTGCGCTTCGGGCAGCGCGGCGCGGCGAAGGGCCTGCGTCTTTTGGCTCGGCAGGTAGCGCGCCGCCAGATCGAATCCTTCGAGGATGCCCTCGTCCACCGCCTTGTGCAGAGCGAGCGCCGTTTGCTCGCTCTTCTCGAGCACCGCCTCGCGGCTCGCGGCCGTCGCGATCAGAAGATAACCCACGTCCGGGGCGCGCAGATCGGCGCTCAGCCGCTGGTGCAGCTCGCGCGCGGATTCGGGCAGCGGACTCAGATGCCCGAGGTCGTCGTCCCAGATCCGGTCGTGGCGCGCGACGATGAAAGCGAGCGCCGCGACAAGCAGCACCCAGGCGATCCACGCCGCGCGCCGCATCGCGAGCCCCGCGCGAACCAGGCTGAAGGGAAGCGCGCGCGGGGGCGGCGCTCCCCTGCCCGGGGCGAGTGCAGGCAAAACCCAGCGCGTCACCAGGCCCGCCGAGAGCACCCCGACCGTCGTCAGCACGCCGAGCTGGGAGAGGCCCTGGAGGCTCGAGAGCAGCAGCGCGAGCGAGCCGAACACGGTGGTGAGCACGGCCAGGCGCAAGGTCGGCCAGACTCGGGCCAGGATTTCGAGGACCGATTCGCCGGCTTTCCGCTGCGTGAAGACGTAGGACGGGTAATCCACCGCTTCGCCGATCACGGTCGCGCCGAAGGCGAGCGTGATCCCGTGCACCGTGCCGAACAGCGCGCCCACCGCCGCGACTCCCACCAGCAGGCCCGTCAGCACCGGCAGCGCGGAGAGCGCCACGGGGCCGGGCGAACGGTATGCGAGAACCAGTATCAGGAGGACCAGCACGCCCGCGAGGCCCGTGAGCCAGCGGGTGTCGTGCTCGATCGCCGCACGCGTGCGCGCGGCAAACACGCCCGGGCCGCTGATCAACGCGCGGTATTCGGGAGGCGCCCCGGTACCTTGAAACGCGCCCATCACGGCGTCAGACGCCTCCTGCTGGCGCACCGCATCCATTCCGGAGGCTGCGGTCTGCGCAAGAAGGAGGGCACGAGCGCCGTCTCCCGAGAACCAGACGCCGTGCCGCGAGGCCGGCGCGCCCTGACCCGCGGCCTCGGCGAGGCTGCGCAATTCGCCCGTCGGATCGCGCGCAAGCGTCGCTTTGAACGCCATTCCCTCGAGCGTCGCGAGCCGTTCGAGGTTTTCACGCAGCGCGCGGGCGAGCGATTGCTCTCTGAAGCGCTCGGCGCTCACCGTCGGGCTCAGCAGATAGCGATGCTTCAAGCCCAGCTCGCGCGCGCCTTGAGTGAATTCCGCGGCACCGTTTATGACATAGTCGAAGCGCCGGTCGGCTGCGAGCGCGCGCGCGAGTTCGCGGGAGAGGCGCGCGAGCTCAGGTGGCGCGCCGCCCTCGATCGCGACCAGCATGGTGCGGGAGGCCACGCCTGCGCGCAGCTGCTCGACGAGGAGCCGTTCCAGGCGGCCGCCAGCGGCAGGGAGGAAGGCGGTCAAATCGCTGGTGAAGACCACGTGGCGCGCGGTCCACCACGCGCTCGCCGCGATGATCGCAAGCCAGGCGAAGAGCGCCGTGCGTCGATAGAGGCTCACGGGGACTCTTCGTGGATGGTCATCACCGAGCCGTCCCCGCCCGCCTCCAGGATCTCGAGGTGGGCGACGCGCGAACCCGAGCCGGAGATGCTTATGCCTTTAACGACACTCGCGATCTCGACCTCCCTCGGGGAGAGCGCGAGCGTCCAGCGCTGCCTCGTGCCTCCCACCCTGACGGAATAGAGCCGCTCGAGCTCCGCGCCGTCGCCGGCGAGCGTCGCGCGCAGGCTCTCAACGAGCGCCGCGACGAGCGGCGCGTTCTGCAGCCTGACCTCGCGGGTCTTGCCCTCGCGCTCGACAGTCAGCCGGTCGCCGTCCACGCTTATCACTTCCCTGAACGGCAGGGTCTGGCGTTTCTCGATCCGCGCGGGACGCTCGTAGAACAAGGTGCCGGAAAGGTGCAGCGGCTTCTGCAGCACCGCGGCGCGCCTGACCTCGGAATACCGGGCCCGGCTCGTCTGCACCTGCGCGAGCTGCGCCATCAGCTGGGCGAAGTCCCAGGTTTCCTCCTGCGCCGCGGCCGGAAGCGAGGCAAGGAGCAGCACGGACGCCGCGCGCGCGATCCTAGCGCGGAGACCCGCTCCAGAAATCATAGAAATTGAACCAGTTGTAAGGCGCGAGGCGGCAGAAATGCTCCAGCCGCTCGGCGTAGCGCTGAACCCATTCGCGGGTCCACGCGGCCCGCTCGGCGCGGTCCGCGGTCGGCTCTTCGCAGAACGGCTCCAGGTGAATGACGTAGCGCTTGCCGCCCTCGTACAGGCCCGCGACCCAAAACACCGGTACGCGCAGGCTGAGGGCGAGCCGCAGCGGCCCCTGGGGAAAGACGGCATCACGCCCGAAGAACCGGCACGTGACCGTCTTGTCGGAGCCGGCCGAGCGGTCGCCGAGCATGCCGACGAGCTCGCCGCGCGAGAGGCATTCGGCGATCCGCAGCATGGTGTCGACCTCTCCGGACACGATGACGCGCTCACGCAGCGTTGGATCGAGCCGAGTGTTCAACACCTCGGTGATATTCGCGGCGTTCTCCTCGTACATCACCGTGTTGACGGACAAGCGGTGCTCGGGCGAGAGCGTGCGCAGCAGCTCGAAGCTGCCCAGGTGCGCTCCGACCAAAAGGCAGCCGCGCCCCTTGGCGAGCGTACGGCGCAGACGCTCCAGTCCCCTGACCTCGATGTCGAAGCGACCGAACCGGCCGGCGACGAAATACACGCGGTCGAGGACCGTCGTGGCAAAAGTGAAGTAATGCCGCCAGAGATCGGCCAAGCGCGGCGGCCGGCCGAGGGCGAGGGCGAGGTACTGGCGCGAAGAACTCCGCACGCGCGGCGAGAAAGCGAGGAAATAGCCGCAAATCGGATACAGCAGCAGGCTCGCGACGCGCCGGCCGCAGCGCAAAGCGAGCCACTTCATGAACCGCGTTGCGCTGCGGCTGCCCCGCTCCCGGTGGTCGAGCCAGGGCGCCTTCGAGGGGGCGTTCATCTGCGGGCGGTCCGGCGCGGTGCGAGCTTGCCCGCGCGGACCACGGTTCGAACCACGTCGGCGAGGGGGCGGTGCTCATGATGCCGATAGCGCACGCGCCGGAAGACGTACTCGCCGACGAACAGCACACCCACCAGAAGATAATCGATCCCGTTCGCAAACAGCGACCAGGTTTGGGGCGTCGCCCACACCGCCAGCGCCGCGGCCGCGGCCGCCATGCTCACGAAAAACGCCGTCCACATGAGCGTCGAACGTCGCGTATAGCGCGCGAGATCCGGAGCAAGCTCCGTTCCGCGCACGAGGCGGGCGAACCAGCTGATCATCGGCTCCTCACCCGGCGCCAGGGTCCTTCCGAACCAAACGGCCAGAGCAAGATTGATGATGACGGGCGGAAGCCTCAGCAACGCGTCCGGTTCGGCGACGAGCGGCGCCGCTGCAAGGAGCGCGAAACCCGCCAAGCCCCACTGGCCCGGAAACGACAGGACCACCAGCGCGGCGATGCACAGCCACGCCGCCCACGCCAAATAGGCGAGCCCCGTGGTAACCGCGGCATGTGTGAGGAGAGGGTAGGCAAGCAGCAGCACAACCGCAAGCCCACCCCGAGGAGCCCAGCGATGCATCGAGGCAACTCCTGTTTCAGTTACCGCTCTTCCAGACAAAATCGAGCTTCGTGCGCCAGGCGCGTCTGCGTTTCAGCCAGGCCGTCAGGCTCTCGCGCCAGTTGATGATCGAGGTAAAGTAATAGATGGTCTTGAAGACCAGGAGTGGACCCCGGATCGGTGTTTTGCCGAAGATGTCGGCCGAAAGCAGCGACAAAATCGCCTCCTCCAGCCGGAACGAATGGGTCGGCGACATGAACATCTGGCGCAGCGTCGGCGTGGTGATGCGGTAGATGAACCAGGAGAACGTCTTGAGACCGTGCCGGACGGTCCTTTCATAGCGCCGCAGGCTGCGCGCCGAGACATCGCCGTTGCGTAACGCCTCATCGACGACCCCGGCGCCGAGTTCGCCGCTGTTCATCGCCAGGAACACGCCGCTCGAGAACACCGGATCGATGAACGCATACGCATCCCCGACCATCAGATAACCGTCGCCGGTCATGCGCGTTGCGCGATACGAAAAATTGCCGGTCGCGAGCGCCGGAGCCATGAGCTTCGCGTCCTTGAGGCGCTCGGCCATCATCGGGCACAGCGCGATCGTGTCGAGCAGGAATTGATCCACGCTGACCTTGCGACCCTTCATGTAATACGTCCAGCACACGGCGCCGACGCTCATCGCGCCGTCGCGCAGCGGGATCATCCAGTACCAGCCGTGATCGAACCAATAGACGCTGATGTTGCCCTCGTCACGGCCGGGACGGCGCACTGCGCCCTGGAAATGGCCGAACACGGCGGAGCTGTTGTGCACCGGATTGCGGCTCTTGATCTTGAAGCGATTGGCGAGGAAGGTGTCGCGCCCGGAGGCGTCCACCACAAAGCGCGTCTCCCAGCATTGCGCGTTGCCGTGCTCATCGACGGCGTGCACCAGCGAGGTCGAGCCTCGCCGGAACTCGACTTCAGTGACCTTGACACCCTCGCGCACGTCGGTGCCTTTGGCGGCGCTGTTTCGAAGCAGCAGGTTGTCGAACTCCGAACGCCGTACCTCGTAAGCCGAGGGGTAGGACTTGTCCATGGCGTTGGCGAAATAATAAACGGCCGGCTTGTACCCCTCGTAATTGAATTCGGCGCCGGGCTTGACCAGTCCGATTCTGTCCACCTGATCGAGCACGCCCAGGCGCTGGAGCAACGGCAGATTGAGCGGCAGCAGCGATTCGCCGATGTGAAAGCGCGGATGGTGTTCTTTTTCGAGCAACACCACCTTCCGGCCCTTTTGCGCCAGGAACGCCGAGATGGTCGAGCCCCCCGGGCCGCCGCCGATGACCAGCACATCGCATCGGTATTCCGGCGAGGGAGTGGTAAAAGCAGTAGGTACGCTGGTGCGCGCTGGGCTTGTCGGCATTCAAGCCTCCTCACACTATGGTTTGTCTGGTTGCTTTCTTGCGCCCGGCGGATCCGGCGCCACCACGCCCATCGAAATGACGTACTTCAGCGCTTCGTCCACGCTCATGTCGAGCTCGATCACGTCGGCCCTGGGCATCATCAGGAAGAATCCCGAGGTCGGGTTCGGCGTGGTCGGAACATAGACGCTCAAATACTCCCCGCGCAGGTGATTGGCGACGTCGCCGCCGGGTTTGCCGGTAAGGAACGCGATGGTCCAGCTTCCGGGACGCGGGTATTGCACCAGCAGCGCCTTGCTGAACGCCTGGCCGCCGGGCGCAAACAGCGTGTCGCTCACCTGCTTCACGCCGCTGTAGATGGTTTTCACCACGGGGATGCGGCCGAGGATGTTCTCCCAGAACAGAAGCAGCCGCTGGCCGAGGATGTTGGAGGCGAGCACGCCGGTCACGAACACGGTGACCACGGTGAGCACCACCCCCAGACCCGGAATCTGCCGGCCGAAGAGCGCCTGCGGCTGATATTGCGGCGGCAGGAGCAGCAGCGATTGATCCATCGTGGACACGATCAGGTCGAGCACCCAGATCGTGATCGCGAGCGGGATCCAGATCAAGAGCCCGGTGATGAGATATTTTTTCATTGAGCGCCGCCGCCGAGGTCGTGAGCACGCCTCACCCTCTCCTTACCGAGGCCTCATGCTACGAGGACGAACCGGCGCCCGAGACGGCAGGGGATTTCGAATCGCTCTTGCCGTCGGCCTTGGCGTCTGACTTCGTGTCCGGCTTCGCATCGGATTTCGTGTCGGATTTCGCGTCGGCCTTCGTGACGGATTTAGTGTCGGTTTTTGTGTCGCCCTTGTCTTGGCCGCCGCTCTTCGCGGTCGGTTTCGGATTCTTGAAGTCGGTCGCGTACCAGCCGCTGCCCTTCAACTGGAATCCAGCTGCGGTCAGCATCTTGGAGAACGTCTGCCTGCTGCACTCCGGACAGACCGTGAGAGCCGGATCGCTGAGCTTCCGCAGGTATTCCTTCTGGAACCCGCAGGAAGAGCAACGATATTCGTAAATCGGCATGGAGCCTCCGAATGCAAGCCGTTGAATTATACCCTGCGAACTTACTTCGGAAGAATCGGGGCGTTCGGATGAGATTCAAGCCAGGCCGCGGTTGCCTTTCACGTTGATCAGACGCGGCACGTTGAGTTTGCGCGGCCCCACGATCTTCTGGTCGCGCAGGTACCGGGCGAACAGATCCCACATCGGTTCGCCGTCGTCGCGAACGACCTCGGCCACGGACGCCCAGCTCGCGACCTTGTATTTCTTGCCCGGCTCGACCGGACGCTCGCCGACGCGCATCTCGCCGATGCGCGCGCCCCTCCTTGCACCCGGCGTGCAGCTGTAGCGCATTCCGCCGATCCGCACCATGTCGCCGCCTTGCTGAAAATACGGATCCGGATTGAACAGGTTGTCGCAGATGTCCTCGAGGTTCGCCTTGATCGTCTCGCCGGTCATCTCCGTCACGACGACGTGGGGATAGGTGATCGCGGTCTGGTTCATGATCTGCTCGTAGGTGATCGCCTCGCCGGGAAGAATCGTGGTTCCCCAGCGAAAACCGGGCGAGAAGGCGATCTCTGCGCCCTTCGCTTGCATGAGCGCATCGAGGATCAACTGGTCCATGGTGCCGTTGAAATTCCCGCGGCGGTAGAGCAGCGTCTCGCTTACCGCAAGTCGCTCGGCGAGCTTCTCCCGGTACGGCGCGCGCTTTACCTCGATCAGCCCTGCCATGTCGCTGTCTGGGCGCAGCAGGTTCGCGAACACCGGCAACAGCCGGTAGCGATAGTCTGAGATGCGCCCGCCCTTGACGTCGAGGTCGAGCACCGCGAGAAACTTGCCGTGCGAGCCGGCATTGGTGACGAGCGTCCTGCCTTTCGCGTTCGACACGACGACCGGGACCGGCACGCCGTCGTGGGTGTGGCCGCCCAGGATCACGTCGATTCCGGTGACGCGGGAGGCGAGCTTCAGGTCCACGTCCATGCCGTTGTGCGAGAGCAGGACCACGACCTGCGCGCCCGTTTTTCCTCCATTTCCCGCACGGACTTCGTCCGCGATCCGCTGCAGGCGCCGCTCCTCGATGCCGAACTTCCAGTCGGGGACGAAACGGCGCGGATGGGCGATGGGCGTATACGGGAACGCCTGGCCGATCACGACGACCGGCACGCCGCCCAAGCTCCGGAGGGTGTAGGGCTTGAACACGGGGTCGCCGAAATCGCTGGTTTCGACGTTCTGCGCAAGAAACTCGATCCGCCCCGCGAAGTCCTTTTCCAGCACTTGCTTGACGCGCTCCGCGCCGTAGGTGAATTCCCAGTGCCCGGTCATGATGTCCACGCCGAGGAGTTTCTGCACGTCTATCATGTCCTGCCCGCGCGTCCACAGCGCGGTCGCTGAGCCCTGCCAGGTGTCGCCGCCGTCGAGCAGCAGGCTCGTCCTTCGCTCGGCGCGCAGCTTCTTCACGAGCGTTGCAAGGTGCGCGAAGCCGCCGAGCTTTCCGTATTTCCTCGCCGCCCGCGCGAAATCGAGATGGGAGAAAGCATGCGCCTCGCGCGTGCCGGGGGAAATGCCGAAGCGCTCGAGCAGCGTCTCGCCAACCAGATGCGGCGGGCGGTTCGCGCCGTCCCCGACGCCGAGATTGACGCTCGGCTCGCGGAAGCTCACCGGCAGCAGCTGCGCGTGGCAGTCGGTGAAGTGCAGCAGCGATACGTTGCCGAAAGGCGGCAGGTCGTAGAACGCTTCGTCCCCTGCCTGCGGGCGCGCAGCCAGCGGAAGCCCGGCTGCCGCCGCGGCGGCGAGAGCCTGCAGGAATTCGCGACGCGACAGCGTCACTTGTTGACTGGGGAGTCCGGGTCGAGCAGGAGCGCCACGAGGTGCGTGATCTGCTCCTCGGCCAGCACGCCGTTGTGGCCGAAGCGCGGCATGTTGGAGCAGGCCGAGAACGCCTCGGCATTGTAGATCTTGCCGTAGGTGTACTTCTGGATCGCCTCGCTCGCACCACGCTGCTTGCCGAACTGGTAGAGGCTCGGGCCGATGGTGCCGAACGACAGTTCCTGCTTCGAGAGTTGGTGGCAGTTGTAGCAGCTGCCACCGGCCGGGCGGGTCGGGGCGTCGGTGAACTGTTTGCCGACGCCGCTTTGCGCGATTCGCTCTCCCTCGCGCCAGTCGCCCATGAGCTTTCCGGAGCTGGGATAGCGGAGGGTCGCTTGTTGCGCTTTTTCGATCCGGTCGCCCACCTCTTTCGACAATTCCCCGGCATGCTTGCTGCACAGCCTCTGCGCGTCATCCTGGCTCAGGCGATCGACCGTCGCCTGGCCGCGCGTCTTGAACGAGGCCTTTATCATCTCGGCCACCGCGCGCTCCGCCTCGGAATCGGAGGGCCGGGTCGCGCATCCGGCGACCCAGATACCGCAAAGCGCAAGCGCCAGAATCATTTTCGGCTGCATTTCGCCCCCTATCGCTTGATCGCCGGGGCGTCGAGGGTGCCGCCCTCGGCCTTGTTCGCGAGGTACGTTATCAGCGCGATCGACGCATCGGAAGCGAACTCCAGTTCCGGGAAGCGCATCTGACGGATGCACTCCCACATTCGCCATTGCATGGACCGCAACTCGCCCTCCGAGACGCGGTATCCAGGCCAGGTGCCGAATGCGCGTTGCGCGTCTTTGGCATTGGTCATTTTCGGCAGATTCTGCAACCGGATCCGCTTTCCTTCTTCGCCGTGGCAGGTGACGCAGCCGAAATCATACGGTCCGGCGCGGTAGTAGAAGAGCTTTTCGCCCGCTTGGTAGGCCAGGCGTTCTTTCGGATGGGACATCGGCGGCGCAATCTTCATCCCCCGCGATTCCGAGGCGATCCAGGCGACCAGGTCGGTCATGACCGAGCGTTGGCCCACGCCGGAATAGGGGTCCGTCGCGATCATTGGCGCGCCCGTGCCGGAGAAGGGGTTGCGCTTGGCTTCTTCAGAGGTGAACCCCTGCAGCGTCACCATGCAGGTCACGAGGCGCGACTCGAGGTCCTGCACCCGGCCGGTGTCCGCAAAGTAGCGCGGCAGGCGCACGTAGGCGCCCTTGACCACACCGGATCCGAGGCCGAGGTCGCAACGCTCGAGCGAGGAGTTCTTCGGTCCGCGCTCGCGTTTCCAGTGCTCGGCGCCCCGCGCCTCGTACAGCTCGGCGGGATTACTCTCCTGCAGGAGCTGCCGGTAGCGCTCGATTTCCTTCAGGGTGTCCTGCTGGGCCGGGGAAAAGCACGGCAAGCTCGCCGCAAGCACCCCGGCGAGGACGCGCTGAATACCCATGACTCCCCTCCTCGTGGAATTTGCGCCGCCGCGAGCGCCGGCGTCAGCCGCCGGCAATGACCACCTCGTCGGTTCTCTTCTCGCCTTTGTTGTCGAGCCAGGTGATCGTCACCTTCTCGCCGGGCTTGCCGCCTTTGAAGCGAAAATGCAGAAAAGGATTGCGCGAAACCGAGGTTCCCCACTGCGCCGACAGCACGGTCTTGCCGCCATGCGTTACGGTCACGTTCCGGATGAAATGCGCCGGAATGGCATTGCCGCTTGCGTCCTTGCGCAGGCCGGTTTCCATCTCGTGCGCCATCAGCACCTTCACCTCGACCTTGTCGCCAGTCATGTTGGCGCGGATGCGCATCGGGTCTGCCATATCAACCTCCGCATCCACCAATCGTTACTTTGATTTCCTTCACCGCGTGGAAGTACTTGCCGTCCGCTGCGACGAGCGCGTAGATATTCGACGTCTCCGCCATCTTGACGCGGGTGCTGACGAAGGGGTCGGTGCCGGCCGGGATCTCGAATTCCGCGGACAAGGTGTTCGGGTTCTTCTCGATCAGGATGGCGATGGCTTGCGTCCGCGGGAGCCTGCTCTCCACCGCGACCGGCACGACCGCGCCGTTTTCCGCGATGTCCGGCGCGGTGATCTCGATTGCGCCGCTCGGGGTCGAGCCGCTGCCGCCCAGCGCCCTTACCGTCTCGGCGACGCTTTTGGTGTCGAACGCCGCCTTGTTCCATTGCTGGGCAAGCGCTTCCCCGGTCTTCACCAGGCCCGCCACCGCCGCCAGCGCGAGCACGCCGGCGCTGCTGCCCGCTTTCAACACCTCGCGCCGCTTGCCGTTCATCAAAACTCCTGAAAACTCAAGAATCAGAGGTTCCCAATTTTACCTCGACCCCGACGCAAAAGCGACGGAAGCTCGTGGGTGAGCGAAGCTTTATTCGCGGATCGCTCTAGCCTGGTCGAAGTAAATGTAGCTCGCGCCGCCTCGGGTGAGAATCTTCGTCCTCAACTCGACGGAGTACGTCGTCAGGTTGGGATCAATGGTGTGGCGGTCCAGGTCGGTGGGGAGCTTAACCTTCAGCCCGGTCTTTTTTGAGGACCGGTGGATCTTGGCCGACACCGTGTATTCCGTGACGCGCGGTCCGCCCTTCAATGCCTCCTCAAGCACTCGCCCCTGAACGACAGGCATGTTGAACGCGAGGATGTGTGCCACCGTAGGCGCAATGTCGACGTTCGCTGTAGGGAGCGTGTTATGGATGCCCGACTTGAAGTCTGGCCCATAGGCCATCATGGAAATGTGCGTGTCGGTTGGCGAGAAACTGCCGTGGTCACCCCTGCGGTTGACCGAGCTCGCGTAGCTGATTCCAGTGCGGCCTGCCACGGCCACGTTTTCGTCGAATGCGAAGCTGACGATGATGTCTGGCGCACGGCCGGCGACCGCGTTCTCCGTCTTGATGAGGCTCATGGGCAGCGTCCCCGCGACGTCGCCATACTTGTCGCTCACGAAAATTGCGCCAAATTGCAGGCGGCTCTGGAGGCTCACCACAGCGGCCTTGACGGTGTCGGGGTTGCCATCCGGGACGAAGAGGTAATCGCTGCCCGCGTTCGCGGCCACGACGACGCCACCGGCGGGAACCGGCTTCGGCACCAAGTACTTTGGCGAGGTGTACTTTTGCGCTTTACCACAAGCGCTTCCATCCGCGTCGTTCTTGGTGGGGTGAACGCGAGTGCCGTCGAACAGGATGCCCGACAAGGTCGGTATGTCGCGGCAGCCTGCGCCATCGTAGGCCTTCAGCCCGTCCCGGGTGAGCAACTCGGCCGTCCGCACGAAGCCAGAGACCGAGTATCCATAGGGATCATGCGAGCCGACGCCGCCATCGACAATTCCTCGCAACGGGTAGTGGGTGATATCGCCGGACACCGTGCTGTGATTGTGGTCCTGAGTGATGATGATGTCAGTGCTCTGCTCCCAGCCGAGCTGGCGGATCTTGTCCGTGACTCGGCCCAAGATCTCGTCGTTCATCTTCGTTGCATCGATCGAGTTGTACGTCCCGGGCCCGTATGCGTGATTCGTCGCGTCCGGCTCCTTCGACCAAAAGACCGTGAGATCCGGCTTCTTATTCGGAAGAATGTAATTGACGAACACGTCGGTCAGATACTTGAACCCACGCCGAGAAAGGGCGCCAGAGCGGTCGAGCGGATTCGCGGTCTGCCCATCCTTGAGCCTCTGAATCGCAATGCCGGCCGTCGGGTCACCGTTGTCATTGGCGAGCGCCAACGCACCCGCGTCGTAGGCATTGATGGTGTTCCTCGGAAGCGCATAACCGGCTTTCTGGAGTTCTTTCGCGAAACTGAGCGGCATCGCCGCATCTTCATCGAGGATGATGTCCCCTCGCTTGTAATCCTGGATGAAGGCGGCCCCGAACTTGCCGACGGCCGCTGTCGACAGCCCTTTGGCCTGTGCCGCTTGAAGCATCGTCGAAACGAGCGTGAGCTTGCCCTGGTACGATTCGCGCACGGCTTCGACGACCCCGAAGTCCTCGATGAACGCCGGGGCAGAAAAATCGATATCGACTCCCTTCGCGTTCTTTCCCCTCGCGCTCGGGGCGTACACCACGTTGCCGTAGAACCCATGCACCCCCGAATACGTTCCAGTCGCAATCGACGCGGAGTTCATCATGGTGAAGGTTGGATATACGGCGCGGTGATCCGCGAACACGACCCCAGATCGAGCGAGGGCGAAGTAATTCGGCATGTTTTCCGGAGTTACGTCGTCAGCTCGAAGTCCATCCCAAACAAAGATGATGACTCGTCGCGCAATCGAGCCTGCGTCCTGTGCTCCAAGACCATCTCCCGGTCCGAGCACTAGGAACGATAAAGCAGTCAGGAAAAGAAGCGTTCTTGTCTTCATGGTTCTCCTCGTAATACTGGTATGCCAGGAACATTGAAAGCAAGCTTGCGCAGGAAGTCCCGAAGAAACGACTAAGCTTTGGCGAAGGATGCGAAACACAGCATAATTCAGCACGTTGGAATCAAGGTCAGCTTGAGGCCGAATCATGCCCGTTGGCACTGAACCCCCTCCCGCGCAGAACAGGGAGAGATTGCGGGTCGGCAACTGGACGGTCGAGCCCGCGCTGAATCAACTCTCGGCCGCGGGCAAGACCGTGAAGCTCGAGCCCAAGGCCATGGCAGCTCTAATCTACCTCGCGAACCGGCCCGGGCAGGTAGTGAGCCGGGAAGCGCTGCTTTCAGCCGTGTGGCCCGGCGTGGTTGTGGGCGACGACTCCCTCACCCAGGTCGTCATCAAGTTGCGCAAGGCGCTTGGGGATGCGCCCGAGGACCCGGTTTACATCCAGACGATCTCGAAGGGGGGCTACCGGCTGGTCGCCCCGGTGGTCCGGCCGGCGGAGATCTCCTCCGCACCGGCTCGGCCGGATTCGGGACACTTGTACGCCGAGCGCAAGCGACGCGTCCCGTGGATGGCGGGAGCCGGCATGGCCGCACTGCTGCTCGCTGCGGCCGGAGCGTGGTGGATCAAGGGCGAGCGCGTAACCCCGATGGCAAGCACCGAAGCGGCCCGCCTGGCGCAACCGACCGTTGCCATCAGGCCGTTCGAGGCGCTGGGCAACGATCCGCAGGAGGTGCTCCTGGCGCGTGGCGTCACAGCGGACCTCTTGACCGACCTGGCGAAGGTGCCCGGGCTCTGGATCATCGGATTTGCGCCCATGGACGGCCGAGCGGGCGGCGAGGCGCCGAGCGACGCTCCACCGGTTCGTTATATCGTGTCCGGAGCCGTTCAGCGCGTCGACAAGCACCTGCGGCTGCACGTCCATCTCACGGACGCGGAGACGGGAAAACAGTTGTGGTCCGAGCGTTTCGACCGCACGCCGAGCGACCTCTTCGCGATCCAGGACGAGCTTGGACCAAAGATTCTCCGCATGCTGCCCGCGAAGGTCAGCAAAGCGGAAATTCAGCGCCTGGCGCAGCGTCACACCCGTAATCTGGAAGCCTACGAATATTTCCAGCGCGGGCAGGCGGCGCTGCTCATCCGGCAAAGAGCGGGAAACGAGACCGCTCGCGAAATGTTCCGGCGCGCCATCGAGCTGGACGCGGCCTTTGCTCGTGCGTATGCAGGGCTCGCACTGACATACGCCGCGGACTATCGTAATCAGTGGAGCGGAAACGGGGCCGCCGCGCTCGACCGGGCATTCGATATGGCCCGGACTGCGCACCAGATCAACCCGGACGTTCCGGAGACTTACTGGGTGCTCGCCTACGTGCACGCGCAGCGGCGCCAGCACGAGCAGGCGCTGAAGTACTTGGAGACCGCCGTGCGCCTATATCCGTCATTCGCTGACGGCTATGCGCTGATGGGCAGCATCAACACGTTCGTTGGACGTCCGGCAGACAGCGTACCGCTCATACGCACTGCGATGCGCCTCGATCCGAAGTCGGGCTATCTCTATTTTCTCGTGCTCGGTCGGGCCTATCTCTTCCTCGGCGACCTGGAGCAGGCCCGGGTCAATCTGGAAGAGGCGTTAAGGCGTAACCCGGAGTACCTTGAAACGCATGTATACGCGGCAGCCTTGCACGCTGCAGCCGGAAACAAAACCTCAGCGGCTTGGGAAGCAGAAGAAATCCGCGCGCTTCAGCCGGGCTTTTCCGGTCGCCGCTGGGTGGAAAGCTATCCGATGACGGACAGCCCACAGAAGAGGAAATTAATGCAGGCGCTTGCCGAGGCCGGGTTATAAAGGTCGAATCCTGTGTTAGGGTGGTGAATCTGTCTCACGAACAGGACGGAGAACCATGCTTTTGCAGGGATCCGCGGCGCTAGTGATCCGGACTGGGTTGCAGGCCGCTTACGCATGCCTTGTCGTGTATGCGGGGCTGTTCGTCTTCGGTCTGATGTGCTTGATCTGGTCCGGAACGGCGGGGTTGCTCTCCCACCTGCTGTCGCCGGGGCGGGGGAGAGTGCTCGGGCGCTGGGTCACGAGCTATGGATTCCGCTGCTACCTCCAGCTGCTCGCGCTGACCGGCGTCTTTCGTTTCGATCTGCGCGCGCTGGACTCCTTGCGCGGCGCCGGACCCTTGATCATCGCGCCCAACCATCCCAGCCTTCTGGATGCGGTGATGGTCCTCTCGCGCCTGCCCAATGTGGCCTGCGTGATGAAGGCCGAGCTGATCAACAATCCGATTTATGGAGCCTCGGCGCGCCTGGCCGGCTATATACGCAACGACGAGTTCATCGGGGGCGTGACCGAGGCGGTGGAGGACCTCCGGGCCGGCGGTCAGCTCCTAGTCTTCCCGGAAGGGACCCGCACGACGCGGCGGCCGGTGAATCCTCTGAAGGGAGGAGCGCCTCTGGTCTCGAAGCGCTCGGGTGTTCCCATCCAGACGGTACTGATCGAGACCACGTCGCCTTTTCTGTCGAAGGGCTGGGCGCTCCATCGCATCCCTCCGGTGCCGGTCTCCTACCGCGTGCGCCTGGGAAGGCGATTCATGCCCAGGGACAACCTGAAAGAGACGATCGCGGAACTGGAGGCCTACCTCGCATCCGAGCTCGGCCGCGGAAAGGGCGTGCATGCCGCCGGCGAACTCCTGACGCAGCCGCAGAACGCCCGGCTCGACGAACGATGAGGACCCGATGGAGGAGGCTTCCCGGACTCACCTTGTCCTGATTCCAAGCTACAACCCCGGCGAGCGAGTCTACGAGACGGTCCAGGCGGCACGGCGTGCCTGGAATCCGGTGTGGGTCGTCGTGGATGCGAGCACCGACGGTACGGCCGAAGGATTGCGCAAGATGGCCCGAGCCGATACGGGTCTGAGGGTGATCGTATTGTCAAGGAACAGCGGCAAAGGCGCGGCCGTAATGCACGGCATCGAGCTTGCCCAGGCCGCCGGATTCACGCATGTTCTGACGATGGATTCGGACGGACAGCACCCGAGCGAGCTGATCGGCGAGTTCATGGCGGCTTCCGCGGCCGAGCCTTCCTGCATGGTGCTGGGCGTTCCGGTGTTCGATGCGAGCGCGCCGAATCTGCGCGTGAAGGGGCGTCGCGTATCCAACTGGTGGGCCAACCTGGAAACGCTCTGGACCGGAATCGGCGATTCGCTGTTTGGCTTCAGGGTGTACCCGATCGCGCCCCTGCGCAAGGTGATGCGCAAGCAGTACTGGATGCGGCGCTTCGACTTCGACCCGGAAGTGGTGGTGCGAATGTGCTGGCTGGGGGTGCGCCCGCTCAACAAGCCCGCGCCGGTGCGCTATTTCCGCCCCGGCGAGGGCGGCGTGTCGCATTTCAACTACTGGCGCGACAACGCGCTCCTGACCTGGATGCACGTCCGCCTGCTCCTCGGCTTCGTGCTGCGACTGCCGGCACTGGCGATCCGGCGGCTGAGAACCTCGTGATTCGCTCGCGCGCGGGATTCAATGAGCCGCGCGGAATGCCAGCACCGTGTTGCTGCCCCCGAATGCGAAGGAGTTGGACAGCGCCGCCCGCAGGCTCGTGCGCAGAGGTCCTCCGGTGATGTGGCGTACACCGGTGCACTCGCGATCCACATCGTCCAGATACGCGGTCGGCGGGGCCTCCTGTGACATCAGCGACAGGACGGTGATGATGGCCTCGATCACCCCGGTTGCGCCGAGCATGTGCCCGTGCATCGATTTCGTGGCGCTGACCGCGACGGCCGGTGAACGCGATCCGAAAACGCCGCGAATGGCCGCGATCTCGATCGGGTCGCCTTCGCGCGTCGCCGTGCCGTGCGCGTTGATGTAATCGATCTCCTCGGGCGCGAGGCCGCCGTCCTGAATTGCCATGCGCATGGCGCGCATCTGCCCGTCCACATTGGGTCGGACGAGGTGATCATGATCGGAGGTGTTGCCGCACCCCGCGAATTCGGCGTAGATCCTCGCTCCTCGCCGGACCGCGTGGTTCCAGTCCTCGAGGATCATTGCGCCCGCCCCTTCGCCGAGCACCAGGCCCTGCCGATCGGAACTGAAGGGGCGGCAGGCGCGCGGGGCGGATGCCTCGTCCCCCAAGGCAAGAATGCGCATCGCTTCCCATGCACGCACGACGCCGTAGGAGAGCGGCGCCTCGGAGCCGCCGACGACCATCAGCGTCGCCTCGCCCGAGCGGATCTTCGGCAAAGCTTCGCCGATCGCGACGGCCGATGAGGCGCAGGCGACCGAATACGTCGCGCTGGAAGCCCCCAGGCCGAGCTGAATCGATATGTGGGAGGCGGCCGCGTTGCTCATTCCGAGCACGACCGAAAGCGGCGGCACGCGCTCGCGACCGTTACGCAACAACTCGATATAGCCGCTCTCGAAGGTGAGCGTACCGCCCAGTGCCGTCCCCCAGGAGACACCCCAGTCGTTTCGCGGCGCATCCTTGGTCCGGGGAAGCCCGGCATCGCGCCACGCCGAAAGGGCCGCGGTGGTCCCGAGCTGGCTGTAGCGGTCCATGGTGTAGGCAAGCGACCGGCCAAGCGCGGAGTCGGCGTCGAAATCCGCGCAGCGAACCGCCGGGACGGATAGCGGCCTGGTTACCTTGTCCTCGCGAGTGTAAAGCCGGATCGCGGATTCACCGCTCAGCATCCGGCTGAAGAAGTCCGCAAGGTCTCCGCCGAAAGGGTTGACGAGCCCCAGGCCCGTGACCGCGACGCGCCGCGCGCCTGCCATTCAGACGCCGTTTCCGGCTGTGACCCTATCCACGATCCCCAGCAAGTCACCGACAGTCTTGGGTCGCGGAATGTCCTGCGGTATCTTGACGCCGAGCCTGTCCTCGAATTCGAACAGCAGTTCGAGCAGCAGGAGCGAATCGACCTTGAGTTCCTCGAGCAAGGCTTCGGGCGTCACGCGGGCGGGATCGATGTTTTCGCGCTTGTGCAGGAATTCACTGAGGACACTCAGGTTGTCTGGTTTCATGATCGCAAATGAATAGGTGCTGGAAAATTCATTATAAGCGCTCCGCCTTCGACTCGGCGGTCCGGCGCTGGCGCTGGTAGAGGCCTAGCCGGCGCCGCGGCGCGGAGTAAAACTCTTTGAAACAGGCCGCGCACGCTCGAGGAAGGGTTGGGCCCTTCCTCGTCGTAACGGGCGCGGCCGGTCGTACGGCTAGAACGGGATATCGTCTTCCATGTCGTCGAACTTGCCCGCCGGTTTCTTGGCGGCCTTGCCCTCGCCCGCGGTGGCGGGCTCTTTCGCTTCCCGGGCACCTGCGTCGCCCGCTCCTTGCCGGCTGCCGAGCATCTGCATGCGGTCGGCGATGATTTCGGTGGTCGTGCGTTCCTTCCCTTCCTTGTCCTGCCACTTGCGCGTGCGCAAGGATCCCTCGATATAGACCTGCGACCCCTTCTTCAGATACTCGCCGGCGATTTCCGCGAGCCGGCTGAAGAACACCACGCGGTGCCATTCGGTACGTTCCTGCTTTTCGCCGCTCGTCTTGTCTTTCCAGGTATCCGTGGTGGCGACCGAGATGTTGGTGATCGCTCCACCCTCCGGGGCGTAGCGCGTCTCGGGATCGCGCCCCAAATTGCCTACCAAAATGACTTTGTTGACCGATGCCATTTAACTTTCTCCTCCGATAATTTCCGTCGCCGCCCGCTCGTCGGACGATCCAGGATACACCGTTAATCGGGCAATGCCTTCTTCGGGCACCACCACCGCCTCCCGCACACCGCGCAGACGAACGAGCTTCTCGCGCAGCGCGACCGCATCGCCCCCGGCACACATGCGATAGGTCCGCTCCGCGGAATCGCCCGCATGCGCATGCCAGAGGCCGCTCCCAGCCATAACGCAATAACCGCGATTCCGAATACAAACACCGAAGCCTCCCCGAAATGCTGCGCCAGCCCGCTGCACGATCACGCCTTCGAAGAAAGCGTGTCCAGCTCACCGGCGGCGCGGGCCTTCTTCCCATACACCCACTCGAACAAGGGCGAGGCCATCAGCGTGGTCACGATGGCCATCAAGACCATGATGGAGAAGAGCGCCGGCTCGATGATCCCTTTCTGCAAGCCGATGTTGAGGATGATCAGCTCCATCACGCCCCGCGCGTTCATCAGCGTGCCCACGGCCATCGCGGTCCGGTTGTCTTCGCCGGCGAGCCGCGCCGCGGCCCAGCAGGCCACGCCTTTGGCCACGATCGAGGCGACCAGCACGACTGCGGCGATGAAAAGGAGCTCGGGGCTCGCCACCATGTCGAGTCGCGTATTCAGGCCGGAGAACGTGAAGAACATCGGCAGCAGGAACACCACGGCGAGCGGTTCGAGCTGCCGCCTGAGCTCCTGGGTGAGGAAACCCCGCGGCATGACCGCCCCGAGCATGAAGCCGCCGAATACGGCGTGGACGCCCGCCGCGTCCATCGCCCATGCGGCGAGCATGAGGAGCATGAGCACCACGCCGAGCAGGCCTGGGCCGATTCTGCGCTCGGCTTCGGCCAGCCGGCCCAGGGGCGATAGCAGCCTGCGCCCGGCGAGCACCATGAGCAGCACATAGCCGATCCCGCCTGCGAAAGCCTTCACCGCAACCACGGCTCCGCCGCCGAAACTCGCCAGCACGACGGCAAACACGCACCAGGCCGCCGCGTCGTTGATCGCGCCGGCCGCGAGCACGAGCGTGCCCAGGGCCGTGCCGGTGAGGCCGCGGTCGTGGATGATGCGGGCAAGCACCGGAAAAGCCGTGATCGCGATGGCCGCGCCGAGGAACAGAATCGCTTCGAACGTGCGCGTCTTCCCGGAGAAAAGCCCCCGTACCTCCACCAGCCACAGCGCGAGCGCCGCGCCGATGATGAAGGGCACCAGCATTCCCGCCAGGGATACCGAGAGGGCGCTGCGCATGCGGCTGCGGAAAAGCTCCGTATTGAACTCCACGCCCACCAGGAACATGTAGAACCCGATCCCGAGCTGCGCGAAGACGTAGAGCGTCTTGAGCGATTCCGGCGGAAACAAGAACTGTTGCGCCCCGGGCCAGAAGATCCCGAGCAAGGATGGCCCTATGACCACGCCGGCGATCATCTCGCCGATGACTTGCGGCTGGCCGCAGCGCCGCGCCACCCAGCCGACCGCCCGGCAGGCGGCGAGGATGAAGAACATCTGCAAAAAGAACGCAACGGAAAGCTCGGCCGAAGTCATGGGGGTAGCGTAGGTACCGCGGAATTTCGTATAGTAGCGGGTTTGGCCTTTCTCCTCGACCGGCTTTGATGGACCAGATTCGCATCCGCGGCGCACGCACGCACAACCTGAAGAACCTGAACGTCGATTTGCCGAGAAACCGGCTGATCGTGATCACCGGGCTGTCGGGCTCCGGAAAATCCTCGCTCGCCTTCGACACCCTCTACGCGGAAGGACAGCGCCGCTACGTCGAGTCGCTCTCCGCCTACGCCCGGCAGTTCCTGCAGCTCATGGAAAAGCCCGACGTCGATCTGATCGAAGGCCTCTCGCCCGCGATCTCGATCGAGCAGAAGGCGGCGAGCCACAACCCGCGCTCGACCGTCGGAACCATCACCGAGATCCACGACTACCTGCGACTGCTGTATGCGCGCGTCGGGACCCCGTACTGCCCGCAGCACAAGCTGCCCCTGCAGGCACAGTCGGTGTCGCAGATGGTCGACCACGCTCTTGCACTCCCCCAGGACACGAAGCTCATGATCCTCGCCCCCATCGTCGCGAGCCGCAAGGGCGAGCAGCACGAGCTGGTCGCGGAGCTGCGCGCGCAGGGGTTCGCGCGGCTGCGCGTCGACGGCAAGGTCCACGAAATCGACTCCGTGCCCAGGCTCTCCAGGAACGTGAAGCACTCCGTCGACGTGGTCGTCGACCGCCTGAAAGTGCGCCCGGACGCGAAGCAGCGCCTGGCGGAATCCTTCGAAACGGCGCTCCGGCACGCCGACGGCCGCGCCGTGGCGCTCGAGCTCGATTCGGGCCGCGAGCACCTGTTTTCCGCGCGCTACGCCTGCCCCGTATGCGATTACTCGCTGCCCGAGCTCGAGCCGCGCCTGTTCTCCTTCAACAACCCCATGGGCGCCTGCCCGGAGTGCGACGGCCTGGGCGCGATCAACTTCTTCGATCCGAAGCGCGTGGTCGCGCATCCGGGCCTCTCCCTCGCGAGCGGCGCGATCAGGGGCTGGGACCGGCGCAACCAGTTCTATTTCCAGATGCTCACGAGCCTCGCCGCGCATTTCGGGTTCGACGTCGAGACTCCGTTCGAGAAGCTCCCCGAGCCGGTCCAGACGCTCGTGCTCCACGGCACTCAGGAGAAAATCCCGTTCTCCTACTTGAGCGAGCGCGGCCGCACGGTCGTGAAGGAGCACCCCTTCGAGGGCATCCTGCCCAGCCTCGAGCGCCGCTACAAGGAAACAGACTCGCTGGTGGTGCGCGAGGAGCTCGCGAAATACCTGAACGCCAAGGCCTGCCCCGCCTGCGAGGGGACGCGGCTCCGCCCGGAAGCGCGTCACGTCAAGGTCGGCGACCGCGCAATTTACGAGGTGAGCGGGCTCTCCCTGAAGCAGGCGCTCGAATTTTTCCGTCAGCTCAAGCTCGAAGGCAGCAAGCAGGCCATCGCCGAGAGAATCGTCAACGAGATCGTTGCGCGGCTCAACTTCCTCAACAACGTCGGCCTCGACTATCTCTCGCTCGACCGCGCCGCGGACACGCTCTCGGGCGGCGAGGCCCAGCGCATCCGGCTTGCCAGCCAGATCGGCTCGGGGCTCACCGGTGTCATGTACGTGCTCGACGAGCCCTCGATCGGGCTGCACCAGCGCGACAACGCGCGTCTCCTTGCCACGCTCAAGCACCTACGCGACCTCGGCAACACCGTCATCGTGGTCGAGCACGACGAAGAGGCGATCAACTCGGCCGATCACGTTCTCGACATGGGACCGGGAGCGGGCGAGCGCGGCGGCGAGGTGGTCGCGGAGGGCCCGCCCGAAGAGATCCGCAGGAACCCCGCCTCGCTCACCGGCCAATATCTCTCGGGCGTGCTGGAGATCGCCGTGCCCAACACCCGCCGCCGCTTCGACAAGACGCGGGTCCTCAGGCTCAAGGGCGCGCGCGGGAACAATCTCAAGAATATCGATCTCGCGCTGCCGGTAGGCCTGTTCGTGTGCGTGAGCGGCGTCTCTGGCTCGGGCAAATCGACGCTCATCAACGACACGCTCTATCACGCCGTCGCGCGCGAGCTCTACGGCTCGGTACACGAGCCCGCCGCGCACGATTCGATCAAGGGGCTGGAATTCTTCGACAAGGCGGTGAGCGTCGACCAGAGCCCGATCGGCCGCACTCCGCGCTCCAACCCCGCGACCTACACGGCGCTGTTCACGCCGATCCGCGAGCTTTTCGCGGGCGTGCCCATGGCGCGCGAGCGCGGCTACGGTCCGGGGCGCTTCTCCTTCAACGTCAAGGGAGGGCGCTGCGAGGCCTGCCAGGGCGACGGCGTCATCAAGGTCGAAATGCATTTCCTGCCGGACATCTACGTGCCGTGCGACACCTGCCACGGCAAGCGCTACAACCGCGAAACCCTCGAAGTGCAGTTCAAGGGAAAGAATGTCCACGACGTGCTGCAGATGACGGTGCAGGCGGCCCACGAATTCTTCAATACGGTCCCCGCCGTGGAGAGGAAGCTCCAGACCCTGCTCGAAGTGGGCCTCGGCTACATCCAGCTCGGGCAGCCCGCCACCACGCTCTCGGGCGGAGAGGCGCAGCGGGTGAAGCTCTCGCTCGAGCTCTCCAAGCGCGACACCGGACGCACGCTCTATATCCTGGACGAGCCGACCACGGGCCTGCACTTCAAGGACATCGACCTGCTGCTCTCGGTGCTGCACCGACTGCGCGACGCGGGCAATACCGTGGTGGTGATCGAGCACAATCTGGATGTGATCAAGACCGCCGACTGGGTGATCGACCTCGGCCCCGAGGGCGGCGAAGGCGGCGGGCGCATCCTCGCTCAGGGGACCCCCGAGGACGTGGCCGCCATGGAC